>JANQHL010000147.1 GCA_028277085.1 Flavobacteriaceae bacterium
TCCAAAAAGTTCCTTCCACTTTTCCTCCATTACGGCATTAGTGATATCGTGGTTGCCGGGTACGTAAAAGAAAGGGGCTTCCAACAGATCTATAAAACCCATAAACTCCTTCCATTCCGCATTCAATTGTATAGTGTCTTTGGTATAGCCTTCAATCAAATCCCCTACGCTCATCACAAATTCCGGTTGTAACAAATTCAGTTTTTTGATCCCTACCGGGAAGACGCCAGGGCGAAGACCCCCAGTTCTGTCGGTTACAATGGCAAATTGAAACTGCTCAGGCGAATTGTTCCAGTCGATATGATTCCAGGGCTTTTGCGCTGTGGGAATATCAATGTAAATGGTGGGTTTGTCCTGAGCAATACTTGTTGCAAACGTCAAAAATAAAAGAATGAAAAAGCGGGAAAAGTGCATGGCTGGATTTTTTTGGAAAGTTGATAAAAAATCCCAAATTGGGGACATTCAGTAAATTAAGATTGAGTTAATATTACAACCTCAGACTCTAGTTTCTTTCTTCCAGATACATCTGCCGTACCTTTTTGAATAACTCCGAGGAATAGACAAAATTGGTGACCGCTTCGTTATCTGTTTTGAAGATCTCCTTATTGGTACCCTCCCATTCCTTAAAACCATCTTTTAGGAAGATAATTTTTTCACCAATTTCCATTACAGAATTCATATCGTGGGTATTGATTACTGTGGTGATATTGAATTCCCGGGTGATTTCCTGGATCAGGTTATCGATGAGGATAGCAGTTTTAGGGTCCAGGCCTGAGTTAGGCTCGTCACAAAAAAGGTAGGTAGGATTCATCACAATAGCCCTAGCAATAGCCACCCGTTTCTTCATCCCCCCAGAGATTTCCGCCGGATACTTATCATGGGCATCATCGAGGTTCACACGTTCCAGAACGGTATCTACCCGTTCTTTCATCTCTTCTTTGTTTTTTTTGGTAAACATTTCCAGCGGAAAACGCACGTTCTCTTCCACTGTCATGGAATCGAACAACGCGCTTCCCTGAAACACCATGCCCATATCCTGGCGTAAGTCGCGACGTTCAGCCCTGCTTAAATCGGCATATAACTGTCCGCTGTATCGAATATCGCCTTGCTCGGGTTCAAAAAGGCCCAACAGACACTTCAGAAAAACAGTTTTTCCGGAACCACTTTGACCAATGATGAGATTGGTCTTTCCCTGTTCAAAACTGGTCGATATTCCTTTCAAAACATGGGTTTCTCCAAAAGATTTATGTAGGTTATCCACTTCTATCATTAGCCTAAAAGTAATTGGGTAAGTACATAGTTCAGGATGATAATGACCACACTGGTCCAGACAAAAGCGGTGGTTGCCGCTTTACCCACCTCCAACGCCCCTCCTCGCATATAATAGCCAAAATAGGAAGGCATAGTTGCGATCACAAAAGCAAAGACCAGGGTTTTGATAAAGGCATAGGTTACGTGAAAGGGGATAAAATCAATTTGCAGGCCCTTGATAAATTCTCCACTGGGAGCATATCCTCCAAAAACCGCGGCAATCCAACCGCCCAATACGCCTATGTACATGGCAATGGCCACAGCAAATGGAAAAAAAAGCATCGCAATGATCTTGGGGAATACCAAATAGTTGATAGAGTTCACCCCCATAACTTCCAGGGCATCAATCTGCTCTGTAACCCGCATCGTTCCGATACTGGAGGTAATATATGACCCTACTTTCCCTACCATGATAATAGAAGTAAAAGTAGGAGCAAACTCCAAAATAACGGATTGTCGCGTGGCAAAGCCAATCAAGCTTTTAGGAAGGAATGGGCTGGTTAAATTTAATGCGGTTTGTATGGTTACTACACCGCCGATAAAAAAGGAAATAAAGATGATAATCCCCATAGAGCCGTAAATAAGCTCATCAATTTCCTTTAAGATCAATGACCGCATGATAGGCCATTTGGTAGGTTTTTTAAAAACTTCCCACACCATTATAAAGTACTTGCCAATGGCAGCAATGTATTTCATAGGCTAAAAATAACAATAATGCGGAGCATTTAACCTTGAATTCCTTTTTTGCATTGGGATATTAAATAGTTTTGTGCTTCAAAAATTCCAACCTATGATCCGAAGCGGTATCACCATTCTATTGAGTATCATTTTTTTGGTTCCGCTTGTAAATC
>JANQHL010000177.1 GCA_028277085.1 Flavobacteriaceae bacterium
TCCATGGAGCAACAATTCCTTGAAAAACTGATCGAAGACATCGAAAAGAATATTGGAGATGAAAATTTTGGGGTAGAGCAACTGGCCCAAACGGTACATCTTAGCCGCTCACAATTGCACCGTAAAATGATTTCCATAACCGACCAATCCCCAAGTTTGTTTTTGCGCAAATATCGGCTGGAGCGTGCCAAACAATTGTTGGAAAAGGGAGCAGGCCGGGTTTCGGATATTGCCTTCCAGGTAGGTTTTTCAAGTCCTTCTTACTTTACGAAATGCTATGTGGAAGCTTTTGGACAAACCCCAAAAGAAACCTCAAAATCAGAGGATTGAGACCTGGTTTATAGTTTTTGCGACCTCATTTATAGTTTTACTTTTTTCATTTCTTTCCCGCTACAAGAGCTATCGTTTTTGCCAGAATCGTGCTAGTACGACGTCTGCACTTCGCATTCCTTTGTTCCAGAATTCTTTACCGAAGCAATTGCTTCAAAAAAACAATCATCAATCAATAATTAAAAGTAAAAACATGAAAACAACATTCAAGAAGACCCCGACAGGGGAAAGAAGGTTCTGGTACTTTTCTAACATGACACAAACGAGAAGAGTACGATGGGCAGGACAACGAAGATTTGACAGTACCGCTTTCTTTAATTAGAAAACGTACAAGAGGAACAATCAATATCAACAATTAAAATCAGAAAAAATGAGAATAGTAAAATTAATAGTACTAGTGGCCCTGGCCTATACTTCCTGTGCAAATGCTCAAAAAAAGGAGCCCAAGTATAAAGTGCTAGGAAACGATATGATAAAAGCCACCTATTACCATGAAAATGGTTGCGTCGCCCAAAAGGGGTACTTTAGAGGAGGTAAATTGGATGGCGAATGGATAATGTTTGCCGAAAATGGAAAAAAGATCGCTATTGGCCATTATGTAGAAGGGAAACGCAACGGAGAATGGTTCTTCTGGAAGATCAATGGAACGGCACTCCGTGAAGTTACCTATTCTAATGGACAATTAGTAAACGTGATTGAATGGAGCAATGCCAAAGACATCTCGTTGTGAAGAATTCTGTTGACTAAACAAAGGGGGCCAAATGGCCTCCTTTTTTTTCTGCTTCACAACAACAAAACTATTTCTCCTTTTTTGTATCTCCCAAATACTCCAGTTCATTGATGGGATAAAGCTGTTCCAAAGCAAAGTTGTTCAACCTCAATTGGTTTATGGATATACGATGGGCAAACCGTTTTTCCTTTTTTAGTTTGTTCAATTGAATAGTCATGGTGCCAGGATAGGTTATCCCATCTTGTGTCGTTTTTCGATTGGAAAATCGGATAGAACCGTAAATACTTCCGGGAGCTGGCAAGTACAGCCCTCTTACCGTATAATTCGCGAAATCGAGTTGTCCGGTTTCCTGATTGATATACAACAAATATTGGTCGTTTTCTTTATGAGGTTCCAGTTGCTGCCAGGTGGCAAAGACAAGATCATAATTTCTCCCTTCTATCATTTCTGACCCTGCATATTTAACAATAGGAGCGTTTCGTAATCGTAAAGGCAGTTCAAAAAAATACTGAATAGCCGGTAGAGAAAATACGATACTTTTCTTCTTTCTTAGCGTTACAATCCCGTTATCTTTTATCTTGTAAAACTGAAAGGATTGTACCCCATAGACGGTCTCGGTTTTAGCTTCCAGATACTCAAATTGTCCATCAAATGAATTGGGCCGAAAGCGCAACTCCATT
This sequence comes from Flavobacteriaceae bacterium, assembly GCA_028277085.1. Lineage (GTDB taxonomy): Bacteria > Bacteroidota > Bacteroidia > Flavobacteriales > Flavobacteriaceae > Croceivirga. The sequence continues at coordinate 1,741 of JANQHL010000177.1, forward strand.
AGGGTATTGTCTTTGGGCAAAGGATTTGCTAAAGCCAATACACCTTTCCAGTTATCGCGGGCTTCCAGGGAATAGGTCTCTGCCGCCACCAATTTTTCCAGATGATTGGTAGCGATCATTTTTTCTAATAGCATAAGCGCCTTTTCCTCGCGATCTGGGGTTGTTTTAGCAATCGCGGCTGTCCGCAGATCAGCGATCTTACACCCTTGTGTCAACAAAGCGATCAGGAACAATAGGATAGCAAATCTATTCATCTCATCTAGATAGACGCAAAAAATCTGAAGAACTAACTGGCAGCTGAGCAACTAAAATGAACTGCCAAAATTTTGTTAATTCTTACTTTTTTGTTAACTTGTCTTTAACATTTTGAATATGCATTCGCCAAATAGTAATCTGGGACTTCGCATTGTGATTGGGGCATTCATTGCAAGTCTCTGTATTGTTAGCCTCGCTTTGTACATCACCTACTCAGATGATATGAAGCAAGAACTATCTGAGAAGGTTACAGAATATCTACCCGACATGGAAAGTAGTCTTGCCCAGCTATAACCTATTTCATTTGCTCTTATTCCCAAGTTGTAAAGAGCGAAGGGAAAATCGGTGCTTTTCAAATTTGCTTTCTTTCAAGGAATCCTAACACCTTGTCCTTGTACATATTCCCTAAGGGAATGGATTTCCTTTGTATTACAAGATCCGTATTGGAGTAATTCTCGATATGATGAAGATTAACCAAATACGATCTATGGACACGTATAAAGATATCCTGAGGTAGTCTTTCCAACAGTTTGCTAATACTCACCAGGGTGATATAGGTGTCATTGGAAGTAACAATCTTCACATGATTTTTTAAGCTTTCCACATAAAGGATAGCACGTAGTTCTACTTTTACGTTTTCCCGTTCGCTCCGTATGAAAATGTAAGGGCTATAATCGGATTCTACCCCTTGTGAACCGGGAGAAGATGTGTTTTTTTCGTTTTGTAAGCGCTTGGCTTTCACAATCGCCTGCATTATCCGTTCTAAAGAAATCGGCTTTAGCAGGTAATCGACCACATCAAGTTCAAATCCCTCCAATGCAAAATCCCGATGTGCCGTTGTTACTATTACCATAGGAGGATTTTTAAGGGATTTTAAAAAAGAAAAACCATCCAGTTTTGGCATTTCAATGTCAAGAAAAATGATATCTATAGCTTCTTTTTCCAGAACTTCAAATGCTTGTATCGCGCTGCGACACTTCGCTATCAGCTTTAGATCTTTAAATTCCCTTAAGTGCGATTCTATTACTTTAATAGCAATAGGTTCGTCATCCACTATAAGACAGTTCATGCTTTTGTATCGTTAATTCTACTTTATAGGTGTCTTCTTGCGTAATATTAAGACTAAAGTCTTCCCCGTAAATCAACTCAAGACGTTTTTCAACATTGGAAAGGCCAATGCCACTAACAACCCTGGAGTCTTTTTTCTCCTTTCCTGTCTGGCCTTTATCCAAACTGTTCTCCACTACAAAACGAAAAGAATCTTCCTCAATATCTGCTGAAATAGTGATCCAGCTATTCACCAACTCATCAGAAGGGCCATGTTTAAATGCATTTTCCACGAAGGAGATCAGTATTAGGGGTGCAATTTTATGCCGTTGGGGGGACCCCTTAACTGTATAGGTTATGGTTAATTCGTCGCCGTATCTCAGTTTTTCCAATTCTATATAATTGGACAGACAGGCAAGCTCCTTTTCTAACGATATTTCTGTATCGTTGGAATCATAGAGCATGTAACTTAGTATTTCAGATAGTTTCAGGACAAGTTCCCCGGCATTTTCATCCTTGGTTATTATAAGACCGTACAAGTTATTCAGGGTATTGAACAAAAAATGGGGTTGTAATTGATGTTTTAGATAATTGAGTTCAGTTTGGAGATTTTGGGTAATCAAGGTCTTCGTTCTCCGTTCTTGATCTATTTGTCGCTGAATGAATTTGATCAGCAGGACCAGGGCAACAACGAATAAAAGGTCCAGGGCTTTGTATACAATTTTAAAGGATAGAAATTCTGTAAAATAGGTTTTATTCAAATAGACTTTAGCTGCGAGGTCAGTATCACTATGATAATAAATTTCTATCGCGCGAAATATGAATCCTCCAATTACGACTAGGCCTATAACCCAAATGAAAAAAATTGGATATTGTTTGTCTTTGGCATATCTCGGAAAAAGAAAATAAATAGTAAAATACGTAATGGAGAGCTTCAATGGCAAAATATGAAGCTCAAATAAAAACCACGGACTATAACTGCCGTTTTCATATAATCCTGCATTGACTACGGTGTAAAACAGCCACCAAAAGGTCCAGTAGGCAATATGCCTAGCAATCCGCTCCAGCGACCATGTCGTATATTTTTTGGATAATATTAACATTTTTCAAAGGTAGGGGCGAGACACTTATATTGGTTTGATAAAAGGATATATCTGAAACAATCCTATACTAAATCTCTTAAATGCCATACTAAATTCTATTCAAAAAGATACGAAAACTGAACATTGCCATACCAACCCCATAAAAATGGGGGTACATCCGGTATTCCAACTTGGCAAAGCAGCCGTTTTTATAATTAATACCTCCATTTTCATTGTACATATTACAACTAAGGGTCTACGACACTATTTTTCTAATAGCCAGCAATTTAGATATAGTTTTGGGTAGTATTCATCAATAAAATCATAGAATTATGAAAGCAAAACTAAAACTATTCATCATTGCTGGAGTAGCCGTTCTTATTCAAGGTATGTTCAATCCGCTACTTGCGCAAGAACAAGAAAAGAAAGATCCAAGAATTCAAGTGGAAGACAACAAGGTCAGGATATGGCTCTTAAATTCTGAACGTTCCCAATTATCAATCAAAATATACGACGAACGCCGAAATATAATTACTAAAGTGAATTTGGGTGATGGCATAACCGTTGGAAAAATCCTGGATTTTAATGGCTCTGAAAAAGGGTATTACCGACTCGTTGTGTTCGAAGGAAAGGAGGTGCTGTTTCAAGATAAAATCAAATTGGGTTCTGCTTGATTTTTACAGGTCTCTAAAAAAGCACCCTATTCTGGGTGCTTTTCTTATTTTAAGTTGTTCAACCCTTATATCAGATAAACTAACGCTTAAAGGCGGGTTGAAAGGATTTCGAAAGATCGTTAACTTGCAGGTATAAACGCCGAAGGTGGAGCTACAATCACTAATCAACTACATAAGAAGGCATGTTGATCTATCCAGCCAGGAAATTTCGACTTTGCAGGAGTATGTCAATATTCGAACCTATAAAAAAGGCCAGTATATTGTACAACAAGGCGATATATGTCACTATGAATCCTTCATTATTTCTGGTTGTACGAACACCTATTTTATTGACCCGGAAGGCAACGAGCATGTGGTCATGTTTGCTATTGAAGATTGGTGGACCGGGGATTTGGGGAGTTTTATCTCGAGGCAACCCGCAGATTTTAATGTGCAATGTTTGGAAAAGACAACGGTTGCTCAATTCTCGTATCAAAATCTGCAAATCGTGTATAAAGAGCTGCCGAAACTAGAGCGTTTTTTCAGGTTAATCATCCAGAATGCCTTTGTTGCTTCTCAAAAGCGTGTTGTTCGAAACTTCAGCCTACAAGCAAAAGAGCGCTATCTCTTTTTTCGAAAACAATATCCGGAAATCGAACAGCGCGTTCCGCAGTACCTCGTTGCTTCATATTTGGGAATTACAAAACAGTTTTTAAGCAAAATACGGGCAGAACTTATTTTAGGAGGTTAACTTTTGTTAAACTACTTGAACTTCTTTTTTACTACTAGTTGAATTTTTTTTCAGATTCCCTTAGAGAGCTTTGTGTCATCAATTTATGAATACAGAACTTATGACAACTTTATTGGAAAAAATTACTGATTTAAACGATTTAGTGCTCCAAGGAAAAGCCTTGGAGGCATTTGACAAGTACTATGATGAGAACATCATCATGCAAGAAAATGAAAATGAACCTACAATCGGCAAGCGCAACAATAGAAAAAGGGAAGAGGATTTTTTTAATAACATCATAGATTTCAAAGCGGCTAACCCTCGTAAAGTGACTATAGGGGAAAATGTAACCATGGTGGAATGGCACTATCATTATGAACATAAGGAATGGGGAACTCGAAACTATTCCCAGATTTCTGTTCAAGAGTGGGTCAATGGAAAAATTATAAAAGAAAAATTCTATTACAACAGCTAATCCGACTAAAAATGAAAGTAGGTTATTTAAAAAATTCAGATGCTATGGCTTCGTGGATTCTTAGGATTTCTCTGGCCATAGTTATTTTTCCTCACGGAGCACAGAAGCTTTTCGGATGGTTTGGCGGATATGGTTTTTCAGGTACCATGGGATTCTTTACGGAAACCATGAACCTACCCTGGCTCATAGGCTTTTTTACAATTATGCTGGAGTCCATTGGTGCCATAGTTTTAATTCTAGGATTTAAAACACGTATTGTCGCAGCGCTCTATCTTATTCTTGCTATTGCGATAGTGTTTACATCACATTTAGAACATGGCTTTTTTATGAATTGGTTCGGCAATCAACAAGGAGAAGGATATGAATACTTTTTGCTTTGGATAGGAATGGCGATCAGCCTTATCCTTTCTGGAGGAGGAGAATATTCTATTGATGGCATTTTGAAATTGAGACAAAGTAAAACTTAAAACAAGCTCAGGGACCTAAAAATCCCTGGGCCTTGCCTCTAAAAGAGGATTTAGAAGATATTATTTGCCTTTAGCAACACAAATTCCCCGATTACCAACATAGGGTTTTATTCTAAAGAAAAGGACAATTAGGTTTGCAGACCGAGACAAAAAAGATATAAGCCGTTGGTTTGAAGCTTAACCCCATTTCACCACTTAATTACACTTAAAGAAAGTTACAAACTATTCAAACTAATAATGCTTTCAATTATGATACTTCAGAAAACGAAAGGTAAGGTTTTACACGAACGGGAAGCGGTTTTTGAGACATTGGAGAAAACGCTTGAATTGGCCAAGATCTCTGGCCAAATCATCCTTCTTTCCGGAGGGGCAGGAATGGGCAAAACCTCAGCTACCAAAGAGTTTATTGATTCCCTCCCAACCTCACTTCCGAGCTACATGGGATATTGTGATCCTCTATTCACACCGCGGCCCCTCGGTCCCATATTGGACATCCTGCATGCTTCAAAAGAGACGGTTAACGATTGGAGTGCCAATGAAAGGAATTCTATTTTCCTGGAATTGATTAATCTCATGAAAGAACCTTGTGTAGTAGTAATTGAAGATGTTCATTGGGCTGACTATGGGACCCTGGATTTCATCAAATTTCTGAACCGAAGAATACATCTTACCAAATGTATGGTTGTGCTGACGTTTCGACCAGATGAAATCCAGGAGGCTTCGATACTGGGACTAAGTCATACTATAAATGAAGCTATCACAAGGATTAAATTAAAGCCTTTATCTAAAAGCATTGTTCTTTCTCTATGCCAACAGTACGGGGTTGATGGACAACATATTTATAGCCTTACCAACGGAAACCCATTTTTTACAACAGAATACCTTATGAACCATTCGGGAGGAATTCCGGACTCCATAAATAACCTCATAGTATCACGAATCTCAATCCTAAATGTAAAGGAACAAGAGGCTCTATTTAAAGCCGCCTTGTTTCCTAATCCCGTTCCCCTGAAAGTAGTTACAGCGCTTTTTAAAAACTGGGACAAAATACTACGTAAATCTTTTGAACTTGGCTTTGTTTCAATCGAGAGGGATTCGCTTCGATTTCGCCACGAAATTGTACGATTAGTGATAGAGTCTTCGATTCCGGAATTCAAGAAAATCGTTATACATAGCGACATTCTTGAAGTCCTAGAAGAGGACACCGATACTGATATCATAGAGATAATTCATCACGCCAAGGGTGCTAAGAAATATCGTAAGGTAGCCGAACTTGCACCAAAAGCGGCCAGAAGAGCCAGAGATCTTGGTGTACATAAAGAAGCTGCCCTTCTTTTTAAAGCCGCTATAGATTGCACCGAGAAAATGGATGATGGGGAATGGCTGAATTTATTGGAAGAGTATTCCTTCGAGTGTTACCTAACCAACAGTCTTGATGAAGCCCTTGATTTTAGATATAGGGCACTTAAACATATTGAAGGTACTGATAAAGTGGATAAGGAAAGGGCAGGCATCAATTACTGCTGGCTGTCCCGGTTGTTTTGGTACCAGGCAAACAGTAAAATGGCTTTTAAATATGGTGAATTAGCTATTGAACACCTGAAAAATAGTGTCAATAAAAACATTTCTGCTCAAACATTTTCCAACTTTGGCCAACTCCATATGCTGAAGGGCAATTACAAAAACGCCAGGCATTGGAGCGAAAAGGCCTATGATTTGGCAAAAAGTGTGGGCAATCTTGATATTCAAGCACATTCCCTTACCAATCTTGGGAGTCTTCTTATCAGGAAAGAATCAACTGCAAAAGAGGGCTTTTCACATTTGAAGTTAGCTGAGGAACTTGCAATTGAGGCTAAGAATCATGATCATGCCGCAAGAATCCATACCACCTTATTGTGTGATAAAATCATAAAAAGAGAAGACCCCTCACAAATCATGGAAAAAACGCTGGATTTCGCTTCTAAATATCAGGTGGAGTCCTACTATCACTATGATTTGGCATGGCGGTCCTACTATCTTTTTCAAAAGGGAAATTGGCAGGAATCGCTATCCCTTTCCGAACAGTTGCTAGGGGTCAATAATCAGGCAAAAATCAACGCGTTTGTGGCAGCCATTTCAAAATGCAGGATATTAATGCGACAGGGCCATACCGAAATCAAGAAGCTGCTGACCCAAATGGCAGAGGTGGCACAAGATACGGTAGAGGCCCAGCGGACGGTACCAATAGCTACCGCAATGTTGGAATTTGAATGGTTGTATGAACATACTTTTGAAGATAGGTCCATCATCCATTCAGCAATTGAACAATTGGCTGAAGACTACGGTTCCCGAATCGATTCGGGTGAATTGGCTTTTTGGAGCTCCAGGGTTGGGATGAGCCATCCTATTGAGGTTCCCGCAGATAATGGCTTTAGCTACTTAATAGACCGGGATACCAAAAAGGCCATAGATTCTTGGAGTGCCAATTATTTCCCTTATGAACTGGCCTTGTCCTATTGTTTGGGCAATAATGACCAGATCCGGGAAGGTTTTAAAATTCTTGAAGATCTACAGGCCACTCAAACAAAAAAAAGGGTCAGGGAGTATCTCAAAGAATCGGGAAGGACTACTGTTCCCAAAGGGATTTTAAAAAGCACCAGAACCAATCCGCTCCATCTGACCAATAGGGAGTTGGGGGTTCTTAAAGAGGTCTCAAATGGATTGACCAACGTAGAAATTGCATCAAAGCTGTTTATTTCCTCAAAGACTGTTGATAACCATGTTTCCTCCATTTTGTCCAAACTGGATGTTAGCTCCAGGCAAAAGGCCATTGTCAGGGCAATGGAACTAAAGATCTTCTAAATCCCAATTCTCAAGAATAGGTAACCAACTGATAAGAATTGGGTAATACCATTTAGTTCCTAAGAGGGGTTCAACCGTAGTTTTGGTTATTATTTAAAAACAAAATCATGGTAAAAACAATTAATGGATTTGAACTTGAATCCATATCCGAGACGGTGAATGCTATTAAAAGTAACCCTTCAATAGCAAAGTTTGAATTCAGAATCAACAACGAATGGATTGCTGCAGGGCATAACAGGTCCTACATCAAGGATTTCTATGGTGGGGGAAAGGAAGATGACTCCCGGAGTAAACAGTTTGTATTTGACAATGGAGAGCCCCCAATCCTTCTTGGAAATAATGAAGGTGCAAATCCCGTGGAGTTTGTTCTCCATGCACTCGCAGGTTGTATGACCACAACCTTGGCGCTACATGCTGCAGCTAATGGAATTTCATTGGACAAAGTTTCTTCCAGAATTGAAGGCGATTTGGATGTCCAGGGATTCCTGGATTTGGATCCAAACATCAGAAATGGGTATCAAAACATTCGTGTTAGTTTCGATGTTGAAGGTGATATGACAGACGCTGAGAGAACGAAGCTATCCGACTTTTGTCATAAATCTCCGGTTTTTGACATTATTACCAACAAAGTACCAATTACCCTCAAATTAAATTAGAGTAAAAAATGGCCAGGTTAAACCTGGCCATTTTTTGTTAGAATTTGGGACAGCATTTTCTGAATTCGGTTATCTTAATTAGGGGAGCGTTTTAACTGAGAATTACAAAACAAATATTCCACCAAAAAACTAGTTTGTGTCTCTAGTTTCTTTGTTTGGGCTTCCTTTTTTCTAACCAAAATCAAAGCGCCTGGGAACGCTCTGTTTCATGCCTAATCATATTTAGGCAATTAGTTCGCAGCAATTGCTATAAAATCTAGCTTTTTGATAATGGTGTTTACTTGGATGCTGTACTGTATCCAGATTTAGTTCTTTTATTGTTTTTGTGCGGATAAAGAATTAATAAAGCGCAAAGGATTACAATATTCTTCAGAATGTATTGACCTACAAGCGTAATTGAAAACGGGAAATCCTTAAAGAAAATTTCCGGTTGTATCAGCATTGGGATAAATGTTCCCAGCAAATGAACAAAGGTTAATTTAATGGTTTTGGCAACAAACATATTTAGTAATAGCATTAGGCCTATCAAGGTCTCAAGCATGGCCAACAACAAATAGCATACAGGCTCCGGAATAAGGCCAAAACACAAGGCTGTAAGGGTAGTCCTGGCAAGCTCCTCCGCAGGGCTGAGATCTTGAAAGAATTTGAGTACGCCAAACCATAGATAAATAAATCCAATACTACTTCTTAACAGGATCCATTTCCAGTCCAAACGTAAAAATCTATACAGTTTGGCTGTAGGCTTTCCTATAGCTTGCTTAATAGTTTTTGTATCTCCTATATGGGGTAATTTCCTCAACAGGTAGTTTACTGGGGACCGCATTGGGCATCAGTCTATTTAGGTTCATTGCACTGGAGTCAGTTAACGACTCCATAAACGCTAGCAAATCTTCCACTTCCTTGTCTTCAAGGGAAATAGAACTGCTCACGCCAGCGTCTAGATTAGAGAGCATCCTCGCAATAACAGTTGGATCGTTTTTTAAAGTCAATCTTAGTTCAGGACTCAGTTGTTCGATGTCATAATCCACCAGGGCCTTCATCGGATTTAAATGATGACGAATAGCGTCCTCTAAACGAATATAAGCGCCGTTGTGCATCCACGGACCGGAGATGGCCACATTTCGCAAAGGTGGAGTTCTAAAAGCAAAACGGTCTTTTGGATTCCCGGTTTCGGCAAATCTTCCTGCGTCTAAAGGTGCCGCATTTTCATTTCCCGGTCCGAATTGCGCAACTCCGATATTGTGAAATTGCTGATCTGTCAAAAGATTTCCAGCATGGCATCCTGCACAGTTTGCCTTGCCATAAAATAACAATGCGCCTCGTTTTGCAGAATCATTCAGCGCGCTTAAATCTCCCCGTAAATACCGATCCCAGGGACTGTCTACAAATGTGAATTCCTTTATTTCAAAAGCGGCAATCGCATTAGCTGCATGTTGGAATCCCAATTTATTTTGTGGAATCTGGGGATAAGCCTGCTTAAAAAGTTGCCGATATTCAGGAATAGCAAGTAGGCGTTGCATTAAAGCATGCCATACGGATTGGGGGGCCGCATTGCTAATTAAAGAAAGCTCATTTTGTTCACCAAAAATATCGGTATCCCCAATTTCCCCCCGCATTTCGTCCCTAGAAGTAACAGGGAACATTGCCTGGGCTGCCAGAACATTGTCCAATCCCTCGGGAAGTTTTTCATCAGCCGGGGAAAGAAATCCGGTATTTGGTGTTCCCGATACCCTTCCGTCCCAAAACATGGTATGCCATTCTTCGGCTCCCCGATTAAAGAGTTCCGGAGAATTTCGAGGTATTCTTTCCCGGTCCTCGCCCATCACCCTTGTTTCTCCCAAACCAAAACCTCCTACCCCGATAGCAAGGGCTAAATTATCGCCAGATTTTAGGCTGGGATGATGGCATGTTGCACAAGAAATGTCCCGATTGCCACTTAGGACTTTATCAAAAAAAAGCATTCTCCCTAATTCCACTTTGGCAGAATCTAAAGGAGGCACTTTTTCGTATGCTTTGAGGTCATTCTTTTTTATCACCTCTTTTAACTGGTCGTCGAGACTGAAGTAGCTAAATGCGGCCCCCAGAAGAACAACAGCCACAATTGGAATGCTTGACTTTCTCATTTTTCAGAAAATACGAAGTAGGGCAATGAAAGCCCTACTTCTTGATTTTACACTATGGCGCTTAATTAATGTCATCTTCATCAGGAAGCATAGCAAACAATTGCACATGGGTGTCCTTTCCGAAAGCCCCTGGATCAGGTCCGTAGGTTTTCCCATCGGTATGTAAAGCAATGGCCATTCCGCTCATTAATTGATCTCCACTCATTTGAAGGCAATGCTCAAAGGTCACTTGTATACTAGCGTTACCTTCGCTATCTGTTTTAAAGCTGGATTGAGCTCCTTTTCTATCTCCCAAAGGCACGTCCAGGGTTCCGGTAAATGGTACGGTTGGTGGGGCCGGCATAAAGAAATGCCACATGGTATAGACCGAATTGGGAACCAGGTTCTCAAATTCTGCGGTAAACGTTCCCCAACCCTCTTCACAGGTGTAGCTGGCAGTGCCCTTCGCTTCTAACCAATCCCTCAGCGTCATTCCCAAGGATTTCCCTTTTTTATAGGGACCGGCATTCTTTGGGTCAAAAGGATCGTGATGCTCGGCATCTTTAATCGTGTATATCTCAGCGTTCAGATATTGCTCCCGTTCTGAAGGTAATACGCGATATACCAAGTTTGAACCTTTCCTTTTCTCCACAAAAACATCTTGCTCTATGAGTCCCGCCTTAAGATGGTCCACAAAGGTTAGTTCAATTTTAATGGGATTGCGGTCAGTTGTGGTAAAACTGCTCCACAGCATAACGCCTGCTAATAGTATTCCCGTTATTACTAGTCTACTCGTTTTTTTCATGATTTCTAATATTTGATTAATTAATACTTGAGGCTCAGTTTTTGAACACGAATGCAAATTGCTCCACTACGGTTCCGTCAGGCCCCAATACAGGGCCATAGGATTTACTATCCATATGGTACGATCCCACAATATGCCATTCCTCTTCATCAGTTAAAGGGCATGCCTCGATATCACCGATCATTGATAATACCCTACCTGTGGGACTGAATGCAGAAAACGTAGCAGTTCCGGTGGGGGAGGCAATAAAGAAGTTACCCGAACCGTCGCCTTTACCTACGGCTCCTATTCCTCTGATATTTAGCATTTCTTTAGACGGATCAAGTCCGCCTTCTTTGAATGTCACATGCCAAAAGGTATACACCCCATTGGGCACCAGACCTCTCAATTCCACATCCATGCTTACCCCGTTGTCTTCACAGGTTACTTCGATACTTCCGTTGACCAGGCTGAAATCAAATAACCGCATGTGAGTACCATCCATATCCATAACTGGCTCCTTCAATCTACTTTCATAGATCACTTCGGTTGGTTCCGTCGGGGTTTCCCCCAATTCATTTTCAATAAAAAACGGAACAATTACCACCTCATCGGAAAATTCTGAAGGCCCTTGATTAGTAGGACTGCTTTCATCGTCATTATTGCAGGCCGATATGAAAAGCAAGCTAAAGGTTAGCCCTATGATCGCCTTACTCATTTTGATTGTTTTAAAGTTCATTTTTTTCATAGTTCAATTGTTTAAAAATTACTAGGCAAAACTATTTTGACCTTCCTTGTAAAGGACTGGTAGAATTCCTTATTTTAAGAGTTTTAACTACCTATTTTGGAGAAGCTGTAGCCCCATTTTCAAACTAGTAGGGTGTGTTGTGTAATAGCTTGATAAATAGCAATCCATGGCAGATTATCTAGGGTTCATTAAAGATTGTTTGCTTGGGCAACAGTGACTTTTAATAGCCTTTACTCCAAAATAATTGAAGTCATATGAAGTACCCTCAGAAAAATGGGGCTAATTGGACCGCATCGGTTTAAAGAATGTATTCTGTTGACCGGATTGTTCCTTTTGGGGGTAAATGGGAATTCGCTGAATGTAATTATCGGACCTGTATTGGATGAGTTGGTCAGCGTATCTATTCGATAACTTGGTATTGTTGGATGACTAAAACGCTGATTTGTTGTGCGGTTATTTAGAAATGCCATAGAATAACCCAAGATTTAACCGGTTATATCATCATTTCGGTCGTTCCCCTAGTCCATTTCGCTTAATAGACGCTTCCAAATAGTGTTTTCGAATTTGCCCCGGAACACCCCAAAATGTCCAATACTATTGGTTTCGAATTTCTTCGGCTGTAAATGCGCAGTTTTAACTCGGGCATTGCAATACTTTGCTGTCATCCAATCCACTGCCTTTTTGGGAGCAAATTTGTCATCTTCGATGCTGTAAGCAACCATATTAACCGTAAGTTTTTCATAAACAGTTTCATCCGCCGATAATTCACTGAATATATAGTTTGGATGTTTGCCCCAATTGCTCCATTGTTTGGCCACGTTTCGCGGAAGATTTTCCATCCGACTCACTTTTTTTGATGGAAAGTAACCGAACAGATTGATCAAAAGAGGGAACAGGACATGCCAGTTGAACCACATTCTTGAACGAGCGAAACCAGTCCAAAATTTCCAATAGCCAGACTGAGCGGCAACCAATATAATCTTATCCATCTGCGTTGAAGATCTGGCAAGTCCTATAAGTTGTCCTCCCATACTATGGCCAAGTAAGCATTTTTGATGTGAAGGATAGTTTTCAAGAACGTAGTTGATGATACTTTCCAGATCATCTTTACCCCAATCCACTGCATTGTTTTTGAGCTTCTTTATTGGCCTTTTTAAGGATTGGCCAATACCCCCGTAATCAAAGGTTATCACGGTAATTCCATTTTCTTGTAGATATCTAGAAAATTTATGATAGAATTCTTGCTTGACACCCGTTGCTGAAGCAATTATGAGAATTGCTTTGGTATCTGTGCTTTCATAAACGGTTGCTGAAAGTACTTCAGATTTAGATTGGATATCAATTCTTTTAATCATTTGAGGGTATTTCAATATTAAAATAGTTGCCAGGAAAGGATGGAAATCCAACCTCTGATCACTATTTAACGGAACACTAACCGCAAATCAAGTGTACTATATTTCAAGTAAAACTTTACCGCTATTTATTTGGGACGTACTAATAAGGCATGTTTCGCGATTAAAAAATTTATCTTTAAAGATGCATTTACTTGAGGAAAATATCCAAATTCCGGGTACTCCAAAATCAGGAGGGAGGTGATATTCTTTTTTAGTTTTCTCTTGCCCTTTTTGGATAGTGTAGTGGTTTGGCCATTGATTATTGTAGTTGGACAATTGATTTTGGACTTAGACCCAATTTTCTTTTGATTTTTATCTTTTCCCTGTTTAATCAAATGTCCTTCCATCCTACTCAGTACCTTCTTTTCAATTAAAATATCATCAATAGTATCCTGTATCGCTATGTTCTGTTTGTAGAGATCGGCCTCAGAACAGTTCATTTCGGATACTTGTATGTCTTTTTGCCCTGGGCTGTTTATGAGTATCAAATGTTTTACTTCATTCGGGTATTTTCTACAATATTCCTTAGCAATTAAACTTCCGTGGCCGTGAGTAACGAACACTAAGGTCTGAAGTTGTTCTCTTAAAATTATTTGATGTATCCCATCCAGCCACATTTCCATTGAATACCCTTCCTTCGAATGATCACTATTTCCATAACCCAAAAGATCGACGTAGATATTTTTGAATCCTTCAAGTTTCAAAAGTTCTTGGTTTTTCCAAATAGTCCTATTACCCCCTTCGCCATGAATAAAGATTAGCCCTTTCATACCTGTTCCGGAAGTGGCATACCTCCAGGCACCGTTTTCTGTTTCCAATACTTCCGGATTGCGTAGGGGTTCATTTCCA
>JANQHL010000179.1 GCA_028277085.1 Flavobacteriaceae bacterium
TTATTCAATTCCGAAGTATCGCTTGAATTTGTAAGTGCGGCTTTTTTACTTTCAGCACGGAGTGCTGGAGGACGCCGAGCGTAGCGAGGAATCCTCATCCCCTGTTATTCAATTCCAAAGTATCGCTTGAATTTGTAAGTGGGGCTTTTTTACTTTCAGCACGGAGTGCCGGAGGACGCCGAGCGAAGTGAGGAATCCCTCATAATTTTTTTAAAGGGGTTAAATCAATCTTCAAGAATTGTAAAGTCCCTGGATACCGCTTCCGAAATCCTGAAATAGCCATAGGGGAAATTATCTGGGTTTTCTACGTTCACAATATTCCCACGTACCGTAGCTGGAGGACTACTAAAAATAGCCCCGCCCTGTGTTTGTTCCAGTAAAAGTTCCATGTATTCAAAAAACTGCTGGTCAATACCGTCATTGGTCACAGTAATAACATCTCCTGCTTGCAGGTTTACTTCATCATCTTCGGTATACAAAAAAGAGAATTCAAAATCGTTACCATCAAAGAACTCATCGTCAATGGGTTCATAGAGTGCAAACCCAAAGTCGAAAAGATAAAAATCGTCTCTATTTGGCGTGTCCGATATGGTGACAATAATTTCCAGGTCTTCTTCACTAAAGACTTCCAGGTCACCTTGTTGAACATCAATAATTGGCGCGGAAGGCATTAAAGCTGCGGTAGCCGTGTATTGCTGGTCCCCGACCTGGACGCTCAGATCAAAGGTTACATTAAAATTGTTAAGGAAAATTAGGTCACTATTTTGATAGATCCCCGAGCCTGCCTGAACTTCTTGAAAAAAGTAAGTGCTCCCCGTTTCCCGTTCCGTAATGGTTACTGTGGCACCACTTACCGATGGAATTGCTTCGTCGAAAAAATTGACGGTTTCGGTTAATACCACTTGCCCTTCAGTTCGTATGGGGTTTTCTTCGGTGAATACCCTAAAATGCGCATCGATATTCAAACGTGTCTCTCCTGTTGGGGTTTCCAATTCAACAACATCTTCACAGCTGATGTGCATGAGTGCAATGGCAATTAGACAAAATATCTTTTTCATAGCTTAAAATTTAAAATTGTAACTAATGGCGGGAACAATACCGAAAATAGAGGTACGAATGGCTTCGTTTTGGCCCGTTTCCCGATTTTCCTCAAAGGAATAGGAAGCGGCATTTCTTCGGTTGTAAATATTGTAAAACCCAAAGACCCATTCGGATTGCCATCTCCTGTTGCGGTTTTTTTTCGGCGTCAAGGTGGCCGAAATATCCAATCGGTGATAATCCGTAAGCCGGCTTTCGTTTCTGCCACCATAGATGGGTATGGTGAGTCCAAGTTGTTCTACCTGTCCTATGGGAAGATTCGTTGGGATTCCTGTTTGATAAATAAAATTGGCATTAAAGGACCACTTTTCGTTGACTTCATAGGAGGCGTTTACAGCTACATCATGAGGTCGGTCGAATAGCGCTTTATACCACTCTCCATTATTGATTCCGGGTTCATTGGGTGTTCTTCCGGGGGTACGTTGTTCAGACCTGGATAGGGTATAGGCGATCCAGCCGTTCAACCGTCCTCTGTTTTTTCGCAACAATACCTCTAAGCCGTAAGCACGGGCTTCGCCGTTTAAGATGACCTGTTCAATATCTTCATTGGCGATGAGGTCAGCGCCATCGATGTAATCAATACGGTTATCAATGTCCTTGTAAAACGCTTCCATCTCCAATGAATACTCCTGATTGGCAAAATCTTTGTAAAATCCGAGGGCATACTGATCTAAAATCTGAGGCTCAATGTAAGGTCCGCTCGGGGTCCACACATCTAAAGGAGTGGGTGAGTTGGTGTTTGACAGCAAGTGGAGATACTGTGTCATCCGATTATAGCTCATTTTCAATGAGGTATCATCATTCAACAGGTACGAAAGGGCTAAACGCGGCTCAAAATTATTGAACTCGGCCAGGCTTTCATCCCTGTCAAAGCTGTCTACCCGGATGGGTTCGGCACCCTGGTAGATCTGGAACGCTTCGTTGTAAAGCAAAGGATTGTCATCTTCGTAAACGTTAAATTCGTCTTGGCCTAAACGATTGAAATAACTCCACCGCAATCCGTACCGCAAGGAAAGTCGATCTGAAATTTTTTGGTCCACATCTAAATAGACCGCAAATTCATTTCCATATTTATTGGTAAACTCTTCGGGATTAATGCCGGAATTCTCGCTATTGGGTTGAATTTCCCCCGGCCTAAAACGGTAGTAGATATTGTTGATGCCGTAATCCAACGTTAATTTGTCGGACAGATAATGCTTTAGATCATACTTAAGATTGAAATTGATAATATGCGATTCCCATTCAAAACCCCTTACATCAAGTTCCAAACCATAGAAGTAATCGGAGTAAATGAGCGATAAATTGGAAAAGAGCTTGTCGGAAAAAAGATGGTTCCAACGTAAGTTGGCCACCGAATTGCCATAAGTGTTGACAAAGCTGTCCCCTATTTCAAAGTTATCCCGACCAAAATAGCCGGACAAGAACAGGCTGTTGTTATCGTTGAGTTTGTAACTCAATTTCGTATTGAGATCGTAAAAAGAAGCGGTGTTTTCTTCTCCGGCAGCTTGCAAAAAGAGATGGGCATAGGATGTTCGTCCCGCCACAAGGAAAGATCCCCTGTCTTTTACGATGGGTCCTTCCAAGAGCAGTTTACTGGATATGACCCCGATGCCCCCGTTCATTTTGAACTCCTTTTTATTACCCTCCCGTTGATAAATATCAAGTACAGAAGAAAGACGCCCCCCGTATCGTGCGGGAATACCCCCTTTGTAGAGTTTGAGATCTTTGATGGCATCCGTATTAAAAACGGAGAAGAAGCCAAATAAATGTGAAGTGTTAAATACTATGGCTTCATCCAATAAAATAAGATTCTGGTCCGCGCCCCCACCTCTAACGTTAAAGCCGGAAGCCCCTTCTCCCGCGTTACTTACACCGGGTAGCAACAGTATGGATCGAATAACATCCGGTTCCCCTAAAACAGTAGGGATTTTCTTGATGGATTTGGAAGTAAGGGTATTGACACTCATTTGTGGTGTGCGAATGTTATTCTTCTCCACATTCTGGGCCACCACTACCTCATCCAACTGGTTGACTTCTTCCGCCATGGCGAAGTCTATTTTGATATTTCGGGATAGACGTACCTCTTGTAGTATGGTTTGATACCCTAGATAGCTTAGGGCAATTTTATGTGTTCCGGCAGCTAAGGTCAAGGAATAAAAACCATATTCATTGGTAATAACCCCGGTGTTCAATCCTTCCACAACAAGATTTGCTCCTAAAATAGTTTCACCGGTTTTTTCGTCGGTGACGCTACCGCTTATGGTATATCGTTCCTGGGCATGGATCGCACCTATTTTTAAAAAAGCGGTCACTATCAGGCTTACCCCCAATAGCATTGTTCTCATGTTTTTTGATCTCATAGCAATACATTCTTGGACATAGTGTTGTAGCTTTTAAACTTCTTGGTAAGCCGTAACACTACTGGTAGGTTCAAGGAATAAAAACACAATTTCCCCGTTCCATTTATGGATTTTTGACTAAAACTACTCTGGAGTTGACTCATGGTAAAAGGAAATCTACCAACCCGAGTTTTCCATCTATCGGTTACGGTATTTTATCTCTATAGAATTACGGTTCACAGTTATTTTTGCTAAGGTTTTAAGGATTTGAAGTCGGTGCTATTTGGTTGGCCTTCAAGCATATTTTTTACAGCATAGATGTTACTTTCATTGGCCTTACCCCTTAGCTGGAGTGTGGCGATATGCTCTGGTTCAAAAAACGGGGCGCTATCCAGGGATTTCAGATAGAAATGGGTGAACAGGATATCCCTTTTGTACTGTTTACATAGTCCTAACAGCCGGGCGGTGGTATTCAGGACATCCCCGTGATAGGCAATGTTCTTGGTTTTTCCTCCAACCAGGGTGGCGGTTACATTTCCGGTACTTACGGCGGCTTTAAATACAGGTTGCACGCCAAATTTTGTTTGGTAATGATTGGCAAACAATTTGAGTTGCGATTATATCGTTTGGAACATTGCTGCCGCTTTTCCCCGGTCATTCTTTGATATGGGCCAGGTGAAGACCACTTCATCCCCTACAAATTGATAGATATCACAGTTATACTGGCTAACAGCATGGATGATATCATCAAAACATCTGTTTAAAAAGCGGCTGTACTTTACATGCCCCAGGGTCTCAGCGATTTGGGTGGAGTCATTCAGATCCAAAAACATAAAACTCCGCTTCTCTTCCAAAGGTTCGGCATACTTCCCCATCAGGTAATTGTAAAATACATGTTGCCCAAAGCTTTGCCGGAGGCGGCGCAAAAAGCTCACCAGAATACTGAGCGTATAATAATTGATGAAAAAGGACAGAAAGAGGCCAGTTGTTAAGAAGGCAAAAGCTGTTTTTGCTGCAATGGCAAATGTCATCTGATGCTCAAAGAACTCAAACAGCGTAAAAACAAAAAAGATAGGTACTACAATAATTAGGGCAACGTCAATTTGCCAGATCAGTCGTTTGACAAACAACGAGAATTTTTTGGTAACCCTGGGGTGGACCGAAGTTTCATAAAACAAAATAAGCGCTCCAATAATTCCTCCGCCAACACTTACCCGTAAATGGACCAACATGGGTTGGGATAAACGGGAATCAATCACTTCTGATGGATTCTCTATTCCAAGAATCTTAAGGAAAATGAAAAAATTTGCGCCAAATACAAAGAATAGGATGATGATACCGTTCTCTGCGATACTTTGAAAGCGTTGACTATATGATTTTTTCCTGCCCAACGATTTGGAATGTGCATGATTAGCTAGTAAAGGTTCAGGTTGGTTTCGTAGATACCTATTAATAAGTCAAACCATATCCAAAGGGATATAGTGGGTTTTTAGAATCATAAGGAACATCCTCTAATTGTTTTTCTACAGCTTCTTTTGAAGACTCAACCAAATTAAGCTTACAGTTCTAAATCAGCTATTTGTCGGATATCCCTAGATGAAGCCCCGGCCTTAAATCTATAAGTTCCTTTTTCCATTAACCATCCTTTGGTTTCTTCATCCCAATGCCTAAGTTCTTTTTGTGGAATACTGATAAATACACTATCCATTTCTTGTGGGTTTAATGAATTGGTCTTAGCAAAAGCTTTTAGTTCTTGGATAGGACGATCAATTTTTGAATTCAATTTTTCAACATAAAGCTGAATGACTTCTTTTCCAGATACTTGCCCAATATTTTTTACGCTTATAGCAATATTTATGGTGTCATTCTCTATCTCCGCTTCCATTTCGCCATATTCGAAATCTGTGTAGGAAAGTCCATATCCAAACGGATAGGAAATGTCTATTCCTCGTTTGTCAAAATGGCGATAGCCCACATAAATACCCTCTTCATACAGCGTATAATCCTCATTTCTCACTTTTTCATCTTCTGGTATTTCCTTTCGGAAAAGTTGACTTCGCATTTCATTCATAATCGATATTGGTTTTGGATTCTTTGGAAAATTACGATGTGAGGCATGATCATTTAAGTCTACAGGAAATGTCATGGTTAATTTTCCACTCGGATTTACTTTACCCCTCAAAATATCTGCTACAGAATTCCCTCCTTCCTGCCCTCCTTGCCAGGCTAATAGGATAGCGTCAGGTTTATCTTTCCAAGAGGCCGTTTCTATGACCCCTCCAATGTTCATCACAACAATCAGTTGCTTACCTGCTTCATGAAAAGCTTCTGAAATGGCAAGTAGGGTCTGCTGTTCATGGCGCGTTAATAAAAAATCGTCCTTTTCTTTACGGTCACCACCCTCGCCTGAGTTTCTTCCAATCGTAAAAATGCCAACATCACTAGCCGCTGCAATGGACTTCAATTGTTCTTTGGAGTAATTGATTTCAGGTGGGTTATAAGGGGTTATCATTGCATTTATTCCTTCTGGTTTTATAAAAGCCTCTTTATTGGCAGCCTTGTGGAGTTCAAAAATATTTTTGGCCATCCCATTGATTTCATAACCTGCACTGGTCAATCCCTCTTCCAGAGAAACGGTATACGCCTCATTGACATCCCCGGAACCGGTTCCCCCAGCAATAAAGTCATAGGATGTTTTACCCAAGAGGGCGAGGTTCATTTTAGGTTTTAAAGGAAGCACTCCTTGGTTCTTTAGTAATACAATACCTTCGGCGGCCGATTGTCGGGTAATTCTAGCATGTTTCTTCAAATCCGGATTGTTGCCATAGTCGTAGCCCTGCATTTTTCTGGACTTAAAAACAAGGGAGAGGATTCGATTTGCGGCCTTAGCAATTGCTGCCTCGGTGAGTTTTCCTGATTCAGAGGCTTCGATGAGCTTTTTCCAATCTCTTTTAGTGCCTGGTTCTATAAGGTCGTTTCCGGCACTTATTTGAGCAGGGGGATTTTCACCTCCCCCCCAATCGGTCATGACTAGGCCTTCAAAGCCCCATTCATTGCGCAAAACATTGGTAAGAAGATATTCGTTTTCCGAAGTATGGGTCCCATTGACCTTATTGTAGGAAGACATAATGGTCCATGGTTGTGATTTTTCCACAATAAGTTCAAAACCTTTTAAATAGAGTTCCCGTAATGCTCTTTCCGATACTATTACATCGTTCCGTCTACGATCAGTTTCTTGATTATTAGCTACATAATGCTTAACAGAAGTACCAATACCATTGGATTCTATGCCGTTTACGATTGCGGCTCCCATAAATCCTGAAAGTAAAGGATCTTCCGAAAAGTATTCAAAATTACGGCCACACAATGGATGTCGGTGCAAATTTGCCCCAGGTCCCAAAATCACATCAATTCCATATTCAAGTGCTTCGTTACCCATTGCATTTCCCACTTCGTAAACCAAGTCTTCATTCCAGGTAGAGGCCAAAAGTGTTGCTATAGGAAAAGCGGTACAGTAGTACGTGCGGTCTTCTCCCTCACGTGTGGGTTCGATGCGCAGCCCAGCGGGGCCATCTGATAAATATACAGTAGGTAACCCCAATCGTGGTGTAGGAACTATGGTGCCAACCGCCCCCGGAATTCCGGTACCTGGCTCAACCCTGCCAATAGCGGAAGCCATTCCCGATCCCTTGAGAAGATGGATTTTTTCTTCCAAGGTCATTTTCGAAAGTGCATCGGCAACTCTTGTGTCCACATCCAAACGGTCGTCCTCATAAGCATCCAAGTCACCATTTCCGTTACGGTCCAAAAAAGTATAACCATTTACGGTAACCTCCTTAAAATCCAACTTTTCAACATAGTCTTTTTCGAAATCAAGAAAATTACCTTTAAACCATTGCCATCCAAAAAAGCCAGTCAGGACTATTAAGAGGACCAAAAGTCCCAAAATTTTGAGAATGAGTACTATCTTTTTTTTCATAATGGTATCTATTGAATACAATGGGATTAAAAAAGTCTTTTTACTTAGAAAAGAACAAAATGTCTCTTAGGATTTCATTTGGGATTGTACATTAATAGGACAAACCATATCCAAAAGGATACAACGGGTTTTTCGAATCATACGGAACATCCTCCAGTTGATTTTCTACGGCCTGACTAGATGACGGGATCTCAAGGGGTAGCCTACCCGAAGGATTGAATTTCCCAAAGACCATTTCCAAAATAATCTCATCCTGACACTCAAAGTCGGCAATAACTGCGGTACTGGCGGCATTAATTTCCGGGGCTACAGTGGGCCTTTGTATGGTAAATACTGTAATTGTGGGTTTAACCCCTGTACGTTCTAAGATCTCTTCTTTTTCATCTTCAGGAAAGTCCAGACGCCCTTGAGGGATCAACCGAGCCAATAACCCACCTCCTTCAGGAGGGGAGGAAGGGGTTTGCAACTTTTGCACAATCACATCGGCATCATCAATATCGTTGACGATCTGCGGAAACTTTTCCGGCAATCCGGATTGTGTCATCCCATGGATATAGATTTTCTGTTCCGGGGACAGGGGTAGTATTTTATTGTCGTTCTTTAGCAACACCAGGGACCTGCGCTGCGCTTCCTTGCCCTTTCTTACGAATTTGGGATTTCCCACAATGACTGTATTGTCCAGGTCTACGAAGGGGTTGTCAAACAATCCCAATCGAAATTTATCACGTAAGATACGGCGCGCGGAAATATCTATTCTGGATTCTGAAAGCGCGCCACTTTCCACCAAATCAATGATATGTTGTGTAACATACTCTCCGCCAAAAACATCGCATCCGGCATCCAGCACCTTTTTAACGCGTTCTTTTTCGGTAAGGTGTTCCACCCCCCAGGCGGAGGCTTCTTTGACAGCCATATCTGAGACAATCCCCCAGTCTGTGGCGACTACGCCGTCAAACTTTAGCGAATCCCGTAAGAGTTCCTGGATCATTTCCCGGCTAAAGGCAAAACCCACCTCTTCTTTCACCTGTCCTTTTGGGACACCATAGTAGGGCATGATCTGAGCGGTTCCCGCAGAAAAGGCGCCTTCGGTAAATGGAATAAGATGATAACCAAATTTGTTGCCGGGATAGACCTGGCCTTTTCCATTTTCAAAATGTGCATCCCATCCGCCTTCCTGCGGGCCGCCTCCCGGAAAATGCTTGGTCTGGCAGGCAACGCTTGTTGGCCCCAGACTATCTCCCTGAAAACCTAAGACATAAGCCCTGGTAAGCGCGGCACTTAGATGGGCATCTTCTCCAAAAGTGCCATTTACACGAGCCCATCTCGGTTCCGTAGCGATATCTGCCATTGGATGCTGTGCAAGGCGAATACCAATGGCCAGATATTCTTGTCGGGCAATATCGGCAAATTCCCTTACCAATATGGTATCCCGTGTGGCCGCCAGGCCTAACTGTGATGGCCATATCGAAGTCCATTTCCCCTCCGTACTCGCCCCTGCCATTCCGGTGGCCCCATGCCTCGGATCCGAGATGACCGTAATGGGAATTCCCAACCGGGTGCGCTCCGCCAGTTTTTGGAGATTGTTATTCCATTTGGCATAGTTCAATGCAGAGCTACCGCCAACATTGAGTACATGGTTCATTTTATGCTTGAGAAGGGTGCTGGATGTGCTTTCCGTCATAAACGAAAAAGGGTCCGAAGTGGTTGGGATTTCCAGCAACGAACCGTCTTTGTTCATTGCTAAAAAATGGGCACACATTAGTCCGGCTTTTTCCTCTAATTGCATTTGGGACAGCAGGTCTTCCACACGTTGATCCAGGGGTGCTCTCCCATCTTCGTAGGGATCCAGCTTTCCATTTTTGTTGAGATCCCTGAAGGTATAACCGTTTAGCGTCAAGGTGGGCGTTACTTCTCCCGCCAATTTCATATTGGATGACGACTGTACCTTCCATTTGATCCAAAAGATAAGATAGGTCAATAGCAATAGCACTAGTAGACCTCCCAGGATTTTGGCTGTGATTAGTAGAAATTTTTTCATTTGGATTCGTTTGCAGTGGTGTTATGTTGTATAAGTCTTTTGATAGGGGTGGCAACAGGCAGTAGTGTGCCACCATATGCTTTTTCCGATGCCTGGAACAGCGTTTCATGTTCTGCAATTGCAATTGCCCCGGAAGGATTTTCTAAGGCCTGGATCGCCAAGGTGGTCAGGTCATACAGGTGTTGCGAATGTTGTTCTACTTCTCGTATATGTTCCACCGCTTCAAAGGCGGGTTGTAATACCTGGTGATTCGTATTCCATTTTTTGAGCTGTGCCGCAAGCCTTGATTTAAGGGCTGTATCCTGGGTCTCGATCCAGGTATCTACATCTTTTTCAAATCGGTAGGCCTCATAGCTTTCCGGTCTGGACGCATCTACTATACGATTTAATGGGGTATTGACATTGGGCATCGTATCGTATATCGCCATCCGGTTAAAAAGCTTATCCTCCTGGAGCACATTGACTAAAACCGTTAAGGCATCTCGGTACGCATTTGGAACGATACTATCAATGATTGCCTTACCGGAATTTTTATGGTGAGTTCCAAGCGTTTCTAAATAATCATCAAAAACCATTAGTCTCCGATACATGTCCTCAGTGTTATCCGTGAGTACCTGAGGGCTCCAAAGTTTTTCAGCTATTGCCCCTGCCCGTGGCCATATTCTTGATTCAATGGTATGTTCATCGACCATTTCTGACCACATGCAAGCTTCACCTCCGAGAATACTTTGGGATTCCTCTGCGTTCAACGGGACAATTTTTTCAAATTTCGGCAAAGACTGCCCTCCCTCCATTTGACTCCCCCCTGATTTTTTACCGGCTACATCCACGGTAAAAACGGATATTTTGGTAGTTCCCATAATTGAATCTCCCTTCATATCCAGCGCATAATTTAATTCTCCAAACTGGGCCTCATGGCTGAATTGTAATGTCTTCCCATCAAAAGAAGTATTTTCAAAATCATAGGAATTGCCCATCATTTGTACAATCCCCTTTTTGTTTTCTCCTGTCCCGAACAAATACAGGTCGCCTTCCATTTTGGTATCTCCCAATTCAAGGTTTAGTTGCCAACTCTCCCAATGGGTCGAGTCAATGTCTATGGTAATCCCCCCTTGGATAACTTCGGGATCGACGGCATAGTGGAAACCTGCCGTTTGTTTGTGATCTAAATAGTATCCGTAAGAAAGGACACCTTTACTTCCTTTCCGGATACCATCCCAAAGGGACTTATGATTGCGCCAGGACTGTATGACAACCCCATCTCCCTCGAAATCCTTCTGTAAAATCTCGTCCCAGCCCATCACTTTTTTTCCATGGCCTTCAATGAGCTTCCGAATACGGGTATTAAAATAGTTTTGTAAGGCGTGGTAATCCTCAATGCCCTTCTCGGCCATAAAGTCTTGTACTGCTGAGCTATTTTCCCAATCTTCCGAATCCACTTCATCTCCTCCAATATGGACATACGGATCCGGGAACAGAAAGGCCATCTCTCCAAAAAAGGTATCCAAAAAGGTGTAAACCTCTTCCTTGGTTGGATCCATAACGGCTCCCCCTACACCAAAATCCGTTTGGATTTGATAGGGACCTGGTAGTGTGGCCAACTCAGGATGCCCCACAAACCAGGAAGTAGCGTGGCCCGGAACATCAAACTCGGGGACTACCCGTATACCCCGATCCGCGGCATAAGCAACAATTTCTTTAATATCTTCCTGTGAAAAATAGTTGCCATTTGAACCCAGCTCATGCAATTTGGGATAGGTCTTTGACGCTACCCGAAACCCCTGATGTTCTGTTAAATGCAGGTGTAGTACATTCATTTTTACAGCCGCCATGGCATCCAAATTCCGAAGAATAACCGCTTTGGGAATCCAGTGCCTACAAACATCGATCATTAGCCCGCGCCAGGAATAACGGGGTGTGTCAGCAATATGAACTTCCGGAAAATACCAACGGTCACCTTCTTTAGTGGCGAGTTGTAACAACGTCTCTAATCCGTTGAGGATACCCCATTCGGTGGGAGCGGACAGGTTAATTTTGTTTTTTCGAATGGTTAGGGTATAGGATTCAATTTCGTTAGGCGAAGGGTATTCGTTGCTCTTGTTCTGGCAGTATATAGACAACGTCATGCCATCTCCATTTCTAATTGGAATGCCGGTACTATTTTTTAACCGGGAAGTAAAACGGTCAAAGGATTTTTGCAGTCGGGGGGTCCATATTCCTTTTAGTTGAAGGTCAATTTCATTGGGAATCTTATACGTGTTGCTCCCTAAATCCAGTTCCGAGGGTAATGGTAGTAATGAGATAGCTGCTCTATCCTCATCGGCGATGGGAGGTGGGGAGGGCTTTAAAAAGCCAAACCATGCGATGGCTATTCCTAAAACTAGCAGTGTAGCAATACCCAAAAACCACTTCAAAAACCGTTTCATATTTATTTTATTAAATTGACACAATATAATGATAATTATTCTTATTGTATTCTTTTGACACAATAAAATGATGGATCCCCTACCGAAATCTCAAATAGTCGCCTTTGAAGAACAGATGGAGCATTTTCTTCCCAACCATTCTGTGGATTGCGTTATTCTTGGATATGAAAATCAGCTACTCAAGGTCCTATTGCTAAAATGGAAAATGTATGATGCCTGGTGCCTTCCGGGAGGATTTATATTTAAGTATGAGGATATGGATAAAGCAGCACATCGGGTACTAAAGGAAAGAACGGGATTGGACAAAATATTTTTGGAACAATTCCATTCGTTCGGCAAACAAAAGCGGGCGGAACATGCTGCTAGTGATGAAGGACGCTCAATTAGGGAAAGCATGTCAAGACTCGGTTTTACTAAGGCTGAGACTTTTAAGTGGTTCAATACGAGGTTCGTTACTACAGGGTATTTTGCTTTAGTAGACATTGCAAAGGCTCAGCCCCAACCAGACTTTCTGAGTGCAGCATGTGAGTGGAAAGCTTTAAATGAACTCCCCAAATTGGTATTAGACCATAACGAGATTTTGGAAAAAGCCATTCATCATTTACGTCTTAAGATAAACCATGTGCCTTTAGGTGTATCGTTATTGCCCAAAAAATTTACTATGCAAGACTTACAAAAACTGTATGAGGCTATTTTAGGCAGGCCTTTGGAGCGTAGTAATTTTCAGAGGAAAATCCTTAAGCTGGAGGTTTTGGTTAGAATGGAAAAATTAATGTCAGGTGCCGCTAACAAGGCTCCCTATTTGTATTCCTTTGACAAAAAAAAATACAATCACCTGATCAAGGCAGGTATCGGTTTCTGATGGCAATAGTCCCCAATAGCTTTGCAACCATATTGTTGAAAACAATTCCTAAACTTGCTTTTTGTAACTCCATATGGCTAAGGTGTTAAATACAAGGGCCAAAGCAATGGTGTACACAAATTCCCAGCGGATGTCCCAAAGCCCACTGCCCTTCATCAATACCTTTCGGGATACCGAAATTATATGCGCCAGCGGATTGGGAATAGTGAGGTACTGTGCCCATTTCGGCATACTCTCGATAGGCGTGAATAGCCCACACATCAGTACAAAGATCATAATGAAAAAGAAGGCAACAAATATGGCTTGCTGCTGGGTGTCTGCAAAATTTGAAATGAGCAAGCCTAAACCAGGACAGCGATCAAATTGAAAACGGCATAACCAAAGATCAAACCGATGTTACCGCGAATAGGGATGTCGAAAAGTAATTTGCTTACAATAATCCCAACTGTGAGTAATAGCATTCCCACACAGAGAAAGGGTACCAGCTTGCCAACAATAAATTGCCACTTTTTTATCGGGGTAACGTTGATCTGTTCAATGGTACCCAGCTCTCGCCCCCGAACAACATTCATGGCTGAGAGTACTATAGTAAGGAGGGCCGTCAGCTCTGCCAGAATTCCGGGCGCCATGAAATGTTTGTAATTCAGTTCGGGGTTATACCAGTTTCTTGAGGTTACGCTAAGCTGTGCAGTACTGGAAACCCTTGGTGCCGTAATGGGCATGATCTCTGCATTGAAAGCACTAATGATTGCATTGAGATAGTCGGAACCTACGGTAGCATTTTGCCCGTTAATGGCATTTACCAGCATTTGAAGTTTAGGACGTTCCCCCCGCAAGTGGTGTTTTTTAAAATTATTGGGGATTTCCAATACAATATCGGCATTGTTTGCCTGGAGATATCCCATAGCCTTATCACTGCTGAACGAAGTACTGATACGTTTAAAACGCTCGTTGGCAATAATTTTGCGATGAAGCAAACGCGTACTTTCCGATTGATCCTGATCCACTACAACAATATTTACCTGCTTCACTTCATTAGACGCAGCATTGGAGAGCAGGATGAGTTGTACAATGGGCATAATGGTCATCATAGGCAAGATGGCCTTATTCCGAAAGATTTGGATAAACTCCTTTTGTATGAGGTGTCGGAGTATTTTCATTGCAATCGAACGTTGAAGTTTTTCTAGGTGAACGCCAATAGGATCATAACCATTCCCAAGAGCACCAGCACCTCAATGTAGATAAATTGAAGCCCTACCCCTCGTAGCATAATGCCTTTTAGTATTTCTATAAAGTAGGTGGTTGGAATGAGCTGCCCGATGAATTGCAGTATCCTGGGCATGCTACTCAACGGGAACAGAAATCCCGATAGAATAAGGGAAGGCATCATTAATCCCATCAATGATGACATCATGGCTTGTTGTTGGGAAGTAGAACGCGTGGAGATTAGTGTACCCAGGCTAAGTCCAACTAAGACATAGGGCAAACAACAAAAAAGAAGCAGTACTACACTCCCCAATACCGGAACCTTGAATACAAAGTAGCCCAGCAGTAAAATCAACACGGCATCCAAAAAAGCAAGTACGGCATAGGGGGTTACCTTTCCCAAAATGATCAGCAGGGGAGGTAGAGGGGACACCAGTAAGATCTCCATGGTACCTAATTCTTTTTCCCTTGCGATGGTCAACGAGGTCAACATGGCACATACAATCAATAGAATGAGTGCTATGGTTCCGGGGATAAACGTATATGCACTTGCGAGCTGAGGATTATACAGCATACGGCTCTCTACCTGGATTTGAAATGGGGAGCTTTCCTTTTGCAGCTGTTCCTGCCGAAAATCATTGAGCATTGTGGTAGCATATTGCAATAGGGTATTGGCATTGTTAGGATCAGAACCATCCGTGATGAGCTGTATGGTAATGTCCTGGCCATTGTAAAGATCGCTGTCGAAATCTTCGGGGATGACTACCACCAACTTGGTAGTCCCTTCCTTAAACCCCTTTTCCATCTCTTTTTCTGAGGAAAGAACGGTATTTAAGGTGAAGTGTCCCGAACTTTGCAGGTGATAGATCAGTTGGGTGCTACTACTATTGTCTTTGGCATAGTCCAGTACATCGTGTGGGCCATAGACACTGCAA
Source organism: Flavobacteriaceae bacterium (assembly GCA_028277085.1). GTDB lineage: Bacteria > Bacteroidota > Bacteroidia > Flavobacteriales > Flavobacteriaceae > Croceivirga. Next base: position 14,884 of record JANQHL010000179.1, read on the forward strand.
AAGCCAGGCGTTGTTTCCATCCTAAAGGCAAGGCCGCCACTGGTTTTTTGGCCACAGATTGCAGATCGAGCTCCGTAAGGATCACCTGGGTTTTTTCTTTGATCTTTTTCGTGCTTAAACCATAAATACCGCCAAAAAAATCGGATGTTCTGCCCAACAGTAAGATCGTTGTAGAGACTGAACTTTTGGGACATATAACCAATGTTCTTTTTGATTTGCTCCGCTTATTTCCCGATATTAAAACCAGCTACTTTGCCCTTTCCGGCGGTGGGCCTGCTCAACCCGATCAACATTTTTATTGCAGTTGTTTTTCCGGCCCCATTCGCGCCTAAAAACCCAAAGATTTCCCCCTTTTTTACTTCAAACGAAATGCTATCTACCGCAGTAAATTGTCCAAAGCGTTTAGTAAGGTTTTCCACTTCTATGATGGTTTCAGGCGTCATAGGCTTTGGGTTTCAAGGGTTTTTGAAAGATCTAGGAATATGTCTTCCACACTGGCTTCAATAGGAAGTACCGCTTCTAAGGCAATACCATTATCCGCTACATATGCTTTAATTTCGGAAGCAACGACAGGCTGGGTTGTGGTTAGGTGAATATATTCCCCGAAGGGCAGGGCGCTATAGGTAAAGTCGGCACGGCGTAACACGCTTAGTGTCTGGTAGATCTTCCGGGTTTTAATGGCAAATAACGGCTTGTTGAAATGGGCAATCATCTGCTGCGGTGAATCGATAGACAAGATTTTGCCTTTCTGGATCAGCGCAATGCGATCGCAACGTGTGGCTTCATCCATATAGGGCGTACTCACCAAAATAGCGATCCCTTTTTCCTTTAATTTTTTGAGCATGTCCCAAAACTCAACCCGGCTTACGGCATCTACTCCTGTTGTGGGTTCATCAAGGAACAACACTTCCGGTTTATGGATAAGTGCACAGCAAAGTGCTAATTTCTGTTTCATTCCTCCGGAGAGTTTTCCTGCAGGACGGTCTTTAAAAGGTTCAAGCTGGACATAAATGTCACGGACGAGGTTATAATTCTCCTTGATGGTCGTTCCAAAAATGGTTGCGAAAAAGGAGAGGTTTTCCTCTACACTTAGATCCTGATACAGCGAAAACCTCCCCGGCATATACCCCACCTTTTTACGAATTTCCTTATACTCGTCTACGATATGGTGCCCCGCTACATATCCCTGGCCATGGTCTGCTAATAAAAGGGTAGTGAGTATCCTGAACAAGGTGGATTTTCCTGCACTATCGGGACCGATAAGACCGAAGAGTTCCCCATTTTCAATGGCAAAGGAGATGTCCGTTAAGGCCGGGACATCCTTGTAAGATTTACTGATATGTTCTGCAACAATTACAGCCATTATTCCGGGATATTGTAAGCGAACAGTACTTCACCGGGCATCCCGATTTTTAACAGGCCATTGTTATCGACAGTCACTTCAACAGCATAGACAAGATTGATGCGTTCTTCCTTGGTTTCAATGGTCTTGGGTGTAAATTCTGCTTCACTGGCTATCCATGTAACAGTACCCTCCAGGGTGGTGTAGGCTTCTTCTCCTTTATCCACCCGAACGGATACTTTATCGCCCAATTTTACCTTTTGGAGCAGTGTAGCACTGGTATAGGCCTTTAATTTTAATTGGTCAAGGGAGGCAATTTTAAAAAGTGGCGTGCCTTGCCCTACCAACTCATGCTCTTCTGCAAATTTTGTGAGTACCGTTCCGGAGATTGGACTAATGATACTATGATCGTTAATTTGTTTGTTGAGCAACGCAATCTGTGCTTCTAAGGGTTTCTGCTCGGATAGGATTCCGCGGTTGGCTATGCTTATATTCCGTCGGGTAGTGATAATGCGTTGATCGACCAGGTCGATCTTGCCGTTGTAATCATCTAGTTGTTGCTGAGTAGCTGCTTTCTGTTCGAATAGTCGCTGTGTTCTATCCCTTTCCCGAATAAGGTTACTGCGATCTTCCAATAAAACGGCAACCTCTGGTGCAGCTTCCTGAAGTTTGAGGTCAAGCGCTTCCAGTTGCGCTCTTAGTTTCACCCTTTCCAGGTGTAATTGCAAGGTGTCGATTACCCCTACAACAGCAGATTCCTCCAGAATTTCGCCTTCCTCAACATTAAAACGAAGCAATTCTCCATTGCCTTTAGCACTTACCAAAACGCTTGTGGCCTCAAAATTCCCGTAAGAATCGGCCTTGCCATTGTCATTACAAGCGATGCATATAAAAAGCAGTACTACTAGAAAGGATGGTTTCATAGGTGTGGTTTTACAATTGTCCTAAAAGCGTTAGATATTCAATTTGCAATTGTTGTAGCTGGGTTTTATTAAATTCCAGCTCCTGCTCTGCGTTGAGGGTGGCATTGAGCTGGGTCACATAATCGTTAGCGTTGATCACGCCGTTGTCCAATTGCACTTTGGTTTGGGTTAGAATACTATTTTGAAGGGCTACAATGTCTGTTTTGTTAGCGATCTGAAGCTTTGTGGACTGTATTCGCTCCCGATATTCCCGGGATTTACTTTCGATGTCAAATAGAAATAATTCTTTGTCTACTTCAATTTGTTCTGTTTGGATCTGTAGGCGCTGTTTCTCTTTTTTCCCTTTCCCAAAAATCTAAAAAGTTCCAGTTTAACCGAATCCCGCCCAGGGCAAAAGTGGTGGTGGAGAAATCGGAAAAATTTAGGGGATTGGGATCACCCACCCCACCTTGGGCGAATACTGAGATTTTAGGTAGTGTATTGACGGCAATGGACGCTTCCTGGGCGGCAAATAACGACTTTTGACTTTCGAATAGCTCGTTTTCCGGTCGTTGGATAGTAGTATCATCAAGTACATTGGTATTGGGTACTTCAAATTGCACATCCTTTGGAAGCGTCTTGCCGGTTAACTGTTCCAATAAGAGAAAATAGGTGTTAATATCTGCAGCCAGGGCCACGATGTCTGAAGTAAGCTCCAGTTCACGGACCTTTAGTGTAGCCACCTCACTTTCCAGGGCTACACCATTGTCGAAGGCGGCTTGTAAGGTTTCGATGTTGGTAGCCAGGTCATTTCTGGAGTTTTGGAGTATCAGTTGCTGTTTTCGTGAAAGCGATATCGCACACCAAGGTATTGACCTGATCTTTAAGGGTACGCAATTGCACTTCCAAAGCATTCCTGTCCACATTAGCCGAAGCCACCTCAATAGTCTTCTGTGCCCTGGTTAATCCCCCGTTATAAAGGGTGTAGTCTATGTTTAGCGAGGTGCTCCAGGTTTCTAGCGGAGCCTCGAGAACGGTACCACCCAACGCAAGATTGATATTTTCACTTTGTACTTGCCCCTGGCCTTGTAAACTTATTTTGGGAAGCGCTCCTCTTTTAATCGCAGCCAGATTTACAGCTTTTATATTATCGATCAATCCGGCGTCTTTGATCAATGGATAGTGGGTATTTGCGGCCTGGTACAGTTCTTCTAATGGGATGTTCTTAGTAGTTGTTTGAGTATATCCATAGAAAACAAGGAAAGTGGCAATGAAAAAGTGCGATTTCTTCATGATGGTTGATTGTAATTAATCATTTGGTTAGTGCAAGTGTACAACCTATTTTTAAGATTAACCATATATTTTAACCAAATGGTTAAATATTAACATAAAATTATAGCCTCAAAGCGCTTTCAAGGACATTGTAGATATGTTCCTTCCGCTCTTCCATCATTTGCGTGTAGATGTCGTCCTCAAGCGTGAATATCTTTAAAAATACAGGTTTTGCGATATGTGGAAATATGATCAGGGACATAACAGTAAGCACAAACTGCGGTACGGGAATAGGCCGTAAAATCCCTTGCTCTTGCTCTTCTGCGATCTGGAGCAGGAAATCCTGGAATACGTTGTTTTGCTCAAGGCGCTGCTGCATTTTGGTTTGAAAATAGAGCTGATTTCGTGCCATTTCATTCAGAATGAATATGGGGATATGTGGGTTGTGATTTATGGTATCCGTGTAGTTATTTATGAGGATCTTTAGTTTGTCCATCACCGGAGCGGTACCGGATAATGCATTGATAAATTGTTTGGACATCAAGTCAACTGCCCCCTCCATGATCTTTTCAAAAAGCATTTTTTTGCTTCTGTAGTAATAATGTAGCATCGCTTTGTTAATCTTCGCTTCGTCAGCTATGGCCTGCATCCGTGCCCCGGCAAAGCCATGTTCAATAAAGATCTTTTTCGCGGCCTTCAGGATTTCTGCCTCGGTATTCTTTTTCTTATCCATAGTACACTTTTTGAAATGCAAAAATGGAAAATAATATTGAAGATTTACCAAAAGTTTAACCGAATGGTTAATTTTATTTTTGTTCGCTGTGTTGATGTTGGTCATAACCTGCACGACGTGGCAGTCGGTTGGAAATGTGGTTTTACCGCTTTATAGTTCCCGCACCACCTTACACGGATTGCCTAGGGCAAGTACGTTGTCGGGGATATTTTGTGTTACCACGCTACCTGCCCCAATAGTCACATTATTTCCTATGGTTATCCCGGGAAAAAGGAGGGCATTTCCGCCTATCCATACGTTATCGCCGATGGCTACGGGTTTGGAGAAGGTCAGGTAATGCGAAGTTTTCCCCGTTTCAATTATGCGTTCTGACGCTTTTAAGGGATGACTTGCCGTATATATTTGGACATAGGGTGCGATTAGTCCGTTTTTCCCAATAGTGATGATATTATTGTCCAAAAACATACAATTGGTATTAACAAAAGTGTTTTCCCCAATAAAAATATTTTCCCCATAATCACAGTAAAAGGGGGCTTCAATCCAAACGCCATCCCCCAGGCCTCCGAATAAGTCTTTCAAGATCTTTTGTCTTTCAGCCGCTAATTCCGAACTAAGGGTGTTGTAAGCTTTCAAAAGCCTTCGGGCTTTGTGGTAAAGCGCAATCAATTCCGGGTCTCTGGAATTGTAATATTCCCCTTTTAACATCTTTTCCTTTTCCGTCATGCCTTCCTTGTTGATTGCTTTACTAATCGCATGGTGCTAACAGTTTAACCTCCTTTTATAAGTAGTGAGTCATTAGTTAGGTGTCCTAAACTAATTTAGGCTCACTTTAAAGTTAGGTCGTTTTATGGTTTTTAAACAGGTTGAATCGATTTCCCAGAGGTTTTTGGATTTTAAAAATTGTGAAACAATGGTATCCCAGCAGCTGTAGGAGATGAGCGCATGCCCTTCATTCGGAAAAACGATATGCCTGGCATTTTTCAATTGTAATTTTACTTTTTCTGCCATTCCGGGTGGTGTTTGGGTATCCATTTCCCCAGTTAGCAATAATACCGGTGCATCCCCTCTTAATGGTGCTTTCAGCCAATCCGGGGAAGGGAGTTGTATCCATTCCTGGCAAGCCCTTACTTCCATTAACCCCATTTCGCCATAGGTAAACAACTCACTGTAGTCTTCTTCATTTACACGATTATTAAAAATGTCATCTGGACAAAATTGTGAAAGATAAACGCTCATTATTCTGCTGGTAGATCGGATATTGGTTTTGATAAGCGGTTTGTGATTGCCGTTCTTAAACTCGTTTATCAATAAGGGCAAGGATTCCAGCCTGTTTCCCATAAGGAAGATCTGGCCGACCATACGGACATAAAGGGTGTCATTAACAACCACTTGTATTGATTTACCATCTTCCTCTTTGATATCAACAGTTATTGGGTTGTGCTTCAATTGATCCCTCAAATCATATAGGGTTGCCCCAAAATCCGGAAAATTTCTATTACAAAGGGTATCGGTTTTACATCTCGAGATTAGGGCCTGCAATTGTTTTTCGACTTCAAAATCCAGGTGTTTGGCGTAACCAAATTCCGGGGATACCGTACCCGTAAGTATAAGCGAGCCGACATTTTCCGGATAACGCCGCATGTATTCCAAAGCAGTTCGGGTTCCATAGGAAAGACCGCTTATTTCAAGTTTTGGAATTCCTAAAAAAGCACGCACTTCTTCGATATCCTCTACCGAAGCTCCTGTGCTATAGTGCGATAGCGCTACTGATTCTTGACTTTCTTGAAGGCATCTGCGAACCATATCCAATTCAAATAACCTACCACTTAATTGCCTGCCACCATACACCGTGCCCGGTATTTTGGAAGCACCAGTACCTCTTTGATCGATGATCAAAACATCTGCATATTTACGGAGGTAATAGCTTGGTCCCCCCTTTTCGTAAAGCCATAGCAAGTTTTCATTCGGAGAAGCTGGCCCTCCATTGTACTCAAGAAACACCCTACCCTCAGGATTGGGTTGTGTAGCGGGAAAGAGGTATACATTGATCGGGATCTTTTTGTCCCCACTTTTTCGATTCTCGGCCACCATTAATGTACCACATAGAATTTCCTCTTTTAGTGGCTCGGGAGTACATTCGGTTAGTGTATTATACCGTTCTCTGGGATGACTCAATCCCTCCTTAACCTGAGCACTGACCCAAAAAGGGAGCACAAAGCATAAGGCGAATATTTTTTTAAGGACAACGAAATCCATATTTTAAAGTATCTCTTGATTAGGTTTTATCTATTCTTGTTCCCAATAGGAGTGGCACTTTCAAACTCCTTTTGCGTTGCGGAAGCGTTAGCATCAACAGCAAATTTCCATACCCCGGATTCTTGTTGTAATACTATAGAGAACTTTCCAAATCTTTGGGCGGTTCCTGTTTCCGGATCGGTTATCTCCAAAAGATAGCATCCATTATCCAAATAGCCCTCTTCAACTTGTTGTCTTGAGGAAATTTTAAAAGTAATTCCCAGGGTTTTTTCCTCCTTTTTGGCTGATTCAAAGAGTTGCTCGAAAAACTCTTGTATCCTTGCTCTTCCCCTAAAAGACGTTGGCTCAGTTCCGTTATACACATTGATCAGGGTAGCGGATTGGGTATAGGTATTTGCTAACAATTCTGCGTCTAAGGTCTTATATGCCGAAGAAAACCGGAGGTAGGGTTCCTCCAGGCGCTGTGCAGTTAGGCCCACGGAAACCACAAAAAAACAAAAACAAAAAAAGGGTACTTGCTGCATGGTGTTCTTTAAAGGTAGAAAAATAACGGGTAGGGCAAGCCAGGATCAGAGGATACGCCTTGTTTCCCAGCTCGGATTCAGATCCAAATATCCATTGCAAAACGCTGGTCGACTGCAATCCCCAATTTTGTTCTGATGGTTGCTTTGATAGGGAGGAGGTAGGTTTCTTGTTTGGTGTCGTACCAGATTGCCGTCTCCCATTGCACCGCACCAATTTGTGCCTTCGCTTTCATTCTTCCCCACCCTTCCTCCTGCCATTTCAGAAGCTCACGAATCTCTTTGGCTACTGGTTTGGGTAAGGAAACAAAGTGCCAACCTCCCGGGGCATTGTGCTTCCACATTTTGGTGGAAAAGGTATAGTTGATCTTGCCTTCCATAGCTTTGAGTGATTCAAAGAACAGCTATGCATTATCCCGATAGCCGACTGTTTTCCAAATCTCTGAGGATTGATTTTACCATATTTAGTTTAGACAACTGCCCTCCTGACAGTGTTTTTACAAATTGATTTTCTTTCCATTGTAATTCTTTAAATATCTGTATCGCTGTCAACCCTTTTTTGTGTAGAGTCGCTACCGTATCAAAGGATCCTTCCAAAAAGTCGAGCTTTTTGCCCAATTGCTGTTTGGGATTTTTTAGTTGTGGATTATGGCTGCAAAACAGCACTTTAAAATCCAGGTCAAGCACGGTGCGGATAGAAGCAATCTGTTCAGCAATACTTTCAGTTTCCAGGAAATACCCGATGTAGGAGTTAATATAGAGATCAGCGGCGAACAACCACCGTTTGTCCGGTTCATATAAGGCCACCATATCTGGGGCATGTCCGGGTATGG
>JANQHL010000180.1 GCA_028277085.1 Flavobacteriaceae bacterium
TTTCCTGAATTAACTGCCAGGCTTCTTCAACGATCTCAGCCGTTAATTGTTCTACATAGTGGCTTCCCGCCCAGGGATCCACCGTTTTGGTGATCTGCGTTTCCTGCTGCAAATAAATTTGTGTGTTTCGTGCGATACGCGCACTAAAATCGGTAGGCAGTGCAATAGCCTCATCCAATGCATTGGTATGAAGACTCTGGGTGCCGCCAAAAGCAGCCGCCATGGCCTCAATAGCCGTTCGGGCTACATTGTTGAAGGGATCCTGTTCCGTAAGACTCCATCCACTGGTCTGAGAGTGGGTGCGTAGCATTAAGGACTTTACATTTTGCGGGTCAAACTGCTTCACCAGTTTCGCCCACAGCATCCTTGCAGCTCTCATTTTTGCAATTTCAGTAAAATGCTTCATCCCGATACCCCAGAAAAAGGAAAGCCGGGGAGCGAAATCATCCACCTTTAAACCTGCTTTTAACCCTGTCCTAATATATTCAATACCATCCGCCAAGGTATAGGCAATCTCCATAGCTGCGGGAGCACCAGCTTCATGCATATGATACCCGGAAATACTAATACTGTTGAAACGTGGCATGTGCTGACTGGTATATTCAAAGATATCCGCGATGATTTGCATGGAAGGCGTGGGTGGATAGATATAGGTATTACGCACCATAAATTCCTTAAGGATATCATTTTGAATGGTTTCTGAGAGTTGATTCAGGCTTACCCCCTGTTCCTCGGCGGCCACTATGTAAAAAGCCATTACGGGAATTACTGCTCCATTCATGGTCATGGAAACCGACATTTTATCCAGTGGAATACCGTCAAACAAAATCTTCATGTCTTCCACAGAGTCTATGGCCACCCCCGCCTTGCCTACATCACCTACAACACGTTTGTTATCGCTATCGTAACCCCGGTGCGTCGGCAGATCGAAAGCAACTGATAATCCTTTTTGCCCGGCGGCAAGGTTTCTACGGTAGAAAGCATTACTTTCTTCAGCAGTAGAAAACCCGGCATATTGCCGAATGGTCCAGGGCCTTCTTACATACATGGTGGAATAAGGGCCTCTTAAAAATGGGGGGATGCCTGCTGCAAAATTCTGGTGATGAAATTTGGTGTTCTGATCGCTTTTTTCCTCGCGAAGAAGCGCTATATTTTGTACATCTTTCCTACTCATTTTCCAATCTTTTACGTTCTAATTCTTCGGTAAGCCGCTTTTCAATGATCGGGGCAATCTCGGTCTTTCGTTTGTTGATAGTAACAAAAGGATCCAATTCCAAATCGTTTTTTATATGGTCCTCCGGGTTTTGGTAGGCATTACTTCCTAATAACATCAATTGTCCGCTATCAAATAATTCTTGTTCCCGGGCAGCACTTTCTTTAATTTTCTTTTGAATATTCCCTTTTTTCAAGGCGGCCAGGAATCCTCCGGCGGTCTCCAATTGTTTAAACAGCTCCAGGGCTTTGTCCGCTAACTGATAAGTTAGTGTTTCAATATAATAGCTGCCTTCTGCCGCTGTTTTTGCTTCGTCAAAATAGCTTTCTTCCTTCAGGAGTAGGAGTTGGTTACGGGCAATTCTTTCCCCGAATTCGTTTTCCTTATGATATAGGACATCGTAGGGTAAATTACAGATCGTGTCTGCACCGCCCAACACAGCTGCCATGCATTCTGAAGTTGTTCTCAGCATGTTTACATTATAATCGTATAAGGTTTTATTGCGCCTGGAAGGAAAGGCCAGAATATGGCAATCGGATGGAAGCTTATATTCCTTCGTGAGCGTAGCCCAAAGCCATCGCAAGGCCCTTAACTTGGCAATTTCAAAGAAATAATTCCCTCCCACACTAACTTTAAAGATCATCGCTTTTCCAGATGCAAAATAATCGTGGTGTTGATTTATATATTCATTAGCGTGCGCCAAACCGTAAGCAAGTTGCTGTACGCTGTGGGCGCCAGCATTCTGATATAATGACATTTCCACGCAAAGCGGAACAATACCATCCTTGGAAGCGGTCAATTCCAGAATTTCCTTTAAAAGTTGCTCGTCATTTTCCCGACTTTTGTACCAATTACCACTTCCAGCGAAATTTCCAACACTATCGATGTTCAAAAAGAACTGCACCGCGGTATTTCCGACATAGTCCAATAAGGTTGTAATAGTGCTCTTCTCCGGGAATTCGAAATTGAAATAAATCGGGATAGTTTTTAAATCAATTTCTTTAAGTAATACTGCCCAGTTGATTTCGGGATCAGGAATCTCCAAAACCAACGCACTTGCTCCCCGCCCTAAGATATCCAGGGCTTTTTTATTCGCCTGATCAGCGTCATCACAGTGTATTTTCTGACCGATATTCCATTTGCGATGCGGCGAAAATTGGAGCCTGGGAAGGTTTTCGATATCCTCTGCTGTATAAAAAGGTTTAATGGGTATTCCCTCAAAGGTTTCCCCGATCAGGGTAGCGTTGTAGTCCGCTCCTTTTAGATCATATTGAATTTTTTGTTTCCACGCTTTGGCAGAAGTGGGTTCAAACTCGGAGAAAAGCAGCTCGTTGTTCATTCCTTTGGTTTTTTTTGTTTTAGGCTATCCTCGTATTCTATTAAAAAGATTTCTTCGTCATCCTTCTTCATATAGTAATTCTCCCGGGCATATTTTTCCAGTTCCTCAGGATCTCGTAGTTGTTCTAATACCTCTTTATCGTGATCGATCTCCTGTTTCAGGAATTCCCGTTGTTGCTCAAGTTTATCTATTTCCTGTTGTAACTCGCGATGTATAAGTAAAGAGTTGGTGTCAAAAAAGGCCATCCAAATGACGAAAATGGTCAGTACTAACACATAGGTGTTGATCATGAACTTAAACCATTTTTTTTGCCGTAGCACTTTCCAACCCATTTCAACCCAATTTTTCGTTAATAATGGTACGAACCATATCTACAGCTACCGTGTTATAATTATTATTTGGAATGATGATATCTGCAAATTCTTTTGAGGGCTCTATAAACTCGTTGTGCATAGGTTTAACTGCGTTCTGATAACGGAACAGCACTTTTTCCAGATCATGACCTCTTTCCTTGATATCCCGTTGCAACCTTCGTATCAAACGCTCGTCCGAATCTGCATGCACGTAAATCTTCATATCAAATAGCTCACGTAGTTTCGGGTTACTCAACACCAAAATTCCTTCCACTATTATCACTTTTTTGGGAGCTGTGGTCTTGGTTTCCGACAATCGGGTTTCTTCAACAAAAGAATATACGGGAATTTCAATACTTTTCCCAGCCCTTAACGCTTCTACATGATTAATAAGCAATTCAAAATCAATAGAATTAGGATGGTCAAAATTCACCTCACCTCTCTCTGCTTTGGTGAGATGTGAAAGATCTTTGTAATAAGCGTCCTGAGAAATTACAGCCACTTCACCTTGAGGAAGTTGTTCTATAATCTGCTGTACCACGGTGGTTTTGCCACAACCTGTTCCCCCTGCAATACCAATAATGAGCATGAAAGATAGTTTAATCCAAATGTACGCATTTGACGGCATCTCAAGAATCCGCATTGGGTTATTGGAAGTGCATAGATACAATTAAAACTTCCCTAAAAACATGACTTTTTTCATGAAATACCTACGTTCTCCCCTCTACTTTTGATTGTCAATTTGGGCATAAACCGCTATATTCGAGAACAACTATATCTTACCTTTTATGGCAAATCAATACAAGCTCAAGGTCAACGAAGAATTTGAATATTCTCTTACAAAAAAAGACCTGGAATCTTTAGATTTAGTAGCTACTGAGAAAGACAGCTATCATTTACTGCAGGACGGCCAATCGTTTAACCTGCAGATTACTGAAAAAGACTTTGACGGAAAGATCTATCGCGTGAGAGTGAACAACACACCCTATGAAATAAGTATATCCAATCCCTTGGATTTGCTTATTGACGAAATGGGATTTGCGCTCAATTCTGCGAGCCAGATAGGCAGCATAGAAGCACCTATGCCGGGATTGATCCTTGAAGTATCCGTTACGGAAGGTCAGGAAGTGCAGGAAGGAGATCCCCTGCTTATTCTGGAGGCCATGAAAATGGAAAACGTCATTACCTCACCAAGAAACGGAACTATCAAAAGTATTCCCATACGAAAAGGGCAAGCCGTTGAGAAGAAACACCTATTAATCACCTTTGAATAATCCAACTTATGAGAAAAATATTGGTCGCCAATCGCGGTGAAATAGCGATTCGAGTGATGCGTACTGCTAAAAAAATGGGAATTAAAACTGTTGCAGTATTCTCTGAAGCAGATAGGAATGCGCCTCATGTTAAGTTTGCGGACGAAGCGGTCTGCATTGGCCCACCCCCTTCCAACCAATCGTATTTACAAGGGGACAAAATTATTGAAGTTGCCAAAACCCTCGGGGTAGATGGGATTCATCCCGGGTACGGATTTTTGAGTGAGAATGCCGATTTTGCTGAGGCTGTCGAAAAAAATGGGATCGTTTTTATTGGTCCTAAGTCACATGCCATTCGGGTAATGGGAAGCAAGTTGGCAGCCAAGGAGGCCGTTAAGAAGTACAATATTCCTATGGTCCCTGGAATTGATGAAGCAATTACGGATGTGGATAAAGCCCATGAGATTGCCCAGGAGATTGGTTTTCCGGTGCTGATAAAAGCTTCCGCTGGGGGAGGAGGAAAAGGGATGCGGATTGTGGATCGGGAGGAACATTTGGAATCCCAAATGACAAGGGCAATCAGTGAGGCTACCTCAGCTTTTGGTGATGGTTCTGTTTTTATTGAGAAATATGTGACTTCGCCACGGCATATTGAGATCCAGGTAATGGCGGATACACATGGTAACATTCTCCATTTTTTTGAACGGGAATGTAGTATACAACGAAGACACCAGAAGGTGGTAGAGGAAGCCCCCTCATCCATTCTTACTCCTGAACTGCGCAATGAGATGGGTATTGCCGCTACCAAGGTAGCTGAAGCCTGTGCTTACGTTGGGGCGGGGACCGTAGAGTTTTTAATGGATGCCGACCACAAGTACTACTTCCTCGAAATGAATACGCGCTTACAGGTAGAGCACCCGGTTTCGGAATTGATTTCCGGAGTAGATTTGGTAGAGTTGCAGATTAAGGTAGCGCGGGGTGAAAAACTTGAGATCAAACAGGAAGATTTGAGCATTAACGGACATGCCATGGAACTTCGGGTATATGCTGAAGATCCTTTAAATGACTTCCTACCCAGTGTGGGGAAACTGGAACGCTACCGAATTCCGGAAGGAGAAGGGATCCGGGTGGACAATGGTTTTGAAGAAGGAATGGACATCCCTATCTATTACGATCCCATGCTCTCGAAACTAATTACCTATGGTAAAACACGGGAAGAATCTATTGCATTGATGATTAAGGCCATTGAGGCATATGAAATTCAAGGGGTACAGACCACTTTACCATTTGGAACCTTCGTGATGCAACACGATGCGTTTCGTTCGGGAAATTTCGACACCCATTTTGTAAAACAATACTATTCCCCGGAGGCTATTCATCAAAGTCAGGAAAAGGAGGCTAAAATTGCGGCAACGTTGGCGCTGCATCGGTATTTGGAAGATAAAAAGCAATTACGATTACCTACAAACTAACCTTTATGGATGATAAAATAAAGAAATTGGAAGAACGGGTTGCCCTGGCGCATTTAGGAGGCGGAGCCCAGCGAATAGAAAAACAACACGCTAAAAAGAAGCTAACGGCTCGCGAACGCATAGCGTATTTGTTGGACGAAGGTTCGTTTGAAGAAATGGGGGTGTTGGTCACCCATCGTACCACCGACTTTGGGATGGAGAAAGAGGTCTATTTTGGTGATGGGGTAATCACTGGTTACGGAACGGTTAACGGTCGGTTGGTGTATGTCTATGCCCAGGACTTTACAGTGTTTGGGGGAGCACTTTCCGAAACCCATGCGGAAAAAATATGCAAAGTCATGGATCTTGCTATGAAAGTCGGTGCTCCCGTCATTGGGCTTAACGACTCAGGTGGCGCCCGAATTCAGGAAGGTGTAAAATCTTTGGGAGGGTATGCAGATATCTTTTATCGCAATGTCCAGGCTTCCGGGGTCATACCGCAGATTTCCGCAATTATGGGGCCTTGTGCCGGTGGGGCAGTTTATTCCCCGGCAATGACCGACTTTATCCTAATGGTAGAGCAGACCAGCTATATGTTCGTTACAGGACCTAATGTAGTAAAAACGGTGACGAATGAGGAGGTCACTGCGGAAGAGTTAGGCGGGGCAAGTACCCATGCGGTAAAATCCGGGGTAGCGCACAAGACCTCGCTAAACGATGCCGCCTGTCTGGAAGATATTAAAAAATTGTTGTCGTACTTACCCCAGAACAACCAGGAACTATCGCAAAAATACCCTTATGAACCTGGAGAGGAACTCCGGGAGCAGTTGCGTAAAATAGTACCTGATAACCCCAATAAACCTTATGATATGCATGAGGTAATTGATGGGATCATTGATGAGGATTCGTTTTATGAAATCCACAAGGACTATGCAGAAAATATCATTGTAGGGTTTGCGCGCCTTGGCGGAAGAAGTGTAGGGATCATTGCGAACAACCCGATGTTCCTGGCAGGGGTGTTGGGCGTAGATAGTTCTAAAAAGGCGGCTCGTTTTACCCGTTTCTGTGATGCGTTTAATATCCCCTTGCTCGTTTTGGTAGACGTGCCGGGCTTTTTACCGGGTACTGACCAGGAATGGAATGGGATCATTACTAATGGCGCTAAATTGTTATATGCCCTAAGTGAAGCTACCGTGCCAAGGGTTACCGTGATTACCCGTAAGGCCTATGGAGGTGCCTACGATGTGATGAACTCCAAGCACATTGGGGCCGATTTTAACTATGCCTGGCCCACAGCAGAGATTGCAGTGATGGGGGCTAAAGGAGCCAGTGAGATCATTTTCAGAAGAGAAATAGCGGCTGCGGAAGATCCGGAAGCCAAACTGAAGGAAAAAGAAGCGGAATACGCCGATAAGTTTGCCAACCCGTATAGAGCGGCACGACGCGGCTTTATCGATGAGGTGATCCTTCCTGAAAATACGCGGCGCAAGTTGTTAAAGGCATTTGCGATGCTGGAAACCAAACAGGTGGAAAGCCCCTGGAAAAAGCATGGGAATATTCCGTTGTAGATACTATTATTAACAAATACTTACTACATAAAAGTTTAGGGTTAAGGTGGCTATGGCTACTTTTGCCCCATGCAAAAAAAGTCTGATAGCCCGAATTTCGAATTTGTTGCCTTAATGGCAGCACTGATGTCTATTGTGGCATTAAGTATCGACACCCTATTGCCGGCAATTTCAGCTATTGGCGTATCCATAAATAGCTTTGATCCTGCAGACAATCAAATGCTGGTAACCATGATTTTCCTAGGGCTAGGGGTAGGCCAACTCTTTTTTGGCCCACTTTCCGATGCTATAGGGAGAAAGCCCGTGGTGTATCTCGGAATTCTCGTCTTTGTTGTAGCCAGTGTCATCTGCCTGGCGGCTCCCAATCTGCTATGGATGATTATTGGGAGAATCCTGCAAGGGATAGGCTTGTCTACCGCGCGTACGATCTCCATTTCTATTATACGGGATATGTATAAAGGAGATCTGATGGCCAAGGTAATGTCCTTTGTCACTGCTTTTTTCATTTTGGTGCCAGTGGTGGCACCTGCTTTTGGAAAACTGATCCTGGAGATGGCGAATTGGCAAGCTATTTTTTACATCCAGTTGGTTTTGACCATTGCCGTCGGGATATGGTTTTGGAAACGACAGCCTGAGACCTTACGGCCGGAATACAAAATCCCATTTACCAGCCATCTTTTCTGGGATGGCCTAAAAGAATTGCTCCGGTATAAGGAAACTGTGGCGTATACCATAGTATCCGGATTGGTTACAGGTTCCTTTTTGGTGTACTTGAGTGCTTCTCAACACATTTTTGAAGATCAATACGGCTTAAAGGAAGCGTTTCCTTACATTTTTGCGGGCCTAGCCATTTCCATTGGCTTGTCCACTTTGTTGAATGGAACAATGGTATTACGTTTTGGTATGCGCAAATTGTCCACTATGGCATTGATTGCCTTTTGCATTGTGGCGCTGTTGTATGTACTGTTGTTTTGGAATTCAGCAGGAAACCCGAATGTTTTCACCCTGGTGGTGTTCCTTTCCTTACAATTTTTCTGCCTGGGCTTTATGTGGGGGAACTTTCGTTCTATTGCTATGGAACCCATTGGTCATATTGCCGGAATAGGAGCGGCCATTAACGGTTTCTTCTCCACAGTAATTGCTATTCCCATTGCCTCTTTGATCGGGAGTTATGTGGATGAACGTGTATTACCCTTGTTTTTAGGATTGGCCATTTGCGGGGTATTATCGGTGCTCGTCGTCCTGGTATTAAGGAGATCGAACAAATTGGCGTTGGTCAGATGGCGGGTTACATCGCGGGTTCAAAAATGACACCGCTACAGGAATCTTGAGTAGCTCCAGTGACAGAGGCGAACACATTGGTCTGACCCAATTCTCGTAAAACACCCATAAAAGCAAAAACCATAGCTTCTTTGTATTCTACCAGTTTTTTAGGAGGTACTACCACCTCGGTACTTTCTCCCAATTTATCCTGTAGGGTAGCCACAAAGAAATCGTTCAAGGCACCGCCCCCGGTAATTAAAAGCTTTCCCCGGGTGCTTTGGCTCTCATTTTGTATCACTTTTGCGATCTGTTCGCAGTTGTGATGGATGATAGTGTGCAATAAATCCTTGGGGGTAGATCCCGATTTCTCTATAAGCGGTTTTACTTCCTGGGAGAACCATTCAAATCCGGTGGATTTAGGATAGGGGAGTTGGTAATAGTCAAGTTGATCCAGGGCTTCCGATAATTCGGGAACTAAAATGCCCTTTTGCGCCAATTGTCCTCCCGCATCGTACTTCAAGCCGATTTTTTCAGTGATATAGTTTAAGGGCATATTGGCCATGCCAATGTCGAAGGCAATGCGTTTTTCATTTTTCTTAAAGGAAATATTGCTGATACCACCTAAGTTCAGGCAAAAGTCATAGGCAAAGAGCAATAGCTCATCCCCAATAGGCACCAGGGGAGCCCCTTGACCTCCTAACTGTACATCCAGGGAACGAAAGTCGCAAATCACTTTGTGCCCGGAAGCATTTGCCAATTGTTGACCACTCCCCAGTTGAAAGGTAATACCTTCTTCAGGAAGATGATGCGAGGTGTGCCCATGGCTGACTATAAAGTCCACAGAGAGCTTATGTTTTTGGAGAAAACGTTGGGCCTGCTTACCCAACCATTGCCCATACTCTTCATGCAGTTGTGCATGTGCTTCTTCCGACAAATAAATAGCATTTTTTAACCTGTCGTAAAGGGATGGGTCATACGAGATAGTGGTGCATTGTCGGATTTCAAAATCCCATGTTTCGTTTTCTCGCCAAAAACGGCAATAGGCGAGATCCAGGCCATCCAGGGAGGTCCCTGACATCATTCCCAAAACCTTGTAGCTATTCATACTGTCCTTTTAAAGTTACCGGAAGTTGTCCTTCAGCACGCACTTCACCTTTAAAATGTGCAAGAGCATTCTTTTGGAACGTTTCCGTGTTTTGATAAACGATTACCACGGCTTGAGCGGTATCCCATGGAATTAGGTTGAGCACAAAGGGATTTCCGAAAAGGTAAAGTACAACCTTTTTATCACGTAGTAATTTGCGAATCTGACGCAATTCTTCATCGGCAAACCCAAAACTA
Source organism: Flavobacteriaceae bacterium (assembly GCA_028277085.1). Classification (GTDB taxonomy): domain Bacteria; phylum Bacteroidota; class Bacteroidia; order Flavobacteriales; family Flavobacteriaceae; genus Croceivirga. The sequence goes on from JANQHL010000180.1 coordinate 9,782, forward strand.
TTTTTGGGTTTTACCTGTCTCGGAAAAATACCCAATACCACCGCATCTGAAAATTCATTTTGATGATTCATAGGATCAAGAAAGAAGCTTTCTTGTTTTCCCATCTGAACATATCGAAATTGTTGTTCCCTAAAGCGCTGCAAATCTTTTGTATCACCTTTTAACATTGTGATACTTTTTTGGGCTAATTTAAGCATTAGACTATGGTGCTCCTGATTGGGTTGTTCCCTTGCTTCCTGAAGTGCGGTGAACGCCTTTTGTTTTAGTCGCCACAGGCGCTTAAAGCTTGCTTCTATGCGTTCTTTCGGGCTTGTGTTCAGGATCCTTTGGATGCCCTCAATAGGTTTGTCCGCAAAGCAAAGCACATCATTGCCCGCAGTGAAAGCCGCCTCTTCAATACCACCGTTATCAGGAAAATCCTTGGCTACAGCATGCATGTTCAGGGCATCTGAGATGATAAGGCCTTCCCACCCTAATTCCTCACGCAGAAAACCGCTCAATATTTCTTTGGAAATTGAGGCCGAAATCCTTTTCCCTCCGGATAAGGCCGGGACGGCTAAATGTCCTACCATGATAGCATCAATATCCTCCTGCAGTAATTCAAGGAAGGGGTAGAGTTCGTTTTCTAACAATACTGCCTTGGGTTTGTCTATGACCGGTAACCCCAAATGAGAATCCGTAGCGGTGTCGCCATGACCGGGAAAGTGTTTTATAGCGTTAAGGACACCCTGGGAACGCATTCCTTTTAAATAGGCATCGGCATATTGGGTGACTTTCGCTTTGTCATTTCCAAAAGAACGATATCCTATAACCGGATTATCCGGATTAAGGTTGATGTCTACTACTGGAGAAAGATTCCAGTGGATACCTGCCTCACGGCAGTCTTTGCCAATGTTTTCTCCCACTTCGTATACCAATTGTGATTGTTGCTTCATGGCCCCTAAGGTAATGGCATAA
>JANQHL010000197.1 GCA_028277085.1 Flavobacteriaceae bacterium
ATCCCGCTCCGATTATTACGCCCACGGATCACCTTTTCCGGATGCAGATCAAATTGCTGATAATAGGCATAGAGCATCGGGGTGATGGCCAGGGCAAAAACCGTAAGCGCCACCAGCACCCTCCAGTTAAAGAGTCTTTTCCATTTTCGGGTGTACGCTAAATGGCACAGGATACAGATCCCAATAACCAACACTGCAATTTGACCCTTGGTAGAAAACGCCAGCCCTGCACCCAGCGCCCCTAAAACAATATTTGCCAGCGTGTTTTTTTTAATATACGCCACCAACTGCCAAATGGAAAAAATGGTAAAACCGGTCAACACGGCATCCGTCCGGATATCAATGGCCCCAAGGATAATAGTTTGGCTGGTCAGAAAAATAAGCGCAGAAAACCTCCCGACATCCTTGTTGTATAACAGCTTGCCCAGTCCGTAGCAACTGTAAGTAGCCAGGAAAGTAGCCAGTATTCCCGGGATGCGGTAGGCCCAATCGTATATCCCAAAAAGTTTAAAGGATAAGGCCGCCAACCAATAATGAAGATGGGGTTTATCCAGGTATTCTTCGGGGCCTTTAAACAGGTGTAGAAAATCATTTTCCTGCACCATTCGCATCGCCATGACGGCAAATTGGGCAGAATCATTCTCAAAAAGGGTGACAAACATTCCGGCGATATACACCAAAAGCACCAAGGCCACCAAAAACCAGTACCGGGTTGTGGAAATCATGCCCCAATTTTATGAAGCGCAAAGATATACAACTTGGCAAATACCCAACCAAATAATGCCCCAACCAGAGCCCCAACAATGACATCCAGCGGAAAATGTACCCCAATATAAATACGGCTGTAAGCCACTAACAGCGCCCATAACACCAAAAATCCGACGAAAACAGGCCACTTCTTGGAGAATAAGGCGGTAAAAAAAGAGGCTACCGCAAACGAATTGGCAGCATGGGCAGAGAAAAAGGCGTATTTACCACCACAATACGATTTTACTAAGCGCATTACACCACTGATATCGGGATCATGACAAGGACGCAGTCGTTGTACCCCATATTTGAAAAAATTGGAAAGCTGATCGGTACAGGTGATCAAAAGGGCTATGGCCACCAGAATAATCAACGTTCCCTTCAGTCCAAAAAATCGGTAACTCAAAACGAATAACAGGAGATACAGTGGAAACGAATTTCTGGTCTTTGTCATAAAGAGCCAAAAGCCATCCCAACTGGGGGTTCCTAAACCGTTCAGGAAAAGGAAAAGCTGTTCATCAAGCTGTATGAGTTGGTCTAGTAGCATCAGGCATCGTATCGGGCTACTTCCCGATCATAAAAAGCAGTGGCAGCAGTAATCAGGTTTTCCGCCTCGGCTTCCAATTCCTTTTGGTCTTCTTGAGAAAATTCCTCTAACCATTCCACCTCGTCGTTTTCCAAATTGATAATAAAACGGGGGTATTCCGTATGGACAATGTAAATCCCATCGGGATAATCCGTATTGTCGCCCAGTAAAAATTTGGGTAGTTCCATTGGGTTTAGTTCAAGATCAATTTTTTGGTTAAGATATTAAACCGAAGATACAACATAAGTCCGGATGCTGTGAGTCCGGTAAGCAAGCCAATCCATATGCCCATACTTTTTAATCCGGTATGCAATCCAAGGAAATAGGAAATAGGAAAACCGATGAGCCAGTAGGCCACAAAGGTGATCACCGTGGGGATCTTTACATCTTGAATGCCCCGTAACGCCCCGAGGACTACTACCTGAATTCCATCCGATATTTGAAAAAAGGCGGCTACCAGTAATAATTTGGCTGCAAGGGCAATTACTTCGAGGTTGTCCTGCTGATTGGTTGGATCGTCCACATCTAAATAGATAGTGGGCAACCAGTCCTTCCCTACAAGGAAAATGGTAGCAAAAACAATCTCGATCACCAAGGTGAGAAAGAAGACCGATTTGCCGATGCGTCGTAATTCAAAGAAATTTCGCAATCCTTTCTGATTTCCTACCCGCACCATGGCCGCCACACTGAGTCCTACCCCTACCATATAGGTCATACTACTTAAATTCAAAGCGATCTGGTTGGCTGCCTGAGCATTTTTTCCCAATACCCCACTCAACCAAATGGCGGCGGTAAAAATAGCCACTTCAAAAAACACCTGGAGGGATGACGGAAACCCCAGGTTCACCAGTTTTTTAAACATAGTCCGCTCTACTTTTTTAAAGTTAAATCCGGTAACAAAATCACGAAATTGTCTTTTAAAATAGAGGAGCAGATAGAGGTATAATACCATTACACAACGAGCCACTAAAGTACCGATAGCCGCCCCAATGATCCCTAATTTCGGAAACCCAAAGGCGCCAAAGATCAACAGGTAGTTGAGCAGCACGTTAAGCACATTGGCCAAAATGGTGGCATACATCGGAAAACGGGTCTGGGACATCCCTTCGGAAAACTGTCGGAAAGCCTGAAAAATGATCATAGGAATAATCGAAAAGGCCACCAGATTTAAATAGGGTATTGCGAGCTCTACTACTTCTTCCGGTTGTTTGGCAAGATACAGTAGTGGCTTGCACGCCATGATCATTCCAAAAAGAAGGAGCCCTAAAAAAATACAGAGCAGAATCCCGTGTTTTAAAACCTTTTTCGCCTCCGGGGTATCCCCTGCTCCATCCGCTTCGGCGACCAGGGGAGTAATCGCTGTGGAAAATCCGATACCTACGTACATAAACATCAAGGCAACGCTATTTCCCAGGGAAACGGCCGCCAGTTCTGCTGTACCCAATTGCCCCACCATAATATTGTCTGCAAAGGCCACAAAAGTGTGCCCCAGCATTCCCAGCACTACCGGAGAAGCCAGTTTTAAGTTATACGGAAATTCTTTGGTGTAATATTGTAAGGACAAGAGTGTTAGGTGCTAGATGTTGGGTGTTTGGGTTTGGTGTTAATTGTTCTTGGTCCTGGGTCTTGATTCTTTGCTCTAAGTATTCTCTCCTATCTTCTTTTTACTCCTTGAAATTTGGTATTTGGAATTTGCTACTTACCCGATAGGGTTTTCGCTTCTTCCCAAAACACATCCATCTCAGCCAGGCTCATCTCCTTCAAGCTTTTCTCCTGCTCCTTGGCTTTGCCTTCCAGGTATTGAAATCGTCCGATAAACTTTTTATTGGTACGTTCCAGCGCATTTTCCGGATTGATCCCCAGAAAACGCGCATAGTTTACCATAGAGAATAGCACATCGCCAAACTCACTTTCGATTGCCTTCGAATTGGCTGTTTTCACTTCTGCTTCCAATTCTCCCAGCTCCTCCTTCAGTTTTTCAAACACCTGCTCCGGTTGTTCCCAGTCAAACCCTACCCCTGCAACTTTTTCCTGGATACGGTTGGCTTTTACGAGCGCCGGAAGACTTTGGGGCACCCCTTCTAATACACTTTTCTTTCCTTCTTTTAGTTTGATGTTTTCCCAGTTGCGCTTTACATCTTCTTCGTCATTTACGTCAACATCCCCATAAATATGCGGGTGGCGGTTGATCAATTTCTCGCAGATGGTATTCGCCACATCTGCAATATCAAAGTCGCCGGTTTCCGAACCGATCCGGGCATAAAAGATGATATGCAACAACAGATCCCCCAACTCCTTTTTTACCTCCTCCAGGTCATTATCCAGGATGGCATCCCCCAATTCATAGGTTTCTTCAATAGTCAAATGCCGAAGGGATTGCAAAGTCTGTTTTTTGTCCCAGGGACATTGTTCCCGCAATTCGTCCATAATAGTCAGCAGTCGGTCCAGGGCCTGTAATTGTTCCTTTCTTGAATTCATATGCAAAATTGAACGGTAAAGCTAAGAAGTCCCCTGCAATATCCCCCCTAACCAAATGGAAAAGCATAAGGAAGTTATTAACCCCATACCCCGCTCGCCGTATTTCCATTTTTATGTACCTTAGGTTTCCTATGGCAACCACCAAGCAATTACCCATAAAATCGCTGTTGGCAAGGCTACTCCCACCTGCTTTTCTGGGTATGGCCCTGCTATCCTGTACCACCCTAATCAAAACAACTTTTCAAGATATGGAGCAACCGACCAATACAAATCAAACGACCTCAAGTTATGATCCCGGAGCGGGTTGGGAACTGGTCTGGGCCGACGAATTTGAAGGCACCACCCTTAACCCGGACAACTGGAATAGGCAAGTAGAAAAAGCCGGGCGCTTTAATGCCGAGTGGCAGCGCTATACGGACAGTGAAGCCAATGCCTATATTGAAAACAACTGCTTGGTGATCAAAGCCATTCACGAAGGGGATGCCCACGGAATGGACCAATACACTTCTGCGCGACTAAACACCGCCCAAAAGCGGACCTGGAAATACGGGAAAATAGTCGCACGAATGAAGCTACCCTACGGCAAAGGCATCTGGCCGGCCTTTTGGATGCTGGGTGCCAATATTGACGAAAATGGGGGCGATACGCCCTGGCCACAATCCGGCGAAATTGATATCCTGGAACTCTATGGGACCAATAACGATGCCGTGATTGAAGCCAACCTGCACTTTGCTGATGCAGCTGGGGAACACGACCAGATGGGCGCGGTGTCCTACAAACTCCAGGAAGGCATCTTTGCCGACGACTTCCACATCTTTGAATTGGAATGGACGGTAGCACAGATGATCTGGCGGGTAGATGGGGAGGAGTTTGCCTGCTACCCCATTGCCTCAGACGAAGTTTCAGAATTTCACAAGGAGTTCTTTCTGTTGATCAATCTTGCAGTGGGCGGCACCTTTGCCGGTCGCCCGGATGAAACCACCTTATTCCCCCAATACTTTTACGTAGATTGGGTACGGGTATATCAACAATCCCGATAGCTCCCGATAATTATCGGGACGGGATCATTACCAAAGAAATGAGTATCTCCCGGTTTTAAAGGGGATAGGACAAAACAATAACTAACGCAATGGACAAAAAAACGCTTTTTACCACCCGCATTGCCCTTATTGTAGCCTTAGGGGGATTCCTTATGGGCTTTGACGCCTCAGTGATCTCCGGGGTAAACAAATTTGTGCAGATCGACTTTAATCTCACCGACCTGGAATTGGGCTTCTCGGTAAGTTCCTTAACGATCATTGCCGCCCTGGCCATGATGATCTCCGGGCCCCTGAGTGACCGCTTTGGGCGGAGGGTGATCCTAAAGGCCTGTGCCATCATCTTTACCATATCCGCCGTTGGCTCCGCTATGGCCCCCAATTTTACGCTCTTCCTCATCTTCCGCATGTTGGGCGGCTTTGGGGTGGGCGCCTCATTGATCCTGGCCCCCATGTATATTGCAGAGATCGCTCCCCCGGAGCAACGAGGGCGACTGGTCTCTTTTAACCAGCTGAACATTGTACTGGGGATTACGGTAGCCTTTTTTAGCAACTACTACATTCTTTCCCTTGGGGAGTCTACATCTGCCTGGGTACAGGACCTCGGCATTGCCGAAAACAACTGGCGTTGGATGTTGGGTGTGGAAGCTGCACCTGCGGTATTGTATTTCTTTGGGCTACTCACCGTACCCCGAAGTCCACGATGGTTGATCATGAAGCAAAAATTGGACGAAGCTACTACCGTATTGTGCAAATTTTGTGACAAGGAACAAGCAGTCAAAGATGTGCGGGCGGTACAAACTTCCTTGGAAGCAGATAAAGGGAAAAAGAAAGTAGTGCTGGCCGAGTTATTTAAACCGGCTTTGCGCTTGGTGCTCACCATAGGCTTGGTCATTGCCGTTTTACAGCAGATTACGGGCATCAACTCCGTCTTCTTCTATGCCCCCATGATCTTTGAACAGTCTGGGATAGGTACAGATGCCTCTTTTATCCAGGCCATTCTGGTGGGGGTAACTAACCTGGTCTTTACCATTCTGGCCATGTTGTTGATCGACCGGCTGGGGCGTAAACCACTATTGGCTTTCGGCGTAGCAGGGATAGGGGTGTTTATGGTGCTTCTGGCCTATGGGTTCCATTCCGCAAGTTATGAATTGACCCAGGAAAAAATAGGAGCCCTTGGCAATGCAGAACTCCGGCAGGAGGTAGGGGTCCTGGCAGGGAAATCCTTTGAAAATGACGTGCAGTACAAAAACGAACTCAAGGCGCTTCTCGGTGCCGAAAAGGCCAAAATTTATGAGTCAGAGCTTATTACGGCGGCGATTAACATGAATCCCATGCTGATTTTGGTGGGGATTATTGGCTTTGTAGCCTGTTTTGCCATTTCCCTGGGCCCGGTGATGTGGGTCTTGTTCTCCGAGCTCTTCCCTTTAAAGATCAAAGGGGTGGCCATCTCCTTTGTGGGCTTTGTCAATTCAGCCGTCTCCGCCGGGGTGCAGTTTATCTTCCCCTGGGAATTATCCACCATAGGGAGCACCTGGACGTTTTTAATCTATGGTCTCTTTGCCTTTGCCGGCTTAGTCTTTATTATTCGAGTAGTTCCCGAAACCAAGGGCCGCTCCTTGGAGGAGTTGGAGGCGGAATTGGTGAGATAATTGGGTAAACCTAAAGATCAAAAATTTACAAAATTCGTCATCTTAAAATCCCCAAACAAAATTGCATGATTTGATGGAATAAAGCTTTATGTATTTGTGGTTTGAAAGACCTAGGATTTATTTTTTCTGCTTCAAGCTTAATTCCTGCTCTAAATCTCCCAACAAATCCATCACCCGGCGATCGGTAAAATACTGCGTATGTCCACCTTTGTCCAGCTCTATGTTTATTGGGCTGGCAAATGACTGGTCTTCATTTGGTTTAAATGGACTGATATATGTCCCAATGTAATCGTCGTTACAATAGATATTGATCCAAGGGTTATTTCCCAAAATCTCTTTTATATTATGATATCTTTGCTCCTGATTAAACATCTTAGGGAAATAGTGTTGATACACATGCTTAAATGGAGATCCCATAGTGATTAGAACCACCTTACTAAATCCCAGCAGTCGAGATTTGTTTTTATTATCCGATACATAATCCAGACCGAAAATGGTTCCCTGGCTATGGGTAAGTAGTACCAATTCCTTTTCACCTTCTCCTTCCAAAGCGAGTTCCAGGATCTTATCTAACCTTTCTAAAACGCGTTTCCTGAACTTAAAGTCTATAGCATCGTAATTGGTTCGCCAAGCGCTGAAGGCTTGTTCAGGATTAGGTTTGAAATAATTCACAATATCCAAAGTGAGGTCAAGAGTGAGCCGTATTCCCGATTTCGCCATCGCTAATAAAGGCAATAAAACGGGGATGGTTACAATCACAATCAACCTAAGGCTTTGGGTAAGCGCATTGAGGTTGTTTGTTTTATCTAATAGATTCAGCTGCCCGGCCAGGTTCACAAAAAATGTAAAGATGGCTGGAATTGAAAGAATAAGGAATACCCAAAATAAGAACATGCTGAAAACCAAGCGCGGAGGAGCATTATCAGGACTTATTTTAGCCTTGTTTCTCCTGAACCAGGATATTCTGTATGTATAAAATAGCCCCGCAGTTATTGCCACAATCACAAATCCTAGCCATATCCATCCTACGGTTGGCAAACTGCGATCAATGACCTGTTCCATACCTGTAAATTGAAGGCTGTCCGGAATGGCGGTGTCTGAACCTACAATCAATACCGGGATAGCTGCAATTAGAAACGTCATTGTAAGCATAGTACTTAACGCCGGGATTATCATCGATGGATAGGTTTTAAATTTAAAACGAATTCCCTGCACAAGCGTTCCTCCAAAAATTAGTATCATATTTAGATTCGCAAGTGCCCAGAATCCAACCACAGGAACTACTACAACCCAAAGAATACTGTTACCAACGTTGGTCAATAGATGTGGACATAGGTACCTAATAATGGGATAAGCAATGGCAGCAGCGATAGCCAAAACGGCTAGACACTTCATCGTCCACAACCGTCTCATTTTTAGCCCGTTTAGTTTTATTGGTACTAACAGAATAAACAACCCGATAAAAGTAGAAACCAGTGGAAACAACCAATGTAGATTATTAATAACAAGCCATTCTACATTATCATCCTTGCAATATACCTGAATACAAACATGAATAAGAATAAGCAAAGCCCAAATAAGGAAAACCAGAGCCGAGCCACCAAGAATAGGCCCTCCCAGTAGCGAAAAGAATATTTGTGCAAGTTTGGCCAGGGGTTTAGTTGGTTGGTCTTTTTCTGTTGGCGTGACCAGATGCCTTAGGCCGGTAACGACATTAAATATGCCTTTCGCGATTCCCAACCATGAATTTTTTACAAATGAAAGGTCATTCCAATAAAGTTCCTTAAAATGTGTAGTGTGTTCAGCGTTGGAAGCATCAATCATTGGAACCTGGAAGGTTATAATCTGATTCCCGTTTTCTTCTTCGGGAAGGTAGCAGTCTTTTTGGCTTTGAATACTAGTGTGATCACGAGTGCCCAGACTACGAGCCAAGTCAGTCATATTTTCTCCCGGTAGATGATCTCCAATTCCCGGTATCACGACCCATATTGTTTGTTTCATGTAGCAGTCGGTGTTGGCTGAAAAAAGTTAATAATAAGTTGTCACTATAATTTAAATAAAGAATAGCATTTGACATTCTATCAAATTAATACTTTACCCTAGTAGATTGAAATAAATCAATGGATTAATCTTTTAATGGCATCAGAACCAAGGGTTATGCAGCATTAAAAGTAACTCAGCTAGCAAAATTAGATATGGTTAATCAACATAGCCCCGCCATTTAAAAAAAGACAACAACACCGCTTATGTTTAATCGCGGGCTGAAGTTCCAAATTGAAATTACTGTGATCAATTACTTTTAGCTATTGGTGGCCATTTCCTTTGTTGGCTTTGTCAACTCTGCCGTCTCCGCCGGGGTGCAGTTTGTCTTCCCCTGGGAATTGTCTACTATAGGCAGCATCTGGACGTTTTTGATCTATGGCCTCTTTGCCTTTGGTAGCTTAGTCTTTATTATTCGAGTAGTTCCCTAAACCAAGGGCCGCTCCTTGGAGGAGTTGGAGGCGGAGTTAGTCAGATGAACTGGTGAAAATGGCACCTAAAAATTTACAGAATCCATAACTTTAAGCATCCTGCAGATCAGGTACTGGATAGGCAGTTTTTAGAGGAGATAAGCAGTACACTTTGTCATCGGTTGCGTTCTTTTTCGGCGGTATATCGATGTATTTTACAAGTATATAAACAAGTTGGGCACAATTAATTTAAAAATGAAATATCGCTTAATTCTAGTCAGTTCCCTTTTCGGAATTATTACTGGTTCCCAGGTTCATTCTCAGGAAGAAACAGATACGGAAGTTGAATATAAAACAATTGCGGAGGGAACGGACTCGCCAATTGCGGAATTACAAATCGTTTGTTTCAACAAGTTTTTCAATAAGGACTACTTGCCTGCCGAGTTCAATGAAAAATATAACCTTGACGAAAAAACACTCTTTAAGAAAAAAATGTTAGTCCAAATCTTCCACTCCGATATGGACAAAAAAGGGCTCGACAAAATCGATCTTTTAGGGATAAAACAAAATAAAAAACAGCTTATTATTGAATATAACCTAATCAATTCCAACTCCGAAAATGATGATCAACAGTTATCCCCTTTCTTAATTGTTCAAATTCCCAAATCAAAAAAAGAGGTTAAGTTTATTGTAGACGGGAAAGAATTGGGAAAAACAACTGATCTTTATGTGGATTAAAATAACTGTGCCCAACAAAGAACTGAGCTAAAAAGCAACGCTTTTCTACGTTAATTTACTCTCGTAAATTCCATACCGAAATGATAGTTGAACCGTTAATGATAATTTTTATGAAAAAATGAGAAACACAATACTCCTTCTTTTAGTTTTGGTGGTTTCCTGTAAAACCAAAACCGATACCGAAGCAAAAACGAAATCCCCTCACCTAGCAAAACTTGAACAAAGTATCGACGCCTTATTTACTTCGGAAATAGCTGAAGATGAACCGGGAGCAGCCGTCCTAATTGCATACGATGATGAGATGCTAATTGGCAAAGGATATGGCCTGCGGGATGTTGAAACCAAGCAGCCCATAACCCAGTCCACCAATATGAGAATGGCTTCTGTTAGTAAACAGTTTACCGCATTGTGTGTCCTTTCACTGGTGGATCAGGGCAAGCTACGTTTAGACGACGATGCCCATACCTATCTTCCCTATCCCATATTTGAAGGAATAGCGATTAAACAGCTGATAAATCATACCTCCGGACTCCCTGACTATTATGAATATTTCGATAAAAACTGGGATCGCAATACCATTCTGGAAAATCAAGCGGTTTTGGATTGGTTGGCCACATCCCCTGAACGGGAGTTTGCCCCTGGAGAAAAATGGGAATATTCAAATACGGCCTATCTGATGCTTGCCTTAATTGTGGAGAAAGTGAGTGGAAAGGAGTTCTCAGCATTTGCCAAAGAAAATGTCTTTACCAAAGCTGGAATGCAGCATACGAATTACTTCAACCTGGCGAATCCAATAGCCATTCCGGAACGTTCTTTTTGTTATGAAATAGATAGTCTGGGTACGGTTAAAAAAGTGGATGGGTTCTTTATGAATGGGGTCATGGGCGATGGCGCAGTGTACACAAGTGTCAATGATTATTTTCAGTATGATGTAGCGTTACGAAATAAAACCATTCTTTCTCCAAAAGTTCACGAAACCATATTCAGACCGAGTTCAACGCATGAAGTGGACAGTGTTCAACGGCATTACGCCATGGGCTGGGGCGTAACGGATACCACAGCTAGCCATACAGGAGGTTGGTATGGGACGAATACCTTCACCAAAAGATATTTGAATAGACCGTTAACCATTGCAATTTTCATGAACAGAAACACTTTGTTCAGCAGTGAATTGATTGGTAAAACCGATTCGTTGGCCGTAGCCTATGTAAACGCTACCGCTAACGAGGTGTCTAATCCATAGCTTCGTTGCGGATCATAACCAGATCGTTGTCGGTAATTGAGAAAAACAAGTGAAAATGATAGGTGCATATTTTGGATTCCTAATGTTATTTTCATCTTGTGATGTTAATACCAAGCCTATTTATACCCAATTACTACCAAATGTCTATAAAATAAACAACCAATACTTCTATGGCGAAAAGGTTCACCTATCTTATCTAATTGAATCGTAAGATCTTACTTTTTGACATTCCTACGTATTCGAAAGAAGTCAAAGAATTCGTCAAAGCTTTGTGTAAAAGCAGACACAAATCGTCACAGGCGGTCCGGGATATCCCCGGACCGCTTTTTTAATCTCTTTAAAACAACCTTATGAAATCATTAACGCAACCAAACGCCACTTTTGGCATACTGTGATAAAAACATCCGTTACCATGAATAAATTGCTTTTGTTTGCCCCAGTACTCGTGATCAGTCTTTTTTCTTCCTGTAATAACGATGACGATAGCGATAACCTCACTCAAGAAGAAGAGCTTGCTAATTTAAATGCTCTTTTTGTAGCGATCCAGGATATGGCTTCCAGCGTTCCCTGTACCGATGCTGCGGATTGGGCGCATACGGCCTACGGGGATAAAGCCTGTGGCGGTCCTGTGGGATATATTGCCTATCCTACCAGTATTAATACCACACTTTTCCTGGAAAAAGTTGCCGAACACCGTAGCGCGCAGGAAGCGTTCAACGAAAAGTGGGAAGTGGCCAGCGACTGTTCCCTTCCTGGTGAGCCCACTGCTATTCGTTGCGAAGATGGAGCGCCGGTTTTCGAGTATGGATCATAACCTCCAGGAATTGGAGGAAATGTGGGACGGTATCCGTTAAAATTCCGCTAAATCTTTTTCGGTATATGTCATTTTTATGACCTTTTTGGGAAAATGGTACACTATTGCAAACAGGTACTTCTATACACTTCCTAAAAAGAACCGATGAAAACAACATATGCCACCGCTTACCACTCTGTAGTCCTCTTTGTGGTTGTAATGCTCCTACCGTTTGGCAGCTCCGCACAAAAGGAGTTGATTAAGGAAGAAATTCGCAACCACGGTGCAATAATTCGCAAAGCCTTTGCTGAGGGAGATCTTGAAAAAATAAAAGCATTACATCACCCAGAGGTCATCAAAGCATTGGGGTATAACGACCTAAAAATAGGACGTGAGGAAGTGATTGCCGGAATAGCGGAAACCCTTGAAAATTTCGATCTGGAATTTGTAGCGAACGAGGTAGAAAGTATTCTTGTCCGGGACGAAATGGCAATTGAACAAACCCGCTTTTCCATTCGGGGAACGCCAAGAAATGGTGGCGACCCTTTTGTGTTCAGTGGACGTACCATGGTTTCCTACATCAAATATGAAAAAAGTCCAACAGGATGGGCCACCATTCGGGAAATTATACAAGTCGCAGCAGACTAAATGGACATTTGACCTCGAACTTTTCTAATTTTAAACAGCACCTTTTCCAAAACTATAAACCCTAACAACTAAACCCAACAACAATGCGATTACTCATACTTCTTCTTTGCTTAGCGTGCGCTACCCATAACGCGCAAACGACCCCTTATACCCATGAAGCCATTTCCTATGGCGATACCGCCGTTAAGATCCTCGAAGATGATACTGTAGTATCAGGTAAGGACGAGATCGTCAAGTTTTATCAAAACCATCCAATTTCAATTGAAGAGGCAAAAACGCTATTCCAAGTTGCGGCTAACCAGCAATTTCAATACGAAATTGGCGCTTTTACATCCGAAGGAGAACACTACAAGCAGGTGGTCATAACCGATACCAAAAATACGAATACCCGGGTGTTTGAGTTTATCACAAGAGCCAGTACACTAGACGATTACAGGGCGGACATTGATCGCCGAAGAGCGCAATGGATATCGTTATGTAACCAACACAATGCCCAGAATCTTATAAATACCTTGTATACTGAAAACACGATCTACTACAACCATAGACCCGTGGTGAAGACCCGTGAAGCGCTTATCCCGGTATACCAATACATGAACAACCCACAATATTCCTTGCAATTAACCCCACTACATGTGGAGTTAGTCAATGCCACAACGGCCTTTGAAATAGGCCAATGTTCGGGGTCCTATAACGGAAAATACATCCTCATCTGGGAAAAAGCAGATGATGGGGAGTGGTATGTAAAGATCGATTCTAATATTTAGGGATAGAAAAACAGCTCAAATCCCAATAATTATGAAGTATCGCCCTGAAGATGGATTTCAGTATTATTATGAATTAGCTGGAAAGGAAACAGTGCAAACGCTGTTTTCTTCCCCTTCCACCTTTAACTTCCTGAGCACCATTGATGAGGAAAAAGGGAAGTTTCGCTATGCCCCTAATAAATGGAGCATAAAACAAGTAGTGGGACATATCACAGATCACGAACGCATTAAAATGTTTAGAGCCTTTCAACTAAGTAGAAAGGAAACGGTGGAACTATGGGGATACGATCAGAATTCCCTGGTAGCGAACGCTCCATTTGAAACGCTTACCATGGAACAACTCATTGAGGACTTTTCAAGTGTTAGAAGCGCATCATTAAGTTTTATAGCAACCCTTTCGGAACATCAGCTGAACATACATGGCCGTGCGCGAAAGCAGCAGATCACACTGGATGCATTCCTTAAATCCATTATTGGGCATGAACGGCATCATATTGCTATTCTCAAAACGAAATATCTCCCTGCGCTTTAGAAAATGAAAAATAAAACCCCATACAAACTTTCACTGGTAAACATGCGCAAAGTGGGTTAGCTTACCCCACTTACTTTTCTTATTTTTAAAACCAATATCGAATAACGATTCCAGGTTATAACCAATAGGTTCCCGGAGATAGTCAATACTTCCAATTTAAAAATAAAACCATGATCCAGCCCTTTTCCCGCTTGCTATTGCCCTTGGGGATAGCTATGAGTTGTATTTCCCTAAATGCCCAGAATACTCTGGACACTCGATTAATGCATACGCCAGCTGTTAGTCAAAACCATATTGCTTTTATCTACGCAGAAGATTTATGGATCGCAGATAAGGATGGGCGCAATCCCAGAAGGCTAACCATTGATGAAGGCGTGGAATCCCATCCGGTATTTTCCCCTGATGGCAGCACCATTGCCTTTAGCGCCCAATACGATGGTAACCGGGATATATTTATTGTCCCAACAACAGGTGGTATTCCCAAACGCCTAACCTGGCACCCTAGTTGGGACATCGCTTTGGGTTTTACCCCGGATGGTTCTGAGGTGCTGTTTAGTTCCCCACGTACCACTTTTACCAACAGATATTCCAAATTATACACCGTGAAGACCAGTGGTGGTCAACCCACGGAACTGCCTATTCCTACAGGGTTCAAAGGCACCTACTCCCCGGATGGGAAATACCTGGCCTATGTACCCAATTATGAAGTGTTTAACCAATGGAAGCACTATCGCGGTGGGACCCTGGGTCGCATTTGGATCATGGACCTGGCTACGAATGAAGTGGTGGAAATCCCAAAACCAGCCGGAGGAAGCAACGAGGCGGACCCGGAATGGGTGGGTAACAAAGTGTATTTCCGAAGTGATCGCGATGGGGAATTCAACCTCTTTTCCTATGATATGGACTCCAAAGCCATTGAAAAGCATACCAATACTACAGACTTTGGGGTAATGAGTCTGAACGGTAACGGTAACACCCTGGTGTATGAGTACTCAGGCTATATTTACCGGCACGATCCCAGTACGGGTACTAACACCAAAATCACTGTGGGTATTGCCACCGACCTTTTGGAGTTGCGGCCCCGTTATGTTTCAGGTGACCGCTACGTGCGCTATGCCTCGGTATCGCCTTCAGCGGCTCGGGTAGCAATCGATTTTAGAGGTGAGATTGTTACGATCCCTGAGAAGAAAGGGGATGTCGTAAATCATACCCAGTCTCCGGATGTGCATGAAAAGTACCCCGCCTGGTCCCCTGATGGGAAGAAAATAGCCTATTTCTCCGATGCATCAGGAGAATATGCGCTACACCTAAAAACGTTGGAAAATGGGAACATTAAAAAGATCCCATTAGAGGGTGCTGGATTTTATGCCTATATCCATTGGTCTCCGGACAGCAAACATGTGGCCTTTGTGGACAATAGCAGAAGCTTGTATTATACAACAATACAAACAGGAACCACTTCCAAAATAGCTGCGGATGAATTGTACTATCCCGGAGTGTTCCGGGAACTGTTTGGCTCTTGGTCCAAGGATTCCAAGTGGATCAGCTACACCGTAATCACTGAAACCAATTTCGAGCAGGCCTTTGCCTACAGTCTGGACAAGAAAACATCCTATGCCCTTAGTGATGGTCTATCCAATGTTACCGAACCTATTTTTGACGCCAGTGGTAAATATCTGTATATGCTGGCCTCCACAGATGCCGGCCCCGTGGTCAATTGGTTTGATCAGTCCAGCCTGGACATGGCCACAAGCAATGCTATTTATCTAATCACCTTGCAAAAAGACCAGCTTTCTCCCCTGGTCAAACAGAATGATTTAGAACTGGGTAACACCAACGAGGATAAAAAAGAGGCAGAACCGGACAAGAAAAAGGGAAAGGAAAAAGAAGATGAAGATGATGCCATTCGTATCGACTGGGACGGCATATTTAACCGCATTATCGATCTGCCCGTGGACGCGGGGATATATTCCAATTTGGCCAGTCCGGAGGAAGGAAAGGTATATTACATCTCTAGAAAACCGAATAGCGGATTCTTTGACCCACAATCGCTCATGCTATATGATCTAAAGGAGCGGGAGGAAAAAGAAGTTATGCGCGCCAATACATTTGAAATTGCAGCAAACGGTAAAAAAATGCTGTTTCGGAAGGGCCGTGCCTGGGGCATTACTGAAGTAGGAAAAAAGCCGGAGAATGGCATGCTCAACACCAAAGCGATTCAAGTTAAGATTGACCCGCCTCAGGAATGGGCTAACATCTTCAACGAGGTCTGGCGCGTGAACCGGGATTACTTCTATGATCCGGGAATGCACGGGGCAGATTGGAACGCTATGAAGGAGAAGTACAGTGTTTTCCTTTCGGATATTTCCTGCCGTAGTGACCTCTACCGGGTAATGCAATGGATGTGTAGCGAATTAGCGGTAGGGCATCACCGGTTTTCCGGAAGAGGGGATCGCTTAAACACCCCGGACCGGGTACCCGGAGGGCTCTTAGGGGCTGACTATACCGTAAATAATGGAAGGTATCAAATTACCAAGATCTACGGAGGACTCAATTGGAATCCCGGTTTGCGTTCCCCACTGACAGAACCTGGTGTAAACGTAAATGAAGGAGATTATTTAATCGCGGTAAACGGCAATCCGGTTAGTGGGGATCAAAACTTGTATGCCTTTTTTGAAAGTACCGCAGATAAAATTGTAGAACTCACTGTGAGCACCAACCCTGACGGATCAAATGCGCGTAAGGCGAAGGTGGTTCCTGTTGCGAACGAACGATCACTTAGAAATCGGGACTGGGTAGAAGGGAATATTGCAAAAGTAAATGAAGCCACGGACGGTCGGGTGGCCTATGTATATGTCCCCAACACCGCCACAGCCGGCCATGAGTATTTTAAGCGCTATTTTTTTCCACAGGTGAACAAAAAGGCGGTAATTATTGACGAGCGGTTCAACGGTGGTGGATTACTGGCGGATTACTATATCGATCACCTTAAAAAGCCTTATCAGTCTTCCTGGAACTTCCGGTATGGTAAAGATCTGCGGGCACCCAGTGGTTCTATTCAAGGCCCGAAAGTAATGCTGATCGATGAGAACGCCGGCTCCGGAGGGGATTACCTTCCCTGGATGTTTCGACGGTTTGGCTTGGGCAAACTCATTGGAAAACGCACCTGGGGTGGTTTGGTTGGCGTATTGGGATTCCCTGAGTTTATTGATGGCGGCTCTGTAACCGCTCCCAATATTGCCTATTACAACGAAGACGGTTTCCGTATCGAAAATGAAGGTGTGGCTCCGGATATTGAAGTGGAACAATGGCCTAAAGAAGTGATGCAAGGCAGGGATCCTCAATTGGAAAAGGCCATTGAAGTCATTTTGGAAGAGCTTAAAAACAGCCCAACGGTTTATCCACCAAGACCCGCTTATCCGGTACGGGTGAAACAACAGTAGTATTCGGAAAATAGAAATCGGCAGGATTCCTTTAATTTTTGGAGGTAACGGCCGTATTTTCCGGGCAACGTCGCTTCGAAGTATTGCTAAACCCTTACAAAACGTATGAACAGTACCACAACAAACGAAACCTTGCTCGAAGCAGTACGTGACGCCCTTAAAGAAAAGGTAGACCCCAAAACCCGGGACACTTCCCATCGTTTTTTTAAGCAAGGAGAAGCAGCACGTGTTTACGGCGTAAAAACGGCGGAGGTACGCAAGATAGGGAAGGCCTTCTTTTCCCAAATTAAAACCTCCCCAAAAGAAGTGATCTTTGACTTTTGCGAAGCATTATGGCAATCCAATTATTTGGAGGAGGCGGTTGTAGCCTGTATCTGGTCAGAAGCCCTATCCAAGCAGTATACCCCTTCCGATTTTACAATTTTAGAGCGTTGGGTGAACACTTACGTCGACAATTGGGTGGCTTGCGATACCTTATGTAATCACACTATTGGTGATTTCGTGATGAAGTATCCAGACTATGTAGCAGAACTGATGTTATGGGCCAAATCGCCGAACCGTTGGGTAAAACGAGCTGCAGCGGTAAGTTTAATCCTCCCGGCACGAAAGGGATGGTTTCTTAGGGATATTTTTGAAATTGCAGATACACTGTTATTGGACGAGGACGATATGGTGCAAAAAGGCTACGGTTGGTTACTGAAATCAGCAAGTCAGGCCCATCAGCAAGAAGTATTTGAGTATGTACTAACGAATAAGGCCGAGATGCCACGTACCGCTTTACGGTATGCCATAGAGAAGCTGCCAGAAGCGATGCGAAGGGACGCAATGAGCAAATAAGCAGAAAGTACCATAACTTCTTTCAAAATATCTAAAAATTGGTCGCCAGGTAATTTTAATATCTTAGTTCACCTGGTATACTAATTCCAAAACCTATGCAAGAAAGAATAGATGTTAGAGACACAACTATAAAGCGGATCAGTGGTTATTTGCACCGCATCGTACCTATTGCTGACAAATCAGGACAGATCATTAGTTATGCGCTTAAACCGTTGATGCTAGAATTTAAGACTCGTGATGTGATGCAAGTTTTGGTGGGATCTTCCTTGTTGGCCATTCCGGTATCTTTAACAGAAGAAGCATGGAATCTAGGTATCACCCTACCAACGACTAACGTTGTTTTGATTATACTACTTTCCCTGGTGTTTATTTCAGTCTTTGTATATTTTAACTTTTACAAGGTAACTCTTAAGGGTTACGTCTTTGAATTTATCAAAAGGGTTATCGGCACCTATTTCTTATCCCTGGTTGTGGTCGCTGTTATCCTTACACTCATTCAAAAATGTCCCTGGGGAACCGACAATTGGTTAGCTCTCAAACGGATTGTCATCGTCACCTTTCCTGCTGCTATGGGGGGTACATTAAGTGACACCATTAAATAGAGAAATATGGCCTCAGATCAAAATTTTGTCGACTATGTCGTAGAACAACTGCAACCCACAGGAGCAATCCTGGCAAAAAAGATGTTTGGGGAATACGGCCTGTATGCTGATGGCACTTTTTTTGGGGTGATTTGTGATAATAAACTCTTTGTCAAACCCACTGAAGCAGGACGCGAGTACATCGGCAACGTGGTGGAAGCACCCCCTTACCCCGGGGCAAAAAACAGTTTCCTTATCGAGGATAAAATGGAGGACAGTAAGTGGCTGAGCGAATTGGTACGGATTACTGTTGCGGCGCTACCCCCACCCAAACCCAAAAAGAAGAAAAAATAAGATAGCAACTCTGTTTTTGGGATCGAAATGCCCCCAAACTTCATGGCTGGTTATCTACCAAACTTTTTGTTACGTCAAATACTAAGATATACCCAAAAGAAAAAGCCCTGTCCAGGGGGCTTAGGTGGCACAGGATACTATAGCCCTTAGCTATTTCTATCAAAACCAAAAACAGGAGGTGCAAAAGTGGCATCCAATCCCATTCCTTTAGCAGCTTGTTGTAATTGCTCCGGAACCTTCCCACAGAACAAAAATGGCCCGGGAACTGCAATTTCCAATAGGCTGGGAAAATGCCCGGCTGCCGTGGTCCCTAAATGCTGCCCAAGGGCATCGGCATTTTTAAATAGATCTAAAACAAGTAGCACCCCGGTGCCTTCATCATAGTAACATTCCACTTTAAGTGCTCCCGGTTCCGTTTCTTGCATCTGCTTTTCCACATCTTTATAGATTCCCTTTAACTCCTGTCCTTTTCCAGGCTTAGCAGTCCACTTATAGACCACTGTGATTTCTTGATTTTCCATATCGAAATTGTTTAGGTAATTAATTTGTTTGAAACAAATGTATGGCGTATATACATATTTTAGACATGTCTTTTTTGACATTTTAAAGGGTTGTTTTTGACAAAACGAATATGTACTTTTGAGACAATTCAAATTCTAATGAAGCATATTAGCGTACTTGTTCCCTTAGGTAACAGCATTGTGGATACCATCATCGCCCCATTTAATCTTCTTATGATGGCTAATAACCATGTCCGCAAACTAGATGGTGGGATGCACCCCTACAAAATAGATTTAGTAGGGGTGTTACAGGAGCCCGTAACGTACCAGGGACTGTTCAGCATTCAACCTACCGCCGGCATAGATGACATTCAAAAAACCGATTTGATCATTGTCTCCCCTATAAGTGGAAATATCAACCAGGCCATCGACAACAACCAGGATTTTATACGCTGGATCCGGAAACAACGAATAGAAAATGACGCTGAGATAGCCAGTCTGTGCAAAGGCGCCTTTCTTTTAGCGGAGACCGGCTTGTTACATGGTAAATCTTGCGCCACCCATTGGACAGCACATGAGGTGTTTAAGCGCCGATATCCGGAGATACAATTGCTGCCCGAAAAGATCATTTGTGAGGACAATGGTATTTACTCCAGTGGTGGTGCCTATTCTATTCTAAATTTTATGTTGTATTTGATAGAACGCTATTTTGGAAGAGAAACGGCGATATGGTGCTCCAAACTTGCAGAAATTGACTTTGACAGAATAGGTCAAAATGAGTTTATTATTTTTCGCGGACAAAAGGAGCATTCGGACGAGCCCATTAAAAAAGCGCAGCAGTTTATTGAGGACAATTATGAAAAGAAGTTGAACATCAATGCTATTGCGGAAATGGTCCATCTCAATGGGCGAAGCTTCCTCCGACGCTTTAAAAAGGCTACGGCCAATACTCCCCTGGAATACATTCAGCGTGTGAAGATCGAAGCCGCTAAAAAACAATTGGAAGCTACTACCAAAACCATTCATGAAGTAATGTATGGCATCGGGTATACCGATGAAAAAGCATTTCGAAACTTATTTCGAAAATATTCCGGCCTCTCTCCAAAGGCCTATCGCCACAAATACAATCGCGAGATGGCATTTTCCTAAGGGACTTGAAATGGGCTGGAATTGATGTTAAATCTCCCCAAACCGCATTAGGGACCTGCTATTACACTTTTCTATGAGACAGGTAGTAAAATACAGATGGAAAAAAAGTACCTTTAAAACAACCCTTTAGCATCCCTTTGTTTCAGCGCATGAAAGCAGTGATCTACAAAAAATACGGTCCGCCAGAGGTAGTACAACAGGTAGAACTTCCGGTACCGAAACCAAAAGACCGCGAAATTTTGGTCAAGATCCTTGCCGCCACAATAACCGCTGGAGATGCACGACTCCGCGCTTCGGATTTTCCGACGTTATTTTGGTTACCTGCGCGACTCATCTTTGGGCTTTTTGCCCCTAAAAAGCAAATCCTGGGGCATGAGTTTGCCGGGGTGGTGGAAGCGACAGGAAAAAGCGTCTCCAAATTTCAGGTAGGCGATGCAGTCTTTGGCACTACTACAATGTTGTCTTCCGGATCACATGCGGAATTCATTTGCGTCCCGGAACAATGGA
>JANQHL010000218.1 GCA_028277085.1 Flavobacteriaceae bacterium
ATCAGGGCAACTTACTAGCCACAAACAGCTGGAATTAGCTTTTCCTCTGTTGATGCACGATTTTTATTGTGTGTCTATCCCTTAGCTGACGCACGATTCTTATCACTAGCTAACTGATAACCCGATTATTATTTAGTTTATTTTTATAAGATAATTTTTTTATTTTATATTGACGTTGATATAAATAGTTATGAAAAACTTTCATCATCAAGAAAGGAATTTATTTGCCTCAGTCGCTCTCTTTAGTGAGCTGTATGATAATAATAAGGATGTTTACGATATAATATCTGAATTCATTAAAGCGGCAATTTTTTTTGAAAAGAAATGGTCATTTAGTTCTGCAGAAGTTACTACTCTTTTAGATAAAGTGTTTGATATTAAGATACCGGAAGCGGTGGTAAAAACTACTTTAAAAAAAAGGCTTAAAGCTCAAGGAGAGATTGTTATGAACGAGGGTACTTATTATCTTCAAAAACCTAATAATACTGAATTAGATATAAGTCAGGGGTTTGAATCAAACAAAAAGATATATTCTGAGTTAGTTAATCACTTAATTAAGTTCATTGAGAAACAGGAAAGAAGTGAGTTGACAGAAGCGGAGGTTGAAAAAGTGGAAGCGGAGCTTAGATATTTTTTGGGCGGGGAAACTAGTCCTGGTAAATATTCAAAATATATAAGTACGTTTATTCTTCTAAATGAGAATGATAGGGGGGTTCAAAGAAGTCTAGCCGTGATAAAAGAAGGCCTAATCTTGTATTCAGGCATACGATATACAAGTGATCTTAACGAGTTAGGTACTTGGAAACATAATCTCACGGTTTTCCTGGATACAGAGCATTTGTTTAATGCCGGTGGGCTAAATGGAGAAATTTATGAAGTAATCTTTAATGACTTTTATAAACTGATCGGCGAAGTTAATGCCAAAGCTCCTGGAAATGAAAAAAGGATATCCTTAAAGTATTTTGAAGAAAACAAAAGGGATATTGATGAGTTTTTTTTCGTTGCAGAACAAATTATTGACAACAAAGCAACCTTGAATCCTGCCAAAACAGCTATGAGGAAGATATTAGAAGGCTGTCGAACCAAGAGTGATGTGATTGCAAAAAAGATGAAGTTTCTCGGAGATTTAACTGATAGGGGGATTCAATTATTAGAAACAGTTCCAAGCCCTTCTTTTGAATTTAACATTGTTGATTCTAATGTAATACAAGAGGCATCTCAAGACTCCGCACTAAAAAATAAAGTCCTAAATGAAGAAAATGCAGAACAGGTACTGAGGCTTTTTTCCAAAATAAACACCTTGCGTGTCGGTAGAAGTAATGTTCAGTTCGAGAGAGTGGGTTATATTATACTATCTGCTACTTCACTAGTTCACTTTTTGGCTCATCATTCCAAGGTAAAAGAGAACGAGAGAGATATACCTTTTGCAACTGATATAGATTTTTTGACTGATCGTCTTTGGTTTAAGTTGAAAAAAGGCTTTGGAGATAAAAATTCACTACCAAAATCTTTTGATGTTGTAACCAAAGCTCAAATTGTTCTGTCTTCTCAACTAAATAATTCAGTTTCGAAAAAATTCAATCAGTTAACTAGTGAGTATAAAACCGGAAAAATCTCTGAACAAGATGCCAAATACATCAACAATAGCCTTAGAGCTCATGCGGTAACTCCGGAAGAAATTAGTACCGCAATAATTGATTCTTCATTGGCATTTTTAACGGACGAATATAATTCGGAGGTTGTTCTTAGGCAAAAGCAACTGTTAGAGAGACAAGTTTCAGAAGGTGAGAATGCTAAGAAAGAATTGGTAAAACTTCAAAAGAGGTTAAGGGCTGAACTAAAGAAGAAAAGTAAAGCAAAAATTACTTTTTTGTTTAAAGTTTCATACTTAATTTATTTGTTCACGGTAGTCGTTACGATTTTGTTTTTGGGTGCAGCGGCTTACTTTTTAATTGCAGAAAATGACACCATTCTGTCGATATTGTTTGGGATACTTAGCTGTGGAAGCATTTTTCTGACAGCTATGATGTTTACAAAAAAGCGATACTTCAAATGGGTCAAGAAAATATTAAAAAATCGTTACCGGAAATTGATTGGTGCTGAGCAATTTGACAACTGATCATAGGGAGGTGACTTCCATGTTTCCCTATTTAGCTCAAGATTTCAATCGACAACAGTTGGATCGGAATCCCTCCGCTGGCGCGCGATTCCTATCGCGTGACCACTCCTTTCTACAAACTATCTTCATCAGGTCTTCACTACTTTTTCACTTTTGCAGGCTTTTTATACCCCGTTAGCTAGCGATGGTATTGGTACTTGAATCGATTTCTTCCCGAGGGAGTATAGGGGTAAAGTGTTAGGGCGTGTCCTTCGTTTAGAGCTTTTGTCATCCTGAGCCCCGACAAGTCGGCGTAAACTCTGTCGAAGGATGTGGCCAGGCCATCGCAGATGCTTCGATAAACGCAGCATGACAGCTGGTGCTCAGGAAGGCTTCCCCTTTAATGCTATTCCACTAACTTGCAAAGGGAAACATTTAAAGCTTTGGAAATGGCGTCGAGATGGGAGACAGAGGTGTTGATCTCGCCGTTTTCTATTCGTTGTATTTGGCTTCTGGAGATATCGGAGCGGTAGGAGAGTTGCTCTTGGGAGATACCCTTTTCACTGCGCAACTGGCGCACTTTTAAGCCAATGGCTTTAATAAGGGCTTCGTTGTAAATTTTGGCCACTCATCAAAAATCACTGGAATTTTCAGAATTGATTGACCCAAATTTGGGTCAATTGAAAATTTGTTCATACTTTAGCCATGGTCGGGTAAAAGGTGATAACGGTTAGAAATTGTTCCCGCCCACAATACATCCATACGGTATTGTGGGCTTTCTTTTGATATTACTCCAGCTAGCGCCAGGCTTCGTCTGGTGCCAAGCATTGTTTAATATTACTTGGTACAAGACGTAGCATCCCCTCTGCCTCGCGACTCCCGTCTCGTGACCATTCCTTGCTACAAGCTGTCTTCACCAGGCCTTCACTCCTTTTTCACTTTTGCAGGCTTTTTATACCTTCTCTTTAGCGGGTTGACTATCGACGTTATCTGCTCCCATCATGGCAATCCGTCGGCAGGCTGCCGAATTCACCGAATCCAATCGCTCCGCAACGCTAATTCGCTGAATAACAACCCTTCATAAGGACGACAAAACTACCTGCTAAAGGCAGGTACCCTGAGTCCCGATTGAATCGGGATAAACTGTGTCGAAGGTTCTAATAAGTTATTAGTATCAAGTAGAAAGATGAAAGGCACTAGATATTAAGTCCCCTCCCAAGAGGGGATTTAGGGGTGTATTGTGTAAACCTGTTTCAGATCGAGACACTTGAATCCCTCCCTTTCGAACAAATCATAATCCTTTTGGGACAAATGCCCGGGCGACAGGTGGTCCATCTTTGTGGTATTAATAACAACAAAAACTACAGGATGATGAAAACACTCAGAGCTATACTCGCAGGCCTCATTAGCTGGGGCATTTTATTTGTCGCTTTCTTTCTTTCAGGGTTGGTCAGTTGGTTTAATGATCCCTATTTGCAGGAGCAGGTCTTCCTGTTGGTAGCGCTCATTCCGGCCGTTTTTGCCGGTACACGATTCTACTATCGAACCGGTTATACCACCAACGGCTTTTTGCCTGGGTTGGTAATGGCCATTGTTGCCATCACTATGGACTTCTTCATCACTGTACCGGTCTTCATGGTACCGATTGGGGTGGGTTACGGTGCCTTTTTCAGTAGCTGGTTTTTCTGGGCCATGGTAACAAGTATCGCTGTACTGGCCTATGTCTTCAGGAAAATCCGAACGCATACGCCTTCCACAGACTATCAATGTGTGCACTAGTACATCCAATCACAATTCATCAACAATCAAAATTCAACACAATGGAAAATTCATTCAAAGGATTCATACTGCTGACCACTTTAATTATTACCGGGCTGTCAGCAGGATTGTGGTACGCATGGGCTGTTTCGGTAATCCCGGGTACCAAAAAGGTAACAGACATTACTTACCTGGAAACCATGCAACACATTAACAGAGCGATATTGAACCCGTGGTTCTTCATCGTCTTTTTTGGCCCGCTGATCGGGATGGTAGCCAGCGGTATTATTCAATACAATGTAGCCATTAATAGTACCTTTTGGTTGATGGTAGCAGCTTTGGCAACCTACCTCATCGGCACATTCGGAGTAACAGCCCTTGGTAACGTGCCCCTAAACGATAGCCTGGATGTCGTAAAGCTGAACACCCTGACCATGAAAGACTTAGAATCTGTCAGGGTAGGGTATGAAGTTCCCTGGAATCGACTCCACATGGTCCGTACAGCTTTTTCGGTCATCAGCTTCGTGTTGCTCTTATTAGCAGTTATCAAATCAAATATTCTGTAACTAATTCATCATCATCATTTATAAAATTTAGTATTATGGAAAACAAAAACATCTTAGTTATTGGCGGAACCGGAAAAACCGGCGCCAGAGTAGCAGAAAGACTCACTAACCAGGGACACAACGTTCGCATCGGGTCTCGTTCGGCAAGCCCGTCATTCGATTGGCAGCAGCCAAATACCTGGGATACCGCTTTGGAGGGTATGAAAGGTGTGTACATTACTTATTATCCGGATTTGGCAGTGCCCGGAGCTTCAGATGACATCCGGCTGCTGACCGAAAAAGCAAAAAAAGCTGGTGTACAGCAATTGGTTTTGCTGTCAGGAAAGGGAGAAGTTGAAGCGCAAAAAAGTGAGCAAATTGTACTAAACAGCGGTATTGATACCACTGTAGTGCGTGCTACCTGGTTTGCCCAAAACTTCAGCGAGAGTTTTTTCTACGATTCCATTGTGGCAGGTTATGTACCCATTCCCAAAGCTGATTTGGGTGTGCCTTTTGTACATGCTGATGATATTGCGGATGTAGCTGTGGAGGCGTTGACAAAGGATGGACATACCGGAAAAATCTACGAACTGACAGGTTCCGAGAAAATTACTTTTGAAGAAGCCACACAAGTGATTGCCAAAGCTACCGGACGAGAAATTAAGTTTGAATCCATTTCTATGGAGGCCTACAAAAACTTATTGCGCCAGGTACAGTTGCCTGAAGAAGTGATAGGTTTGCTGGAATATCTCTGGAACACTGTATTAACTGTTGAAAATTCCACGATTTCTTACGGAGTGGAAGAAGCCCTGGGCAGAAAAGCTAAAGACTTTTACCAGTACGTAGAGAAGACAGCGGCTACTGGTGTATGGAATGCCGAACAACCGGCAGCTGTGTAATGCCAACTTGTTTTTCTGTTTATCAAAACCCTGTTTGCCGATTGGCGGATAGGGTTTTTTTGTTTGGCACAATCAGCCCATTTTCAGTATTTGTTTAATAACTTGTTATTGAAAACATAATGCAAATTGTTGATATTCAAAGTTTTATTTTTTCTAAAAACTCTCATAAGGACGACAAAACTATCCAAAAGTCAGCGCGTGTTACGTCCGGTGCAATGCATTTTACCGGAACCGCGAAACTCGATGGATTGTTAAGCACGTGAATATGTTCGCCATATTGACGAACAGTGCTTACTTTAGCAGTTACAATCGAAACAACCTATGCGTATAGTTAGAAAAGATAGTAAGTTTTATCAGTTGATTACCTCTGTTGCTCTATTTGTAAAGGCCACATGGAAACCAAAAAAAGGAGACAAAAAGAAGTATCCTAAAGTTGTCCAGATGCCTATTACCTATAAGTGTAATTCAAAGTGCGTAATGTGTAATATCTGGCAAATGGATCACTCCAACGAGATGACCCTGGAAGAATTCGAGGGGTTCATTAAAGATCCGATATTTTCAAAAGTTGAAGCATTGGGGATAAATGGAGGCGAACCTACCTTAATTAGGGAACTTCCGAAGTTTACCGAAATTATTTTAACACTTCCCAAACTAAAAGCCCTGAATATTATCACTCATGGTTTTAACAAGAAGTTGCTGCTGCCGGCCCTGGAAGAAATGTATAAAATGTGCAAAGAAAAGGGAATATACTTCCATGTTTCCATTTCATTGGATGGCTATGGCAATATGCACAATGTTGTTCGCGGCCTGAAAGTTTTTAACCTGACTTCTGCCTCCATTTTAGAAATTCAGGCTAACAAAGAAAAGTATTGCGATTCTATAGACGTTGGCTGTACTGTTGTTATGCAGAACGTGGATCATATGAAGGAGCTGGATGCCTATGCCAGGTTACATGATATCAACATCAAGTATCGTTTGGGTATTGAAAACAAACGTATTGAAAGTGATAAGCTGATGGATCAGTTTAGTTTAATTCAGCATAACATTTTACAGAGCGCTAAAGAGTTCTTCCACAGCAGGTATGTAGCGGCCAAAGGTTTGAAAGATAAGTTTAAATACTACGCTATATTCTATAGTCTGGCCTTTAGGCCAAGAAAACGATTACTGGGGTGCCACTGGAAAGAAGATGGAATAACGATGGATTCAAGGGGCGACCTTTACTACTGTGCTGTTGCCAGTGACAAAATAGGCAGCCTTCGGGAAGAAAAAGGGGAAGCCATATTTTTTTCCGACAAGAACATCGACTACAGAAAGAGCATCATAGAACACGATTGTAATACCTGTATTCATGATTATGATGGAAAGGCTGAGATTAAAAA
>JANQHL010000225.1 GCA_028277085.1 Flavobacteriaceae bacterium
TTCTATTTTTCGAAAAAGTAATTCACTTTTATTGATCCGATGCCCCGGCGAGAGCAGTGTTTCCCGGGTGGAAATATCTTCCCAACCGAGCCCTTGGTCCTGCTCGGTTGCTGTATCAGGCGGAATTATATTTAGGATACCTTTCAATTTTTTGGCAGTAAAAGGGAGCAAGGGCTCACTCAACACCCCGAGAGCTGTTGCAATCTGCAGTGCTACGAACATTACAGTTTGCGTACGCTCTGTGTCTGTTTTGATCAATTTCCAGGGCTCTTCATCGGCCAGATATTTGTTCCCCAAACGGGCCAGATGCATCAATTCCTGGCTGGCTTCCCGAAAGCGGTATCGTTCCAGGGAGTCGGATAGTTTTGCCGGAAACTCACCTAGGGTATCCAGTACTTTTAGGTCGGTTGCATTGAGCTCAGCAGGAGTAGGGACTATTCCATTGTAGTACTTGTGTGTTAGTACCAGGGCGCGATTCACAAAATTCCCAAAAATAGCTACCAATTCGTTGTTATTACGTGCCTGAAAATCCTTCCAGGTAAAGTCATTGTCCTTGGTTTCCGGGGCATTTGCAGTTAGGGTATACCGCAATACATCCTGCATGTCCGGGAATTCTTCCAGATATTCATGCAGCCAAACCGCCCAGTTTTTGGAAGTAGACAATTTGTTGCCTTCCAGATTCAGGAATTCGTTAGCCGGCACGTTTTCCGGGAGTACAAAGTCGCCATGCGCTTTAAGCATACTTGGGAAGATAATGCAGTGAAATACAATATTGTCTTTCCCAATGAAATGCAACAACTTGGTGTTTTTGTCTTTCCAATAGGGCTCCCAGTCCTTTCCTTCCCGGGCTGCCCACTCCCTGGTAGAGGAAATATACCCGATAGGGGCATCAAACCAAACATAGAGTACTTTGCCTTCTGCCTCTGGCACGGGGACCGGAATACCCCAATCCAAATCCCGGGTTACCGCGCGGGGCCTCAGCCCTTCTTCGATCCAGGATTTACATTGGCCGTAGACATTAGGTTTCCAATCGGACTTATGCCCGTC
Source organism: Flavobacteriaceae bacterium (assembly GCA_028277085.1). Lineage (GTDB taxonomy): Bacteria > Bacteroidota > Bacteroidia > Flavobacteriales > Flavobacteriaceae > Croceivirga. The sequence goes on from JANQHL010000225.1 coordinate 1,048, forward strand.
CAAAATCCATTCCTTCAGGAAACTCTCGTACTTGTTTAAGGGCAAAAACCAGTGCTTTGTAGCCTTTAGCGCTGGGATCCCTCCGGTTAACGTAGACCGGGGATTGATCAGGTCGGTTGCATTAAGGGAAGAACCGCAATTCTCACATTGGTCGCCATAGGCGGCATCGTAACCACAACGCGGGCAGGTTCCGGTTACAAAGCGATCTGCTAAAAACTGTTGTGCTTCCTCGTCATATAACTGTTCCGTCGTTTCTTCTATAAAATCGCCCTGTGCATATAGCTTTTTGAAGAAATCCGATGCCGTCTCGTAGTGGATTGGGGCAGAGGTACGAGAATAATTATCAAATGAAATTCCAAAATCCTGGAAGGATTTTTCAATAATACCATGGTATTTGTCGATAATCTCTCTTGGCGAAACCCCTTCTTTTTTTGCCTTCATTGGAATGGCCACCCCATGCTCATCACTGCCACAGATAAAGGCAACATCTTTGCCTTGCAAGCGTTGATAGCGCGCATAGATATCCGCCGGAACATATACCCCTGCTAAATGACCAATATGGATAGGGCCATTCGTATAAGGAAGAGCGGCTGTGATGGTGATCCTTGAGGGAGCTGTTTTTGACATGAAGTCTAATTTAAGCCTCAAAAATAGCGAATTTACAGCACGAAAATACCAGGGGTAAAAAAGGAAACCCCCCGAATCGCACGTCCTAAATTGGGGTGGGGAGCAGTGCGGTCGGAGGGCTTATAAATAGTGCAGGTCAGGCTTACATGATCATCACAGATTTGCTCATCTTCTGGTCAGCCACATTTATTTGATAAATGTACTTACCTGTAGAGAGACTGCCTCTTACCCGGTCCCGGATATTGATCTCGGCAGACCCTTCTAACATCATCTCGTTAAATACCGTGCCTACATTTTGTCCCAGTATGTTGTAAAGCTGGATATCAACATGAGCACTGAACGGCATCTCCAGGTAGATATGGGGATTGTTATCTGTAGGATAATAGGGCCTGTGTACTACCTGGATAGGCAGCTCATCTGGCATTTGTCCGTCCGGATCACTTGGTGGCGTATCAGGCAGCGTAGGAGGATCATTGTCCATAGCAATGTCGTCAAAGGTTTCCCCGCTACAATTAAATCCAAGATTTATAGCCCGGTATTGATATCCTAATAGATGCTGTTCTACGGATGCTCTGGGTACACAAAGCCATTCCGCCAATACGGTACCATACAGGTCCCTGAAATCCATAGTATATTCCAGGTTTCCACGCCCGTTAGGTTCATCCAAAGAAGGGTGATCCCCTACGAAAGCGCTACCGCTTAGTCCGGAGCCGAAGAAAAGCGTAGGTGCTGCTTTACCGTGGTCCGTACCGTTGGAACCGTTTTCAAAGATCCTACGACCAAATTCAGAAAAGGTCATACTCAGCACATTGTTGTCTTGCTCCGTGAATCCCAGATCCTCGTAGAAATTGTTAACGGCAACAGACAAAGTTGACATTAATCGCTCATGAGCCAAAGGTTGATTCCCGTGGGTATCAAAACCTCCCATGGAGATCATGTATACTTTAGTACCCAGGTTCCCTTTTATCAAGCGTGCTAAAAGCGCCAATTGACGAGCAAAACCGTTGTCTTGGTATTCTACCTCGTTTTGTCCTCTTTCGTAGGCCTCATGAATTTTACCGGCGTACTCGTAGGTAGTGTTGGCTACTCCTCTTAAAAACCGTAGTTGGTCACCGTACATACAGTTGTCAAATGGGGCAGTGGCGATATCATAAAATTGACCGGTTTGCGCAATCTCTTCCAATTGGTCGACATTGTTAGTAACAAACGCGTAGTTGGTTTCCTCTCCCTGGAACACCAGGTTGGCAATACTACCAATTTGGATGGCTGCCGGAGCCTCGGGTGGATTGATGAGGTAATTTGGATAGAGACTCTCAAAATGCCGTCCCATCCATCCGGTATCTAAGCCCTGAAAACCTGAAGTGGTCAAGTCTGTATTGGCGTAAATATCTGAACCGGTAAAGTGGGAAAGACTTTGATTTTCGTATCCTACCCCATGAACCGCCTTAAATTGGCCATCGCCCCATAGGGACTCAAGCGCACCCATGTAGGAAGGAATTCCAAAATCATCGGTTAACTTCAGTACTTTACTCTCCGGGATGTAAATATTGGGACGTTGATTCGCGTAAGTGTCGTATTGCTGAATAGGGATAACGGTACTAAGGCCGTCGTTTCCGCCATTCAAGCGAATCAAAACCAGGATGTTATCGGTATTCGCAGCACTGATTGCTGTGGTTAAGGGCGACGGTGCCGAAGCCGTTAGTAAATTGGACCCCAACATCATAGAGCCGGAACCGGCTATTCCCAAAGCCTGCAGAAAGGAACGTCTGCTCCAGGCTTTGTGTTCTAAATCGTGGCCTTCATGTTCGAGGCCTTTGTGCGGGGAGTTATCGTGAATATGATGCGTATCACACATAGCAGTAGGTTTTATTTTAGTTGGAATTCAGGTTCTCTAGTAAGATGTCGTAAAAGCAGAAAGACCTGCGTGGGGGTGTCATCTAACATCATATTCCAGCTTCCTGTTTCATAGATGTTATTGTCTTCGTAGGGCTCTCTGAATACAGAAATCGCAATCGCATAATCTGCATCGGTCAAAAGACCTTTAGGCGTGAACTTATCAATAAGTGCCCTGGCAATTACATCAGGATCATTGATCGTTGCACCATTAGGACCCGCTGCTGCGATTCCCAATGCCCTAAATTGCTGGGTATCTGCCTGGAAAAAGCGCTCCAGAAATACTTCGGCGGACAACCACCTTCCAATGATAAAGTGGGTACTGATCCACTGTCGGTCACGTTGCCAACCTGCTACATCTACCGGGTCCCATAGTTCCTGTCCTATCAAGGTAGCAGCATCCACAACATTCACTATAGTGCCATCGTCATAACCGAATCCGGTTTCCTTGATCATGCCTAAATAGAGGTCATACGGGCTTTTTATGATGGTACCAATGGCCGTTTCGTCAAAGAAGTGCTCGCTTTTGAATAATTGCCGTAGTACTGGAGCAATCTCAAAATTGTTAGCAACCATGGTTGCTGCTAGACCATTTAAAATAGGCTGTGCTTCAGCGGCGATAGCATCCGGATGCACAAAATAGAGGTATAACTTTTTACATATAAAGTAGGCGATTAGTTGGGCGCGTTCATTAAAAAGGATGTCAATCACATCGTCATAACCCCAGTTACCGGTCTGCCCCATAATGGTCTTGGCATCGGTGTCAAATTGTTCCGGGTCAAAGGTAATCTTGGTACAACCAACATCTCCTCTATTGACGTAGCCGGTAAGGGCACGTGAGGCTTCAATGATGTCCTCTTCGGTATACCCTTGTGCTTCTCCAAGCGTAAAGAGCTCGTATAACTCTCGAGCGTAGTTTTCGTTAGGACGGTTTTTGTTATTAAAGGCACCATCCAGATAGCGTAACATGGCACTGGTAAGCCCTATCTCACTGACGAAGGTCTTGAAATTACCTAAAGCATTACGCTGCAAGCAATTTACATACTCGTACAGAAAGGAGTTACAATCATAGACATCGATCTCAGTCACAAAATGGTTATGCCAAAAGAAACTCAAACGATCTCTTAGATTGTTGTCCAATAAGCCGTTACCGTAGGCTGTCGAGAGTTCTTCCCGTTGCGCTCTTCGCAGTTGTCGTGCGAGATCGTCATCCTCAGGATAATTGGCGTTGGTCCATTCCGCCCATTCGGGGGCTGGTATGGGAGGAGCTGCCAGGGCCTGATCGACAAGCGTATCTACAAGTGCCGTTGCCGATTGCCCAACCGCTTGGTTGATAGTTTCCACCGAAGCGCTGAATCCCAACCTTCGATAAAGGTGGGCTGCCCGCAACTCATCTAAAGGGGTTGTATACGGGGCTAAAGTGCCCGTATTACAATTGATGAATACTTCCATAGCAAAGTTTGGTGTTAAAGTGTGTCATAGTCTTGGGGTCAACTATGCGTTGTAGGTAGGTGTGGTTCAATTGAGGGTTCAAATTACAATCTTAACGTAAGAAGAGTGGTAGCATGTCAAATTTTTCGACGAAATGCACATTCTTTTTTATATTTTTCACGATTTATGGGAAATCACAACGAATTTGGACGCCTTGGAGAGGAAATGGCGATAGATTTTTTAACGAAAAAAGGCTATCATATTCGAGATACCAATTATAGATACCGAAAAGCGGAAGTGGATATCATTGCCCAACAGGATACTATTCTTGCCATTGTAGAGGTAAAATCCAGAAGTTCAGATCAGCTTCAAGAGATCGCCCAGGCAGTAAGCCAAAAGAAGATAAAACTGTTGGTTGCTGCGGCGGATGAATATGTACTTCAAAACGAACTGGATGTTAGCGTGCGGTTCGATATTATCACCATCCTTAAAAAGGACAAAGCCTTCCAAATTGAGCACCTTGAGGATGCCTTCTATCATTTTAACCATTTGTTTTATTTATAACAGTTTGTTATTTTTGAATCAAAGTTGATTGCATGAAGACCATTTCTGCTGTTGTTGAACACTACATACGAAAAAAGCCGTTTTTACAAACCGCCCTGGCACAAGGGATTATCAATCTCACTTCGCTTTCCCGTAGTATTAAGCCGGAAATAGAAGAAGAATTGGGGAAAGAAGTACGAAACGGTGCCGTGGTGATGGCGCTAAAACGTTTGTCAGATGACCTGGAGTTCAGGGCCACACATCGTATCGTAAAGGTGCTGAAAAACATTGGAGAGATCACCGTGCGTTCCAATCTGACCGACTATACCTTTCTTTCTTCGGAGACCATCCTGGCCCAACAGGCGAGATTATTGGAGAAGGTTAACGAGAACCAGGATATTTTTTATACGTCTTCCCGAGGGGTCAATGAAATAAATATTGTAGTAAGCAATAGTCTGGATGGGGTGGTAGAGGAACTCTTCGAAAAGGAACGATGTACACAAAAAGTGGACAATCTCTCGTCGGTAACGGTAAAACTGCCTGCTGAAAACGTGGCAGTGCCCGGGATCTATTATTTCATTTTCCAACGGTTGGCCTGGGAGGGGATTGTTTTGTATGAAGTGATCTCTACCACGAATGAGTTCACCATTTTGGTGAATGATGATCAGGTAGATGTCGCTTTTAAAACCATTAAAGACCTGAAAACACTTTGATCATTGGAATTTTTCCAATTTTTTATTCATTACCCAAAACCATAGGGGTTGCAGGACGGCCAAAATCATCATCCCGGGGTAGCCTGTTGGCATTTGCGGGCTTTTTTCATGGGATTTCAGGACCTGGTATTTTTTACTACCGTTGTAATGATGATCCGAGTGACGGGATAAATTGAATAACAATGTCCTTCCTATAGGGTGGTCCGAATTCCAGGAATGGTGATGCCGGACTGCTTCGTATCGACCCTGTTCGTTTTTCTTCCGAAGTAATCCATAATGTTCGATGTAGTTAACGGTTTCCAATAGTACGATTCCAAAGATAGTCGCTCCTAGAAAACCGATAAGTACGAAAGTGCCAAAAATGAAATATACCATACCTAATACGGTGATGTTTGCCAGGGTATAAACCACCATTCGGTTTTGAAACGAAAACCACGGGAGCCCTTCAGTTTTTAATCGCTTGTTTTCCAATTGCCAGGCTTCGATATAGCTGCCAAAATGGGAACGGAACCAATAGACAAAGAGGAGCTCATTTTTTCGGGCGGTGGCGGAATCCTCAGGGGTCGCTACATTCCGGTGATGTCCGGCATTGTGATAGGGTAAAAAATGGGTGTTCAATGAAGTGAGTAGTAAAATCTCTCCTAAGAATTGCTCCCAACGGGCATGTCTATGCCCTAATTCGTGTCCCACATTAATACCAATTACTCCACACATGAATCCCATGGCTGTAATTCGACCCACATATTCCAAAGAGCCGTACGGAGTTGCCTGGATGATAAAAAAGAAATAGACCAAAAATCCCACTTGCAGGGGTAAGGTGCCGTATAAAATGTAATCATAGATCTTTCGGTTCTTTTCATCATCGGCTAGTTTTTTGTCCATGTTTTCCCTATCCGGTGGAACCAGCAATTCTACTAAGGGTACAAAGCCGAAGAAGACTATAAGCGGTAAAAAGGTCCAGATTCCTTCCTTAGTAAAGGCAATATATACCGTTATGGGAATGGTATAGACAAAGAGATATTTAAGTCGACTCATAGACTAAAGTTTTGAAATTCCTTTGGTGATGATATGGATAAGGTTGTCAAAGTGCGATTCAAGTCGGTCATATTCTCCTTTCAGGTAGAAGTTGGGTTCCAATCCCTGTAAAAGCATCACCAATACCTGACCGTAAACCAAATGATCTCCAGGTAGGTCCAGCTCCCCTTTTTGAATGCCCCGTTGTATCAATTGCATAATTTGTTGTACCTCCCACTGGAGCATCTGTTGTTTTACTTGGTCAACAAAGTCATAGTGTTCATAAAAATTGGGTCGTAGGGTTTCCTGATAGTTTGGGGCATGCCGAAGGACTTCCATTCGCTTCAACATATATCTTCGGAGTACTTCCCTAGTATCGGATTCCGTATCGGAAAACACGTCAGAGAGCTCGGATTTTAATCGATTTAACTCATCCAGGACCACAGCCTCAAACAAGAGTTCCTTACTGCCAAAGTGATAATACAAAGAGCCTTTTGCCTTTTGAGCTGCCGTGGCAATATCTTCCATTGCCGTTTTATAGTAGCCATATTTGCTAAAGGTGGTACTTGCTACTTTAAGAAGCTGATTTTTAATTTTTGACATTTTGACCAAAAACGAATAATAGTCAAATATATTAAAATCTTTAATCCAAAACAATGGTATGCAGTCAACTATGTATAAAACAATGGTATAGTTTTTGTTGCTTACTTTGTAATTTCCGTGAAAATTTCTGACCAAATGCGACTTCTTTTTTTGCCTTCACTCCTTTTTCTATTTTTCCAGAATATACTATCTCAAAACTTGACAACTCTCCGAGACGACTTTAGAGGGGTGTATATTAATCCTTTACTATACGGACAGCGTTATGAGATTGAAGAAGGTTCGCCCTATTTGAATTTGGAATTTGGGCCTGCAAAGATTGGAGACCGGGAAAAAACCTATTTGGTACGTTTTAACGCGTATGAGGGAAGTGTTGAAGTTTGGATACAGGAAAATAAGGTGATTGAATTGAACAATTCAAGCGATGAACGAATTAAAATGTTGGACGGTTCCAATAAGGAATATGTAATAACAACATATCTTGATCCCAAAGGAGACCTTAAGAAAGGTTTCCTAGAAGAGCTGAAAGTCTCCAATAACTACACCCTTTATAAGAAAGAGATTGCAAAGTATTTCGAAAAGGTCCAAGCAGGGGCATATAAAGAAGAGCAACCTGCGAGATTCGAAATAGCGGATCCCCAATTCTACTTTAAATTGGTCGATGATGACGCAACGATTAGGTATCTGTCAAACAACAAGAAGAAGTTCCTAAGTGTTTTTGATTCCCAAAATGCCGACAAAGTCAAGGAACTGATAAAAAAGGAAAAACTGAGTTTGACCAAAAAAGAAGATATCATTCGCATTTTGGATGGTATTTATGGTGGTTGAATCCTGATTTGATACATCAAGAACGTATCGGACACTCGACGAAAGGCATTCCAAATCGGTAAGTGGTTTTTGAAGTCAAAAACCGTTATCGATACTATTTTACACTTTGTCCGACAAGATGTTTTAGAACGATTTTTTTGGCTCGGTAAACGACCAAAATCGTCCCTAGCCCTTACCTCTGGGTAATTTTACGATGTAACAATTACCCAAGTCATGAAAGCAATTTTAACCTTCGTTTTTTTCATCTTCGTTAGCACTGCGGCTATGGCCAACACTAAAGAGGTAAAAGTGGAAACGATTACCAAAGGTGTAAATTTGGAGATTACCATTGCTACAAAGAAGCTAAATACTACAGAGGTTGCTCGCTTGTACAGATTTAAGAACTCAAGGGTTAAAAAAGCATTGAAATTTTCATCAAAAGCCGACAAGGCTAAAATGGCATAGCCCCCAAACCAAACCCACTACTTGTTATGGCCCTCCCTGGAGGGCCTTTTTGTGTTTTACATTTAGTAGGTGACATTAAATGCCGTCTAAATGCCGGGTCAAATCCAATTAAATTCCTTGGGGATGTTTTATCTTGAATGTAACATTGCCCAAAGATTTCAACAAAACAAAATGCGATGAAACAACCCGAGTTAGGATTAAAAATAACAGCACTGCGAAGGCAAAAAGGATATACCCAAGAAGAATTGGTTGAGCTTTGCAATATCAATGTGCGTACCCTACAGCGCATTGAAAATGGCGAGGTTACCCCGAGAAGTTATACGATAAAAACCATTTTATCTGCCCTGGACTATGACTATGAAAGCCTTCAGGAAGAAGAGCGCAGGCAGTCCGCTCAAATTGGACTTTTACCTACCAATGAGGTGAACTCAGTCCATCGTTTGTTGACTATGGCCTGGATTGCCGGTATTTTCTTCCTGGTCGCTGCGGTATTTGAGGGTATTGCGGATTATGTCCGTTTTGATGATGATGAACTCATTTACGGGCCATGGGGACATGTTGCGGTAAAGGTCTTAGCCTTACTTCTCAACGCTTTGCTACTTTACGGATTTTTGGTCTCCGGAAGGGTATTGAAAAACTATCTGATGAAGATCGCTTCCGTATTATGGCTCTTTGCGCTCTTTTTCTTTTATGTCTATGATATTGTTTCTGTCTTTTATGACCCACTTCGTTTTGAGATTGTACTTTTAGCAGAGTCTGTGACTTTGGGAGCACTGGGGATATTACTTGGGATCGCAATACTAAAATCGGTGAAAAAACTGGGGATAATCGCTTACATCTCGGGGGGGATGGAGCTACTGATCGCTTTTTGTTTATTAACCGTTTTCCTTTCACCGGTAGCCTTGTTCTTATTTTTCCCGGTGATTATCCTTGAGATCGTTTTGTTGTACAAGGTGGCTTCCCTGGTTCGGGAACAAATAGAGTAAGCAATAAGAAGGCTATTTTTGTGGAAAAACATAGCCATGATCAAGACGTTTACGCATGAGGGATTGATGCAATTGCCCGGCCGGTATCGCGGACAATTGTTGAATAAGGTCTCAGGATTAAAACCCGCAAACTTAATAGGAACCATTTCTAAAACCGGACAAACCAACCTGGCCGTTTTTAATTCTGTAGTCCATATTGGTGCGAATCCCCCGTATTTGGGGTTCATTTTGCGACCTACTTCGGTGGAACGGCATACCTATGAAAACATCAAGGAGGCAGGGGTGTATACCATCAATCAAATAACCACTGCTATCCACCAACAGGCGCATCAGACCTCGGCGAAATATGATCGTGCCATTTCTGAATTTGAAGCGGTGGGTTTGCGGGAACATTACCATCTTGATTTTCCCGCCCCATTTGTTATGGAAAGTCCGATCAAAATTGGACTCCAATTTGAGGAAGAGCAGTATATCAAATGTAATGCTACCCGATTGGTAATAGGAAAGGTAGTGCATTTGCTATTGCCGGAAGCTGCAGTGGCTGAAGATGGCCATGTAGCGTTGAGCGAATTGGATAGCGTTGCGATTGGGGGATTGGATAGTTACTATTCGGTGGAGTTGTTGGGAAGGTATGGGTATGCTCAACCGGAGTAGAACCCCTACTGTCTACTGAGAAGCCACTTCACTGTCTTTATGTAATGGTTCCAGCACCTCCAATGCTCGAGCAATGCTATTAGTGTTTTCCAGTACCAATAACAAGCGCAATCCGTTTCGGGTTTGTTTTTCCTTAAGTTGGCTGTGTTTTGAGTGGCTTTGTACGTATTGCAATACCCGGGTAAACGTATCCGTTTGGTAAAACTCCGATTGCTGATCGGCGATAAAATACCCCAGGAGTTTTCCTTTTTTTAGAATTACCCGTTCCAAACCTATGCTTGTAGCGATCCATTTAATACGAACAGAACTTAATAAGTCCCTAGCCTGTTCCGGGAGTTCCCCAAAACGATCGATGAGCTGACTTTTAAATTGCGTCAATCCCTCTTCATCCTTCACTTCGTTGAGCTGGGTGTAGAGGTTTAAGCGCTCCGTAATATTATTGATGTAATCATCCGGGAAGAGCAACTCAAAGTCAGTGTCCAACTGGGTGTCTTTTACAAAGCTTTTTTCTTTGTCGCCTTCTACTTCTTCATACAATTCCTTGAACTCATTCTCCTTGAGTTCCTCAATGGCTTCGGTCAAAATCTTCTGATAGGTCTCAAAGCCAATTTCATTGATAAAACCACTTTGTTCGCCCCCTAACAGATCACCAGCCCCACGGATCTCCAGATCCTTCATGGCAATATTGAATCCGCTGCCGAGTTCCGTAAATTGTTCCAGGGCCTGGATTCGTTTACGGGCATCGGGAGTCATTACCTCGTAAGGGGGTGTGATGAAAAAGCAAAACGCCTTTTTATTGCTTCGGCCTACCCGCCCCCGCATCTGGTGCAGATCACTCAACCCAAAATTTTGGGCATTATGGATAAAAATGGTGTTCGCATTGGTGACATCCAAACCACTTTCTATAATGGTGGTGGATACCAAAACGTCAAACTCCCCATTCATAAACGCTAACATCAACTGCTCCAACTTTCTGCCTTCCATTTGCCCATGACCGACCCCAATTTTAGCGTCTGGCACCAAACGCTGTAGCATTCCGGCTACCTCTTTAATATTTTCTATCCGGTTATGTACAAAAAATACCTGACCGCCCCGTTGAATTTCATAGGAGATTGCATCCCGAATGATTTCTTCATTCAATCGGATCACCCTGCTTTCAATAGGGTAGCGGTTGGGAGGAGGGGTATTGATCACGGAAAGGTCCCTTGCCGCCATCAAACTGAATTGCAAAGTTCGTGGGATAGGTGTTGCCGTAAGCGTAAGGACGTCCACGTTTTCTTTGATCGATTTTAATTTGTCTTTTACCCCCACTCCAAATTTTTGTTCCTCATCTACAATGAGCAGCCCCAGGTCTTTGAATTGCACATTTTTATTGACCAACTGGTGAGTTCCAATAATGATATCAATTTTCCCCGAAGCCAATCGTTCTAAAATGTCCCTTTTTTCCCTGGCGGAGCGGAAACGATTCAAGTAATCCACACTTACCGGGAGATCTTCCAATCGTTTCTTAAAGGTGTTATTGTGTTGGAAGGCCAGTATAGTTGTTGGTACTAAAACGGCGACCTGTTTTCCATTATCCACCGCTTTAAAAGCGGCGCGGATGGCTACCTCCGTTTTCCCGAAACCTACATCACCACAGATCAGCCGATCCATAGGACGTTCGCTCTCCATATCCCTTTTAATGTCGTCTGTAGCTTTCGCCTGGTCCGGGGTATCTTCATATAAAAATGAGGCTTCCAGTTCGTGTTGCAAATAGCTATCCGGATCGTATTGATGCCCCTTATCCAGGCGGCGTTTAGCATAGATTTTAATCAGGTCAAAGGCGATTTTCTTGACCCTGGATTTGGTCTTTTGCTTCAATTTTTTCCAGGCCCCTGATCCCAGCTTGTAGATTTTGGGTTCTTTGCCGTCTTTGCCATTGTACTTAGAGATCTTGTGCAGCGAATGGATGCTTACATAGAGAATGTCCCGCTCGCCGTACACCAGCTTTATGGCTTCCTGTTGCCTGCCCTCCACATCAATTTTTTGTAGCCCTCCAAATTTGCCAATACCATGGTCAATATGCGTCACATAATCCCCAATCTCCAGTTTGGTCAGTTCCTTTAAGGTTATAGCTTGCTTTTTAGCATAGCCATTCTTTATGCGGAATTTGTGGTAACGCTCAAAAATCTGATGATCAGTATAGCAGGCCAGTTTTAGCGCTTTCGAAACAAAACCTTGATATAGTGGAAATACCATGGTATGATATCCAATAGCATCGTTACTATCATCGTCGTCCGATAACAGCACGGTGGTGATAATATCTTTTAATCTTTTGGCTTGCTGCTCTGTAGCGCAACAGATCACATTGGCATATTCCGCATCGTGTTTTTCCTGAAGGTCTTCTGCCAGGAGTTCAAACTTTTTGTTGAAAGCCGGCTGGGGGTTGGTATGAAAAGATACTTCACCCTCAGTAGTGTCTACTTTCCCATTATCCAATGCCATTAATGAGAAATCTTTAAGCTGCTTTTTCAGTAGATCCGAATTGACAAATAGTTCCTGAGGTTGACTATGTTTGATTTCGGCACTCAGCTTTTCAAAGCTTTCTACGGCCTTTTCAAAGAGGGTATCCACACGATGGAAGACGAGATCTAAATTCCTGGTGAAAAGCACCGTTTTTTGGGAAATGTATTTTAAAAAGCTCTCCCGGGTTTCCTGCAGGAATTTGTTCTCCACATTTGGGATAATGGTGATCTTCTTCACCGGGTCTGTGGACAGTTGGGTTTCCACGTCAAACGTTCGAATGCTGTCTACTTCATTTCCAAAAAAGTCAATGCGATAGGGCTGGTCATGCGAAAACGAAAAGACATCCACAATTCCACCTCGAACCGAAAACTCACCAGGCTCGGTAACGAAATCTACGCGTTGAAACTCATATTCAAAAAGTACCTCGTTCAGGAAATCTAGAGATAGCGTATCTCCTGCCTGTATTTTGAGCGTGTTTTTATCCAGTTCTTTTCGGGTGACTACCTTTTCAAACAGGGCATCCGGATAGGTGACGATAATAGCCGGTTTTTTTCGAGAATTGATACGGTTCAATACCTCGGCACGCAACAGTACATTGGCGTTATCTGTTTCTTCAATTTGATAGGGTCTCCGGTAACTTCCGGGATAGAACAGCACATCCTTGTCACCTACAAGTTGCTCAAGGTCGTTAAGAATATAGGCAGCCTCTTCTTTATCATTGAGCAACAGTAAAAAGGGGCGGTCAGTAGACTTAAATACCTCGGAAAGTACAAAAGAGAGGGACGATCCAACAAGTCCTTTAAGTTGAAGATTCGTCTGATTTTGGGCAATAGCTTCCTGCAGTTTCCGGACCTCTGGAGACTGTGCGAACAATTTTGCAATGGACGATTTGGTCAATCCAAAAAATTTGAAGCAAAAGTAAATGAATTTGCCCTTCCCGTGAAAGCTGGAATCGGATAAATCAAGCGTAAAAATGTGGATTGCTAACTACTAAGGAAGGACGAACTTATATTTTTACTACCTCACCCTCTACAATTGCAAAGATCTCATCTTCCTTTTTTGGGGTCAGGGTATGGTTTCCGGTAAACTCGCCAAAAGCAGGTAGAATCATCTGGGTTTTGGTCTTAAAAAAACAAGGGAGCTTTAGCCGTTGACGGCCAAAACCCTGCAGCTTAATAGCCGGATGGATATGGCCACAAAAATTAAAAAGGTTTTCCCTTTCCTCAGGATGATGGGTGAGCAAAAAACTATCCAAGACCAGCTCTTTGAAGATGTCTATGCCTAAGGCAGAAAACTTTTCGGGAGCGATAATATCATGGTTGCCGGAGACTAAACTGATCTTTGCCGGTGTTTTGGCAACCCAGTTTTCAAACAGGTCCCATTCTTTGTTCAAGCTGGAATGGAAAAGATCGCCCAAAAAACAAAGTTGAAAAGGCTGAAAATGGCGTAGGATCCCATCTAACAAAATATAGTTTTGATGCACTGCCTTTCGGGGCACGGCGGCACCAAATTTTCGAAAGTGCGCTACTTTGCCCAGGTGCACATCACTGATCAGTAACAGGGATCTCTCTTCCCAGAAAACACCTCCCGAAGGGTGTAGGTCGAACTTTTGGTCAAGTATTTGAATAGTTACCACAAATTAGAATTGTAATCCGAGTATAGGGTCTGGGATATTTGAAGTGGGACATCCTGGTCCAAACGTAAAATCCTCTTGAAACTCCCTTACCAAACACAAATACCCTTGTAATAGAAAGGTATTTTCGTTTTCAATTATAATCTTGTAACGATAACTACCTTCAGGAAGATCATCCCCAGAGAAAAATTGAAAATTTTCAGACTCAAAAACCACCTGCCCATTCAGTCTTGAAATTTCTACGCTATGATTTTCATACTGTTGGATATTTCTTACCCTAAAAAAATCATTGACCCCATCACCATTGGGAGTAAAGTAATTGAATACTTCAATATCAACTAGTGCAGCCAAATCCGGATTGTCGGCAAGGTTATTAACGTTTCCATCCAGTTCCTCGGTGCAACATAGGAACTCATTTTCGGAGGAATCGTCATCGCTGCAGGAGAGCAATAGGAAACCTGTAAAAAAAAGCAAATAGCGCAATGGGAAATCATTCATGGAAGGCCTTTTTAAAGGCCTAAAGATATTTTATTTCATCAAGATTTTGGTCATGCGTTTGATCCGGTCGGCCAGTTTTTCATTCGATAGTTTTTCGCGTAAGCGATCCGTAATTAGCGGAAAGGAAAAAGGTGTTGGTTTTTCGCATTGCTTCCATACAATTTCCTGTTTTCCGATACGCTCCAGGGCTAATCGTAAGCGCCCTTCTTCCAATTGGTGCTCGAAGGTTTCCGTAAAGGCCTGCTGGAACAACAAATTATTTGGTTCGTAGTCGCGGAACACATCAAATAGCAATTGCGAGCTGCTTTGCAGGTGTTTCAGCTTTACCCCCTTCTCCGGGTAACCGGTAAACACCATACCGCTAATTACTGCAATATCCCGGAACTTCCTACGCGCCATTTCATTGGAGTTCAAACTTTTCTGGAGATCCTCGAGCATGTACTCGGTAGTAAATAAATTGTTGTCCACTACGGCCTCGATATCAATAGGTTTGTCCGATAGCATTTCAAACCCATAGTCATTAAAGGCCAGGGAACAGGTAATGGGCGATAGTAATCCTATCCGGTAGGAGAGCAAACTGCTCATGGCCTCGTGCACTGCACGTCCTTCAAAAGGGTAAAAGATATGATGATAGCCATCTCGGGTCTTAAACGTCTCAATAAGAAATTCCTCCGGTTTCGGAACACTACTTTCTTCCCGCTGTTTGTTAAAGATGTGCTCTAATGCCTTGAGTTCGGGACTAGTTGCTGTCTTTGTTGCTGCTTTATACAATTCTAAACGTAAAAGTGCTGACATTTGGGAAGAAAAACTTAGCCGCCCTCCGGCCCAGGCAGGAACTTTATTGGAGCGTTTGTTAGAGTTGCGCACTTGTACTTTCATACTGCGTATTCGGATAAACTCGAGATTACGCCCGGCAAAAACAAAAACATCTCCGGGATTGAGTTTGGAGACAAAATACTCCTCAATAGAACCGATATACCCCCCTTTCTGATAGTGAACCGATAGGCTGGCATCCCCAACGATCGTTCCTATTTGAAATCGGTGGCGCATGGCAATTCCCTTATGGTTTACTTTAAATTTACCGTCGGGTTCTACTTCCACTTTTTTGTATTCATCATAGCTTTTCAGGCTTTGGCTGCCCATGACCAGAAAGTTTAGCAGCCATTGCCACTCTTGTTCAGTAATTCCCTGATAGCAGAAGGTTTGTTGGATCTCCGGGAAAATTTCTTCAGGGTAAAAACCATCTGAAACCGCCAGCGTGGTTAGATATTGTGCCAATACATCAAAACAGTTGAGAAAGGGGAGACGGTCTTCCACAGCACTCTCTTTTACGGCCACTTGCAATGCTGAGGCTTCGATAAGTTCAATAGCGTGAGTGGGTAAAAAATAGATAACACTCTTCGCTCCCGGCCGGTGTCCACTTCGTCCTGCGCGCTGTAGAAAACGCGCTACTCCTTTTGGGCCACCAATTTGGATTACGGTTTCTACCGGGGCAAAATCCACTCCCAGATCCAAACTGGAGGTACATACTACCGCTTTCAAGCTTTCATTCCGAATAGCCTGTTCCACCCAAATGCGGGTTTCTTTGTTCACGCTGCCGTGGTGCATGGCCATCTCACCTGCAAACTCCGGGTATTTTTCCAGTATTTTCTGAAACCAGATCTCGCACTGGCTCCGGGTATTGGTAAACAGCAGGGTCGTTTTGCTCTTTTTGATAATGGGAATTATGTCATCTAACAGATGTAATCCTAAATGGCCCCTCCAGGGAAAAGTTTCCATCTTTTGGGGTATAATACTTTTAACCGTAATTCTTTTTTTGAGGTTGGCCCGAACCAAAACAGAATTTTCTAAGGCTACGGTGCCCGGGCCTAACAATACTTCACGCGCCTGTTCTAAATTTCCGATGGTAGCCGAGATACCCCAAATCCGTAAATCTTTACATACTGTTTTTAGGCGGGAGAGTCCCAATTCCATTTGAACGCCTCGTTTGGTGCCCAACAATTCGTGCCATTCGTCCACCACTATAGCGGTACAGTCTTTGAAGGTGGTGGCATATCCTTTAGAGGCCAGGAGCAGTTGCAGGCTTTCCGGGGTAGTAATAAGCAGATCCGGCATGGTAGTGCGCTGGCGGGCGCGCTCTTTTGTGGAGGTGTCCCCGGTCCGTATGCCCACGGTCATAGGTAGTTCCAGATCGTGTACTATGCGTTCTGCGGACTGTTTAATTTCCTGGGATAAGGCACGTAGGGGTGTGATCCAAATAGCTTTCAATCCCTTTTTATGCCGGGTCTTATACTCCGGATGGTTTTTAATGTAAGTCAAGACAATGGGGAACCACAGGGCATAGGTTTTGCCACTCCCGGTAGGAGCATTTAACAAACCGTGTTTGCCTTGAAGAAAAGCGGTCCAGGTGGCTTTCTGAAAGGGAAAGGGCTTCCACCCCTGTTGTTGGAACCAGGAATGAGCGATTTCAAAAAGCGCTTTGTTGTTCAAGTGTCAATGCTTTATCAATACTATCATTTCGAAATACGTCTCGATAGCCATCGGGACGATTGAGAAATCTAAATAGACGTTTCTTAGATTTCTCACATGCGTTCGAAATGACAAAATAATTCTCTTTGATTCTTCATTTCGGAATTAATGCCTTAAGGTCATTTAAACTATTTGCCTCCTCAATCTTTTTATCCTTTCGCCATCGTAGTATCCTGGGGAATCTAGTGGCCACCCCGCTTTTATGGCGTTTGGATAGCGCGATCCCTTCAAACGCTATTTCAAAAACATGGTAGGGCGTAACACTACGCACAGGACCAAAGCGTTCCAGGGTATTCTTTTTGATCCAACTGTCTACTTCCCGGAACTCGGCGTCGGTTAATCCTGAATACGCTTTTGCAAAAGTGACCAATTCCCGGGAGCCATCTTCTTTTTCCTGCCATAGTCCAAAGGTATAATCCGTAAACAGGTTACTACGTCTGCCATGTCCCCGCATGGCATAGGTAAGCACGGCATCAATAGTTAACGGATCTATCTTCCATTTCCACCAGTCGCCTTTTTTACGGCCTACCTGATAGGGCGATTGGTTGCGTTTTAGCATCAGTCCTTCACTTCGTTTTGCTCGGGACAACTGGCGTTCCTGGGCCACTTCCTCCCAACTAGAACATTGATAGCATTTTGATAGGTGTAGGGTATCCCCGGAACTTTTCGAAGCGGTATACAGGGTGTAGAGTTCTTCCAGAGCCTTTCGACGATTGATAAAAGCCTGCTCACGAATATCCTGGCCCTTCCATTCCAGTATATCATAGGCTTTTAAAATTACCGGTGTTTTTTCTAGCAAGGATTTCGATACCGTTTTCCTTCCGATTCGGGTTTGCAGGTCGTTAAAAGTGCCAATTGCCCCCTCGGGATACGGTAACATCTCACCGTCTAAAACGGTGCCGTTGGGAATGTGGTCAAGCAGTTGTTGAAATTCTGGGTATTTATTGGTCACCAATTCTTCCCCTCGACTCCAGACAAACAGTTCGTCGTTCCGGAAGATCAGTTGGGCACGAATTCCATCCCATTTGTGTTCGACAGACCAATCCTGAACATTGCCAAGTTCCTCCGGAGTACCTTCTAAAGCATAGGCCAAATAAAACGGATAAGGCTTGGATAAAAAATCACCTTCTTTCTCTTCCAACACCAGATCCTGAAAGGAAATGGTATTAGGATCCCAGTTTCCCATTAGCTTGTAGGCTAAAATGTCCTCATCAATCCCTGTGGCCTTGGAAAGGGCTTTGGTCATCAATTTTTGACTAACCCCAATACGAAAGCCCCCGGCAATTAATTTGGTAAAGACAAAGCGCCCGTAATAATCCAGACGTTTCCAATTTTCAAAGAGATACCCCTTTTTGGCATCTTCAGCCTCCGATTTCAGCCAAAGCATTTCTTCCAGAAACTGGGTCAGTGATTTGTCGGTACTATTTTCATTAGAGGGCACTACCAAAGCGATAGTTTCTGCTAAATCCCCAACAATATGATAACTTTCCTCAAAGAGCCAGAGCGGAATATTGGCCAGTTCTGCGGCCCACTCCCGGAGCAAGGTTGTGTTTACCGGACGAGGCGGACGGCGATGCGAGAGGATGGCTATAGTCCATACCTTGTCCCTATCCGGAGCTTTTAAAAAATAGTCGGCTAACCCCTGTACTTTTACATTGGTTTTGTTTGTACTGTCCAAGGTTTTTATAAGTTGGGAAAACTGCTTCATGCTGTCTCGACTTGATCCTGGGTCACATTCACTTCCGCGGCCTCTCCTTCAAATTGCGTACTTTCAGTACGGGCATCGTACCCTTGTTCCCGAAGGTATTTGGAGAAGATATCCGTGTAGCCATGGGTGCAAATCACTTTTTCTGCTCCAGTGGCTCTTATGGCAGATAACAACCCGGGCCAATCGCAATGATCACTCAATACAAAACCTTTATCTATGGCTCGCCTACGACGGGCGCCACGAAAGGCCATCCAACCACTTGCTGTCGCGGTGACATAGGGGACCAGTTTGCGGATCCAGGTGCTTCCGTGTGCGGAAGGTGGCGCCAACACAAGGTTGCCTTTTAGGGCTTCTTTTTTGGTGTCTTTAGTGATTCGTTCTGTAGGTGGCAGTGTTACGATCTGTCGAAGTACTTCAGTCATATTTTCAACGGCACCATGGGTATATATTTTGCCGATAGCGGTGTCCAAATGCTTTAAGAGCCGCTGTGCTTTCCCAAGGGTATAGCCAAAAAGAACAGAGGTCTGTCCGTTGGCCTTATTCGTGGCCCACCATTGGTTAATGTCATCAATCACTTCACTTTGTGGTCGCCATAGAAAAGCGGGCAAACCAAAAGTGCATTCGGTGATGAAGGTGTGACATTTAACAGGTTGGTAAGGGATAGCCAAACCGTCGTCCTCAATTTTATAATCTCCGGTAAAGACCCATACTTCACCTTGATGCTCTACACGAATCTGGGAAGCGCCTACAATGTGTCCGGCCGGGTACAAGCTAAATTTTACGCCATTGATGGTAAAGGTTTCATTCCAGTTTTTACCGGAGACGACGATATCTCCTAATCGATGTTTTAGTATTGGGACATTGTTATGATGGGTAATATACCGTTGATGTCCCCATCTGCTGTGATCGGAATGACCGTGGGATATAATGGCCTTGTTAACAGCCTTCCAGGGATCGAGATAAACATCGGCAACTTCACAGTAAATGCCTTTATCGGTAAATCGTAATAGTGGACTTTTCATAGCCTGGTGAAATTACAAATTTCTTTTGGGGATAATTTGAATTGGCTTTATCCCATAAGGATTATATTTGCCGAACAAAATTTTATTCATGGCAATTATTGATTTATACGAGCACAGCGATGAAAAGCATAATCTCGCCCATTTTGCAACTCTGGCGAGTTTGGCAGCAGTTGATGGAGAAATTAACCCGAAAGAGAAAGCGGTGCTCGACAAATTTGCCTTCAAGTTGAACATCTCTGAAGAAGAGTATAAAGAGGTTATGAAGAAGGAAAACAGATATCCCATTCAGACCCCTCAAAGTGGAGAAAGAAGGTTAAAGCGATTGTTTGAGTTCTTTCAAATGGCCCTTGCTGACCAATCTTTTGATGAAGACCAAAAAAATCTTATTGAGCGCTACGCCGTTGGACTAGGCTATCCTCCAAAAATGGCTGCAAATTTGGTAAATAAATCGTTGGACATCTTTCGTGGAAAGATCGCCTTTGAGGATTACCAATACCTAATAGAATGCTAGTCTAACGGTATTTTTCCAAAAATTCCTGGAGCTTTAAAACCATATTGCGGCTGCCACAAAAGAAAGGTACCCGCTGATGCAATTCTGTAGGAACAATGTCCAAAATTCGGTTTTTCCCTCCGATGGCTAACCCATTAGCTTGTTCGGCAAGGAATGCCATAGGGTTACACTCATACAGTAATCGAAGTTTCCCGCTTTCCGTAACACTGCTTTTGGGATACATATAAATTCCTCCCTTGATCATATTCCGGTGAAAGTCTGAAACCAACGAGCCGATATAGCGTGAAGTGTAGGGACGGTCGCCCTCTTCCATTTGGCAATACTTAATATAGTCTTTTACTCCTTGTAAAAAGTGGATGTAATTCCCTTCATTTACGGAGTAGATCTTACCATTTTCCGGGAACTCCATGTTAGGATGGGAGAGATAAAAGGTACCTATGGCCGGGTTTAAGGTAAATCCATTTACCCCATGCCCAGTAGTATATACCAGCATAGTGCTGGTACCGTAGACGATGTAGCCCGCAGCCACTTGATTTTTCCCAGGTTGTAAAAAATCTTCCAGAGTAACCGGAGTGCCAACCGGTGTAATTCTACGGTAGACTGAAAAAATGGTTCCCACGGATACATTCACGTCAATGTTACTGGAACCATCTAAGGGGTCAATCAAGACCACATATTTATTCTGATGGTTTTCATCCTGGCTATTGATCGTAATAAAACCCTCTTCTTCCTCGGAGGCTATACCGCATACAATCTCACGGTTTTTCAACGTCTGTATGAATTTTTCATTGGCCAGGACATCTAATTTTTTTTGGTCCTCCCCTTGCACGTTGGTCTCCCCAACATCACCTAAAATATCAACAAGCCCGGCTTTGTTTACTCCGTGGTTAACTACTTTGGCGGCCAGACGGATGGCGTTGATCAATTTGGATAATTCTCCTGTGGAATACTGAAAATCTGCCTGATTTTCTATAATAAACTCGCCAAGTGTCTTGTTTTTCTTTTGCATGATGGTTGGGATGTTGGATTCTTCTGCAAATTTCGGTGATTTTGTGATACGACAACGATTTCGAACACAGTTTGTTTTTTAGTATTGTAACTAATTGTTTTATTTGTAACATCATGGAGATAATTATCAGAGATGCACTTCGGGAAGACATGACTGCTGTTCATAGGCTTATCACCGAATTGGCGGTTTTTGAGAAAGAGCCGGATGCCGTAGAAGTGAGTATCGGAGATTTGGAAAGGGATGGATTTGGAGAACATCCCTTGTTTCACTGTTTTGTTGCTGAAATAGATAATCAAATAGCGGGTATCGCGTTAGTGTATCCAAGATACTCTACGTGGAACGGTCCTGTTGTTCACCTGGAAGACTTAATTGTTACCCAAAGTATGAGGGGCAAGGGTGTTGGGGCTTCCCTGTTAAAACGTGTTATGGAATACGGCTTAGCGCAGGGAGTTCGCAGGATCGGTTGGGAAGTGTTGGATTGGAACACACCTGCTATACGCTTCTATGAGAATTGTGGTGCAACGATAAGGAAGGATTGGAAGGTTGTGCAAATGGATGCGCAAGCCATGGAAAACTATTTAAAACGTAAATGAGGATATTTAAGTTTGGAGGAGCGTCGGTTAAGGACGCAGAAGGGGTTCGAAATGTGGTTAACGTACTTCAAAAAACGGGGCATGAAAATACGGTGGTGGTAGTCTCGGCCATGGGAAAGACCACAAATGCCATGGAGAAAGTGGTCAACGCTTATTTCCAAAATAAGGATCAAGTGGATGCTGCCATTCAGGAAGTGGTGGAGTATCACAAGGCGATACTGCACGATCTTTTTGAACCCAAAAACCATGAAATACACCATACAGTTAATCGTTTGATTGAGGAGTTCAAAGGATTTTTAATCTGGAATAAAAGCCCTAAATATGCTTTCGTCTATGACCAGGTAGTGGGATACGGTGAACTAATCTCCACTGCTATTGTGAGTCACTATCTGAACGATTTTGGTTTAAAGAACGAATGGATAGATGTCCGTGAAATGATCAAAACCAACAATAGCTATCGGGATGCCGAAGTCGATTGGGAACGAACACAACAGCAGGTTAAAAAGAAGATAGATCCCCAAAAATTGAACATAACACAGGGCTTTCTGGGAAGTGATGAAAACAATTTCACCACCACCTTAGGGAGAGAAGGATCTGATTATACAGCGGCTATTTTAGGGTATTGCCTGGATGCGGCATCCGTAACGATTTGGAAAGATGTGCCTGGAGTACTCAATGCTGATCCAAGACATTTTAGCGAAACCCGTAAACTGGAACAAATCAACTATCGCGAAGCCATAGAACTGGCATTTTATGGGGCATCTGTAATTCATCCCAAGACATTACAGCCGTTACAGCAAAAAGAAATACAACTCTATGTCAAGTCTTTTCTGCATCCTGAAGACGCTGGAACCGTGGTGGGTAAGGGGGTGAAAATTGCTCCGGAAATACCGTGTTTTATTGTGAAAAAAAATCAGGTGCTGCTTAAACTTTCTTCCCTGGATTTTTCCTTTATTGTAGAGGATAGTATCAGTGCCATTTTTAAACTTTTTCACGACTACAGGCTAAAAGTAGATTTAATACAGAATTCGGCGATTAGCTTTTCGGTATGTTTGGACAACAAGTTTAATGGCCTCAAAGGCTTATTACCTATTCTTAGCGAACGATTTAAGGTAACCTGCCATAAAGAAGTTTCCCTTTTTACTATCCGACATTTTAACGAGGAGGCGGTAGCCTCTTTGCTGAATGGATATGATGTGTTGGTAGAACAGCGCGGAAAGGAAACCGTCCAATTCGTAGTGAAATAGTTGGCTCCCAAATTTTTCAAAGCTGCTATTTTTCTATATTTACCTTTACTAAATCAATCAAATGGGTCTGGTTTCTGCCAAAGAGGTGGCCAAAGTTATTCACTTGGATAAGTATGGCTTTGTCGGCACTTTTGTGGGTTGGTTATTGATGCGGATCACGCGGATCTCCAACATGAATCACTTTTATAATAAGCATAAGGAGCTTAACGGACCTGACTTCTGTGATGCAATTTTGGAGCATTATGAAATTGACTTCGAGTTGGTTGAAGAAGAGCTGGACCGCCTGCCCAAAAGTGGTCCCTTTATTACGATTTCCAACCATCCGTTAGGCGGAATTGACGGTGTACTTTTGTTAAAGTTGATGCTTGATAAGCGACCGGACTTCAAAATTGTCGCGAATTTTTTGTTACATAGGATAGCGCCATTGAAACCCTATATTATGCCGGTAAATCCGTTTGAAAACCATAAGGATGCCAAAAGCAGCATCACCGGGTTTAAGAACGCTTTATTGCATTTGAAGGAAGGGAATTCCCTGGGTATTTTCCCTGCGGGGGAAGTATCTACCTATCGTGATGGGAAACTAGTTGTTGATAAACCCTGGGAGGAAGCCGCTATTAAATTGATTCGAAAGGCAGAAGTACCGGTAGTACCCATCTATTTTCATGCCCGTAACAGTAGACTATTTTACCGGCTATCCAATATAAACGATGTTTTCAGAACAGCCAAGTTACCTTCTGAGCTAACAACGCAGAGCAGGCGTCCTATCAAAGTACGGATCGGCCAACCTATTTCTGTTGCGTCACAAAAAACTGAAGAGACTTTGGAAGGGTTTACGGAACTGCTGCGCAAGAAGACGTATCTCCTGGCAAACGTCTTCGAGAAAGAACGCTTACTGGATAAAGTACCCACTTCGTTAAAATTACCTAAGGCTCCCAAGAAGATTGCGTCGGCAGTTAGAACTGAGGTGCTGCAGGGAGAAATTGAAAAACTCCGGGAAAAAGAATTACGGTTGCTCCAAAGCAAAAACTACGAGGTCTTTCTAGCACAGCAGAAAGATATGCCCTTTTTATTACAAGAAATTGGAAGGCAACGAGAGATCACTTTTCGTGAAATCGGGGAAGGAACCAACAACGCGGTGGATTTGGACCAATTTGACTCGTATTACCACCACCTGTTCCTCTGGGATGATGAGGAGCAGCGAATTGTTGGGGCCTATCGAATGGGGCTCGGGGTAGAAATTTTTAAAGAGTACGGCATTGATGGTTTTTACTTACAAGACCTTTTTGGGTTTGAGCCGGAGCTTTATCCCATGATGGAAAAATCCATCGAAATGGGTCGGGCTTATATCGTAAAGGAATATCAACAAAAACCAATGCCACTCTTTTTGTTGTGGAAAGGCATTGTACATACTACACTTCGATTTCCGGTACATCGCTATCTTATTGGTGGCGTAAGCATCAGCAATCAATTCTCCAATTTTTCAAAATCGCTGATGATCGAATTCATGAAATCCCACTATTGGGATCCGTACGTCGCCCAGTATATACGACCAAAAAAGGAATTCAAGGTAAAATTAAAAGATGCCGATAAAGAGTTCGTATTTGACGAGACCAAATCAGATCTGAATAAGTTCGACAAGTTGATCGAGGAAGTGGAACCCGGAAGTTTGCGGTTGCCAGTATTGATCAAAAAGTACATTAAGCAGAATGCCAAAGTGGTGGCGTTCAATGTAGACCCCCTTTTCAATAATTCCGTTGATGGATTAATGTATATCAAAATCTCAGATTTACCGGAAAGTACCGTTAAACCTGTTATGGAGGAGTTTCAAGCAGAGTTGGAGCGAAAACATGCGGAAACACAGGGGGCTAGTTAACCAATTCTTCCTTTACAAAAGTTTCGCAAAACTCCTTTATTTCATCCCTAACCGTTAAAAACGCTTCATGTTTTTCGGTTTCGGTACCTTCTACCTTGGAAGGATCCATGAAATTGTGATGTAAACGTTGTGCATTCTCTGCTGGGATAAAAGGACAATGCTCTTTGGCATGATCACAAACAGTGATGATATAATCCCAGGGAATACCATCGTATTCATCTACATGGTTAGAGGTATGATGGGAAATGTCTATTCCATCTTCCTTCATTATGGCTACTGCCCCAGGATTTAGGCCGTGGGTCTCAATGCCTGCGCTGTAAACGTTTGCCAGGTCTGTCTGGTAGTATTCCATATAACCGTGTACCATTTGACTTCTACAAGAGTTGCCTGTGCAGAGTACTAAAACATTTTTCATAATCGTCTTTTTATTGTTACTAGCCATTAATCAATTCCAACAACTTTGCTTCGTCGTTCAAAAAGTAGATTGTCTTTCCATATACCTGTCACCGTTTTCCCAACTTTTTCCCGTTTTCCCAGGAAACGGAAGCCCACTTTTTCATGCAATTGTATGCTGGCCTTGTTTTCAGGGAAGATGCCGGATTGCAGGGTCCAATATCCATTTTTTTCACTTTCACGGATGAGCTGGTGCATTAGGGTTTTCCCGACTCCGTTACCCCAGGCCTTTTTACTGACATACACGCTTACCTCTGCTACCCCTCCGTATACACATCTACTGGAGACCGGAGACAATGAGGCCCAGCCAACAATACTGCTATCCAATTCTGCGATCAATCTGCAATTTTTGAGATGGGCGGCATCCCATTGGTCGTAGCTTGGGACGTTGCTTTCAAAAGTAGCAATTCCAGTAGCAATACCTTCTTCGTAAATGGTAGCCAC
>JANQHL010000052.1 GCA_028277085.1 Flavobacteriaceae bacterium
AACCTGGAGTTTTTTACGCCGCCTATCAATCGAAATCCTACGGAGAAACGCATAGCCCTTGGAAAAAAGCTGTTTTTTGATCCCAAGCTTTCTGAAAACGGGACAATGGCCTGTGTTACCTGCCATAGCCCAAACAAGGCGTGGGCAGATGGTATGGTGGTGAACAGGGACAATGAGGGGAATCCATTACAACGAAATACCCCAACATTAATTAACTCGGCATTCCAAAAGGCCTTTTTCTGGGATGGGCGTTCCCCCAACCTGATGGATCAGATCACCAATGTTTTTAACAATGAGGACGAATTTGACAGCTCGGTACACCAGTTTTCCACCGAGATTTTACAAGACACTACCTATATTTCCCTGTTCAAAGAGGCGTACGGAAGAATCCCAAAAAGGAATACAGAGATTATACGCGCCATTTCTTCATATGTATCCACACTTAACGCATTCAATTCCAAGTTTGACCGAAATATTCGAGGGGAAGAGGATACGTTTACGGAAGAAGAGAAGTTAGGGTTTAATCTCTACATGGGCAAAGCACTTTGTGCTACCTGCCATTTTATCCCCTTAACCAATGGGACTGTTCCACCATTTTTTGCAGAACATGAGAAAGAGGTGATTGGTGTTCCGGAAACAGCAGCTAATAAGACCCTGGATGATGATCTGGGGATGTATATGCTGCCGAATTCCGATCTTGAAGTATACTATGGCATGTTTAAAACCCCAACCGTACGAAATGCGGAGCTTACCGCACCTTACATGCATAACGGGGTGTATGAATCCCTGGAACAGGTGATGGAGTTTTATAACCTGGGTGGAGGAGGAGGTATGGGCTTTGATCTTCCCTATCAAACCTTACCTTTTGACAATTTGAACCTAACGGATGCGGAGTTAAAGGCATTGGTGGCATTTACCAAAACCCTGACAGACACCAATGTAGAACAGTATATGGATGAACCAGGATCGCAAAATGAAGTAGTGAATTCAGAACCGCTCAAAAACACCGAGTCCAAATAAGGCGAAGTCGTATTTTACGGGATCCTTGGGATCCATTTTGCGGAGATTAGCATCCAGCTCGGCTAGGGCCTTAGCGTCATTTTGTTTGCGTTGGAGCAGTTTTAGCTTTCTGGCTACCTTTCCGGAATGCACATCCAGAGGACAGGAAAGTTGCGAAGGAGAAAGCATTTTCCATAGATGGAAATCAACCCCTTTTTGAGAGGAACGTATCATCCAGCGTAAAAACATATTGATGCGCTTAGCCGCGGAACCTGTGTTTGGATCGGAAACATGTTTTTTTGTCCTGGAAAGATGCGGTAATTCAAAAAAGGTCTTTTTCAACGCACTGATGGCAGGTTGCAGGCTATCTTTTGTTTGGTGGGCCCTGAAGACACCTTCCAAGCCCCCGTGACGGGTGTAAATATTGTTAAGGGATTGAATGAAGTAACGGAGGTCATTCCCATTGAATGTGCGGTGTACAAAATCTTGAAAGCGATCCAAATCGCGAGGCTGATGTTGCATGGTAAAATCAAAAGGCGCGTTGTCCAGGAGCTCCATCAGTAAAGTAGCATTGTTAATAATGCTTTTTCGATTGCCCCAGGCGATAGTAGCAGTGAGAAAAGCACTGATTTCAATATCTTCCTTCTTTGAAAACCGATGCGGGACCTGCAACGGATCATACTCGAGAAATTGCGGATGCTCATACTGCGCCGCTTTGGTATCCAAGAATTCTTTGAGTTCTTTTTTTGTCAATTGAATTACGGTTTAAGGGATGCTACCAATAAGAAGGGAGTAATAATGACGCCATTAAAAGCGGCATGCAATACTATAGAATACAACAAACCCATGCGCACCCGAATAAATGAAAGGAATACACCGGAAATAAGTTGGGGCAGTACCAGAAGCGGGGCTAACCAAAGGTACTGATCATACGCTTCAAAATTGAATAGATGCACAAAACCAAAGGCCAATACCGACAGATAAAAGGCAAGCGGAAAATAGTTAGATGTTTTAAACAATCCCAAAGGTGCCCTAAATATGAGTTCCTCTAGAAGCGGTGCAAAAACAACGGCTAAGAAGAAGATCATTAAAGGAGAATACTCCTCCAGCATCAGATCTAGGGCATGTTGTCCAAGATCTGCTCCAACAAACTGACTAACCGAGGTCATCAAAGCAGCGGCAATAAATCCAATGAGTAACTTTAGCCCCAGGGTATTTAGTAACAGCTTCCTTTTTAGGCGTTTCGGATAGCGGTATTCCTGGTACTTCGGATTTCGAAAAAAGGCATAAACTTTCTGTAATAGTCTCATCGCAATATCACCCCATCCACCATGGTTAGCTTTCGGTCAGCCATATTAGCCAATTCCTGGTTGTGTGTCACGATTACAAAAGTTTGCCCAAATTCCTTTCGCAATTCAAAGAAAAGGCTATGCAAATTATCTGCACTCTCGGAGTCCAGGTTTCCGCTGGGTTCATCTGCAAACACCACAGAGGGATTGTTAATGAGTGATCGCGCTACTGCCACGCGTTGTTGCTCGCCACCGGATAACGCCTTTGGCT
This sequence comes from Flavobacteriaceae bacterium, assembly GCA_028277085.1. Taxonomy (GTDB): domain Bacteria; phylum Bacteroidota; class Bacteroidia; order Flavobacteriales; family Flavobacteriaceae; genus Croceivirga. The sequence goes on from JANQHL010000052.1 coordinate 2,560, forward strand.
TATGATGAAACCGCTCTTGCAGGCCGAGAAAACCCAGTAATTCTTTAGCCCGGTTTTCCGCTTCGTTCTTTTTGGTCTTTTTGATAAAAGCGGGGATACAAACATTTTCCAGTGCCGTAAACTCCGGTAACAGCTGGTGAAATTGAAAAATAAAGCCAAGGTGCTCATTGCGGAACCTGGCCAGCTGTTTGTCATTCAATAGATTAATGTCCCTGTTGTCTATTTGAATAGCACATTCCTTTTTGTTAGAAGGCACATCCAGGGTTCCTAAAATCTGCAATAGGGTAGTCTTTCCCGCTCCTGAGGGACCAACGATCGAAACGATTTCCCCGGATTGTATGGTGAGTTCAACGCCCTTTAAAACGTCAAGATCACCGTAGGATTTTCGGATATTTTTAGCTGCAATCATCGGGAGTGAAAGTAAGCAATACTGTCTAGAGCACAAAAATTGTAATAATTAAGGGTATACTGTATTTTACGCCCCTATAATTAAAAGTTAAAACCCTACCTTTCATTGGATATTTCAAGGAATTGTTCAACTTTTACATTTAATGAATAAACAAAATAAATTGAACTTGGAAACTGCAATTTTTGCAAATGGCTGTTTTTGGTGTACGGAAGCTGTATTCCAACGGCTAAAAGGAGTGAAAGAAGTAAAATCCGGATATACCGGTGGTACGATTAAGAACCCTGGGTATCGGGAAGTATGTTCCGGAAGAACGGGACATGCAGAGGCGGTAAAAATTACTTTTGATGCACAACAAATATCCTATCAGGAACTTCTAGAGGTTTTCTTTGCCACCCACGATCCTACTACCCTAAACCGGCAAGGTAATGATGTGGGGACCCAGTACCGCAGTGAAATATTTTATACGTCGGATGCGCAGAAGGAGTTGGCTAATGCCCATATTGCAGCACTGGAAAAGGAAAAAGTGTTTTCTAATCCCATTGTCACGGCAGTTACTCCTGAACACCCTTTTTACAATGCCGAGGAGGAGCACCATAATTATTACAATGATCATGGCTTACAGCCGTATTGTCAATTTATTATTGACCCAAAAATAAAAAAGCTGTACAAGGATTTTTCCGACAAACTAAATACCGTTAGCAATTAATATGGCACCCTATCAAAGTTTAGAAGAGTACAACATTACGATCGCCAACGAAGTAAAGGACAGCTACCTTAAGATCATTGATGAAATAGGGGAGGATGTGGATCGTGAAGGACTACTGAAGACCCCGGAACGTGCCGCCAAGGCTATGCTTTTTCTGACACAGGGATACAAACAAGATGCCGTGGAGATTTTAAAAAGCGCCATGTTTAAAGAGGAATATGACGATATGGTCATCATTAAAGATATTGAGCTGTATTCCCTTTGCGAACACCATATGTTGCCTTTTTTTGGAAAAGCACATGTTGCTTACATTCCTAATGGGCATATTGTTGGACTTAGTAAAATTCCAAGAGTGGTGGATGTTTTTGCAAGGCGATTACAGGTACAGGAACGGCTTACACATGACATCCTGGAATGTATTAACAATACCCTTAAACCCCAGGGAGTTGCGGTTGTAATTGAGGCATCCCATATGTGTATGATGATGCGCGGGGTGCAAAAGCAAAATTCCGTGACCACCACCTCAGGTTTTCGGGGTCAATTTGAAAAAATCGAGACAAGAAACGAGTTCTTAAAACTCATTAGTGCTACCTTGTCCTAGACACTTTTTACAACCTGTAAGATTCACCGGTTTTCCGTAATTTTCCGTTATGCCTGAAAAAAGTGATAAACGACTTAAGAATTTGGTCCTGGGGTTAATTTTTGATGGCATTGGTATGTCCTCATTACTGATCCCGGGCTTAGGAGATTTGCTGGATGTATTCTGGGCACCCCTGGCGGCATGGCTCATGACGCGCATGTATAAAGGAAATGTTGGGAAAGCTGCTGGGATAGTGACTTTTGTAGAAGAAATAGTACCAGGATTGGATGTGATACCCACCTTCACCATTATGTGGGTCTATACGTATCTGTTATCAGGGAAAATGGCAAAAAAGACGATGGAATCATAAAAAAAGGCGCTTTAAGCGCCTTCTTTAGGTGATAATTAAACCACTTAAGGTTTGGTTTGCGGGCAATTATTTTCTTTATCCGCCTAGTCAACATCATCCTGAAAGAGCGGATATCATATATCATACACTTCTTCTCTTATAGTGGTTACACGAAGTGTTGTTCTTTTGCTGAAAAGACCACTTTACTGATCCACCACATCAAAATTAAATGTGGCTGTAATATCGGTCTCACCACCAGCGCCAGCCAAAGTACCGTCATTAGGTTTCGTAGGTTCATGACGTAGGGTCACTGTTAATGACGTAGAGCCGGCAGTAAGGGTTGAAAGCTGGAACTCTAGTCCTACAGGATTACCATTATCATCAGTATCAGTTGCAGCTATAGTAGCTATGGATCCCTCGAATTCGAAAATGAACTGATGTTCATCATCCTCTTGCTCAATCTCTTCCGTAACGTTTTCTGGAGGAGTTTCTGTTTCGTTTAGCAATACGATACTTCCGGTGTAGGTAGTGTTGCCGATTAGATTTTCGGAAGTCACTTCAGGAGGATTCGGGCCATCGCCGTCAATATCACGTGTTTGAAAGGTAATGGGATCACCACCCCCTTGAGGTGTCAACGTTATGGTCATTGTGGTAATAGTTTCTTCCTCATTTATAGGGTCCGGATTATCATCATCATCCGAGCAAGCGGTAAATAAAACACCGGTAAACAATAGCAGCAATAAAAACTTAATGGGCTTCATAGCAATAGTTTTAAGATTCAACAGTGACAAAAATATACTATTTCTAAAGATATATTAAGTGATGAACCATAGTCTAAATAGTAATTCTTATAATAATCCTTAGTGTTAATGAAATAATTCAAGCAGTTTGGATTAAATGAAGTGACTGTTCATCAATCTAGCAATTCTCCTTACCAAATTGGCAATACCTATGGTTGTACAAATGGAAGAAAATAAGACCAACTGCAGGAATATAAATGGCTTGCTCAGCCAGTGGGACTATAGCAAGTTTTTCATTTAATACTACAAAGAACAGGAGCAACCAACTTGTCCATAATGCAATCCGTATCCATCTTTTTGATGTCGTCTTGCTGGACCACCAAATAGCAAGTAGGGAGATGAACAAAAAGACGAAATCCAGAATCCCCCACCAGTGCGGATGGGCCGCTGCATGGTTTATTAAACCCGCCTGGGCTACAAACAGGAATGGAGTGGCCAGGCAATGGATTAGACATAGCCCACTTGCCCATGCGCCTATTACATCTGATTTTGAGGAGAATTGTATGACCTTCATGTTTCGATCTTACCTTCAAATAAGATGCAAAAATAACTTAAAATTTCAAATGCAACTTAGTTGCATTTACATTTCTTTTATTTTTGCAGAAATCATTTGAATGGTCAAAACAGCTGGACTCAATTTTGCCTATCCCGAAGAACAAAGCTTCAATTTCCCAGACATTGATTTAATCCCGGGAGAACATTTGCTAATACTGGGACCTTCTGGTATTGGAAAAACCACGCTTCTTCATTTGCTTTCCGGAATACTACCGGCATCATCAGGAAAAATAGTTATTGACACTACAGAGATCACAGCGTTGGATCGAAAAAGCCTGGATAAATTTCGAGGAGCCAATGTCGGGTTGATCTTTCAGCAATACCATTTCATAAAATCATTGAATGTTGATGAAAACCTTCAATTACGGCAGCATTTTCCAAAAAGAATAAAAGATAACGAGCGGCGCCATCGCCTTGCCGAACGATTGGGGCTTTCGGGGCAGTTAAAGAAAAAGGTAACACAACTCAGTCAAGGACAACAACAGCGATTGGCCATAGCACAGGGGGTAATACATCAACCTAAAGTAGTGTTCGCCGATGAGCCTACCTCCAACTTAGATGATAGTAATTGCAACAACGTAGTACAACTGTTAAAAGATGAAGCGGACATCAGCAAAAGCAGCTTGGTGATCATTACTCATGATCAACGGGTGAGTCAACACTTTTCAAACCAGATCGTATTATGAACCTTATATACCTAGCCTATCGCAACATGATCTCAAAACCGCTAAATCTGGTTTTGAGCCTCTTACTTTTGGTATTAAGTGTCTCACTGGTCACTTTTATCCTTCAACTTAGCAAACAACTAAATGGGCAAATAGACAAGAATATTGATCCTGTAGATATGGTTGTGGGTGCCAAAGGAAGTCCGTTGCAACTCGTATTATCCTCCGTTTTACATATTGATGTGCCTACGGGAAATATCAAACTGGATGAGGCGAATAGTATTAAAAGACACCCCTTTGTAGGATCAGCCATTCCAGTTTCTTACGGAGACAATTACAAAGGGTATCGTATTTTGGGAACCGAGCTTATTTATTTCGAAAGTTATGGAGCGGAATTAAAGGGTGGGCGCTATTTTGAAGAATCCTTTGAAGCGGTTGTAGGCAGTAGCGTGGCAAAAAAATTAGGACTTAAAATAGGCGATGTCTTTACAAGTTCCCATGGTCTCATAGCTACAAGTACTGATGTACATGAGGACCATCCCTATACCGTTGTAGGTCTTTTGGAACCTACGGGAACAGTAATTGATCAATTACTCATATGTAATTTGGAAAGTATTTGGGATGCCCATGCGCATGTAGATGAAGGGCATGAAGGTGAAAACCAGGAAGGGCATGGGGATGAAGAACATGATCACAAAGGGCATGGGGAAGAAGAACACGATCACGAAGTGCATGGAGATGAAGAACATGATCACGAAGCAGATGGTCATGAGGAACAGGATCATAAGGAGGAATTAGAGATTACTTCCCTGTTGATAAAATTCAAAAGTCCCTTAGGTTTGGTGCAATTGCCCCGTTTTATCAATGAAAATACAAACATGCAGGCGGCGCTACCCGGTTTCGAAATACAGCGACTTATGGGTCTGTTGGGCACAGGAGTAACAACGATAAATGGAATCGCCATAGCCATTTTACTGGTTTCCGGCTTTAGTATTTTCATAAGCTTGTTAAAGACCATCCGTGAGCGAAGGCAGGAATTAGCATTGCTACGTACGTATGGCTTAGGGACTCAAAAACTACTACGTTTAGTATTAATCGAGGGATTGTTATTGGCATTCTTAGGCTTTCTATTTGGATGGTTGTTGGGAAGGCTGGCGTTGATTGGGGCTTCTGCCTATCTTGAATCGGGTTATGGCTATGTTTTGCAAATAAAGGGGCCCGATCCTGTGGAATTTCTATTTCTTGGAGTAACTTTACTGATCGCTACAGTGGCGGTATTGTTGGCCTCAACATCTATTTTTAAATTGAATATTTCCAAAACCTTAGCCGATGTATAAACGGTTCCTATTATTGTTCTTATTCTTAGTAGTTCAAGGTGTAGTTGCGCAATCCGAATTGACTTGGCAAGATCTAGCCGATGCCACTTTTGCGCCGGAGTATAACGAGAAGTATGAGGTGTATTTTTTGATGCCTGAATTCGGGAAAAAGATCAAAGCGTACGATGGAAAACGAATCAAGATTACCGGATATTTCTTGGATATTTCTGGGAGTGGGGAAGTGTTTTTGATCTCCCAAAATCCCATGGCTTCCTGTTTTTTTTGTGGTGGTGCCGGACCGGAGACGATAATTGAAGTGAATTTTAAAGAGAAACCTCCTTTTAGGACCGATCAAATTGTTACTGTTAGCGGGGTACTGGAGCTGAATCCTAGTGACGTTGACCATTGCAATTATATTATGCATGGAGCATCTGGTGTATTGTTGAAATGACATGAAACGGATAGTGCAATTGCTTGTTTTTCTGGTGTTTTGCCTTTGCACAGAGGCGCAAACGGCTTTGGACTGGTCTGATTTGGCACGGGGCATCTCTTGGAAAAAAAGCACCTCCAATTTGAGCTATCCTGGTTTTTTGGAAGCTGATTTTTCCAACAAACTTACCAATCTGGAAGGAAAAGAAGTCTCGCTCATAGGGTTTCTTATTGTCTTTGAAGGTAGGCAATCCGTCTATATGCTTTCCAAAAACCCAATGGCAAGCTGTTTTTTTTGTGGTAATGGTGGCCGTGAGACAATATCGGAGATTGCATTTGCGGAAAAACCCCCTTTTGGCATGGATGATTTAATCACAGTTACCGGAATCCTTCGATTAAACCGTGACGACCCTTTGCGTTGTTATTATATGATTGAACAGGCAGAGGGCTTTGGACTTTAAAAGTGCTATCATGAAAATTTGCTTTTCGTTTTTTTTTCTTTTGGTCAGCGTGAACTTGGCTGCCCAACAATTACAGATTCCTAAGAGTTATAGCAATATTTCCATAGACGATGAGGGGCCCTTTTTAGAGGAGAATAACCAAAAATACTATGCGAAAAAGGCGTTACCCGGCTATACCCTGAGGCAGTTTTTCGGTACTCCCAAAGGTACTGCTGAAGGAGTAATTATGGATTTTGGTGATTTTAACGGAACTCTTACCTATGGTTTGATCCCTTACGGGAAAGCACCCCATCCGCTCCCTGTTTTTCGGTTCGTAAAAACCTTAGAAGCGGGGAAAGTAGACATTAATATCAAAAGGGATTTTCGGTATCCCTACGATTTTGTGGATTGGCAGAAGAACCAAATGCTCTCAATAGGATACCGCCTTACAGATGAAACGGGGATGGTGGTATATGATGGAGAGGTTTCCCTGAAGGGAAAAGGTCCTTTTACCGTTGCACCTGCAATTTATGAAGGTCCTTTTGTGAATATGCTTACCGATAGCTCAGCCACTGTATGGTTCAATACAACCCTTCCGGTAAAAACTAGTCTATTAGTCAATAACCAAAGCATAGAAAGTCCGCTGGGAACGCATCATGAAATTCCTGTTTCAGGGCTATCTCCTGACACAAAGTATGCGTATTCCATTGGTTATGATGGTTTTGCCCAACAATATCATTTTAAAACGGCTCCTGAACCGGGTAGCAGGGCACCTTTTGTTTTTGCCTATACCAGTGATAGTCGCCATGCCTCTGGTGGAGGGGAGCGAAAAGTTTACGGTGCCAACGCCTATATTATGAAGAAAATTGCAGCAGTTGCTTATGCAAATAAAGCCGTATTTATGCAGTTCAGCGGTGACCTCATTAATGGCTACTTGGAAACCAATGCCGAAACGCAATTACAATATACTAATTGGAAAAAAGCAGTAGAACCGTTTTGGCATTATATGCCTTTTCAAGTGGGCATGGGGAACCATGAAGCGCTAGGTTATGTTTTTAGGGATAGCACAGGACGGAGCAAAGGATTTGTGGATAAATTTCCGTTCCATACGGAATCAGCTGAAGCAGCTTTCGCAGAAGCTTTTGTAAATCCGGTTTCAAACCTTAAAAGCGAGGATGGAAGTATGTATGATCCCTCTTCCAAAACCATTGACTTTCCCTCGTATTCTGAGAATGTATTTCATTATCGATATGATAACGTTGCTATAGTAGTATTAAACAGTGACTATTGGTATGCACCCAGTCTTTCAAGAAATACCGCCACGTCAGGGGGGTTGCACGGTTATATCATGGACAATCAATTGAATTGGCTGGAAAAAACCATTACTACTTTGGAAGAAGACACCACTATAGACCATATTTTTGTAACCCAACACACCCCGGTTTTCCCGAATGGCGGCCATAGTCGAGATGATATGTGGTATAGTGGTAACAACGAAAAACGTCCATTTATAGCGGGCAAACCAGTTCAAAAAGGAATCATAGAACGACGAGATGCCTATTTGGATATCCTAATCAATAAAAGCGAGAAAGTTTTGGCAGTATTAACAGGGGATGAGCACAATTACAATCGTCTCAAGTTAACAAGTGACGTTACTATCTATCCTGAGAACTATCCTCATGAAAAATTAAAAGTGTCGCGGCCTATATATCAAATCAATAACGGGGCTGCAGGTGCTCCCTATTATGCGCAAGAGGTATTGCCTTGGAGTGAACATACTAAGGCCTTTAGTGTTGAGAATGCGGTTTGCCTCTTTTATGTGGATGGCCCAACCGTAAAAATGAAGGTAGTCAATCCGGATACCTTGAATGTTATTGATGAAATCGTGTTACGATGATCTATTGATCTAAACATCATTTTTACCCGGTATGTCTTGTTGACTTTTTTCAGTGCTTTATCTGGCACTCATATTTTAAAACTACTTACCAGAACTTGTTTTCCAGCATGGAAATTAGAGACATCCCGGCAGCAGCTCCGGATATAAAAACATTCCAATCGCGGTGTTTCACTCTAAAAACATTAAGGAAGAGAAAGGCCACGCCGACAATAAAAAATACCACCAACAGTTGCCCTAATTCAATTCCTATGTTAAAACCCAATAAAGGAACGACAATGGAAGAGTTACCCATGATCAGTGCTTTAAAATAATTCGAAAAATCCATGCCGTGGATGAACCCAAAGAACAAAGCCATGACATAGTTTTGACGCATTCTCATTGATTTTACATCGGTACTCGGACCGATTACGTTGCTGAAGGCGGTGATAAAGATCGTTGTGGGAATAAGGAATTTAATGATGCTTGACGGGATGGTAACCAGGTCAAAGGATACCAGCACAAGGGTAACACTGTGACCTATGGTAAAAGCAGTCACTAAAATGAGAATATTTCTCCATTGTTGGATACGGTAGACCGCACAAAGTACGATGAGGAAGAGAATATGATCGTAGCCAGCCAGGTTAGAAATATGGTCGAAACCTAGTGTAAGGTAGAATTCAAACGGATGCATTTCAGTAAATCAATTTGTGAATCTGGGTTTTTTTATTGAGCATCAGGCTTTTGTCTATTCCATCTACATGGACATAGATTATGTTGTTTTGATCAAAGAACAAGTCGGTGAAAACCGCATTTTTGATTTCCACAGATTTCAGGGGTGGGGTATGGGAATATTCGAAATAGATCGATAGGGCAGTGTTGTCACCTGTCCCGCTTAATTTCTTATGCTTTATCTTAAGATGCACCATTTCTTCATCCACTTTTATGTAGAAAAATTGGTTGAGATACTCCAATAATAACGTATTGGCCTTTGGGGATTCGTTCGGTGTGCAGAAAGCGAGTTCATTACTGTAGGGATCAAAGCCAATGGCTTCGTTCACATCGGTCAAGAATAACCTTAGGTTTACGGTTAACATTTGCTTATTTGAATTGTATTCAATTTCGCATAAAGATAATCGTAGGGGGTGTGCTGCCGTAGTAATGGACACCCCCAAAGTAAATACAACAACCAGTATTCTGAACATGGCCAAAACGAATTACTTAGGATGCTTCGCCGGATTGTATCTGCTCCGCAATTGCCTGGACTTCCTTAAAGACACGAATTAGATTGCCACCCCAAATTTTTCTAATCTGCTCTTCGGTATATCCTCGTTTTACCAATTCAATAGTGATGTTCATTACTTCGCTGGCATCAAAAACCCCTTCAATTCCCCCACCTCCGTCAAAATCACAACCAATACCAACATGATCTATTCCGGCTACCTTAACGATGTGGTCAATGTGGTCTGCCACATGTTCCACGGTTGCCGGTGGATTGGGATACTTTTCATTGAGTTCTTGAAACGATTGGCGGAGCGCAGTTCGTTCTTCCTTCGTCATTTCGCCAATGGGTTTCATATTGGCACGGAGCGCAGCCATTGCGGAGTCCCGAGCAGCATTTGGCGGAGCTTCCCGGAGATAGTCGGCCAGCATGGTAAGTTGTACTACACCCCCGTTTTCAGCCATCAGCGCTAACATTTCATCCGTCATGTTGCGTTCGTGATTGGTTACTGCGCGGGCATTAGAATGGCTTGCAATGATCGGTGCTTTAGACATTTTTATAGCATCATAGAACACGCTATCGTTACCATGCGAAACATCGACCATGACACCCAGGCGATTCATCTCACCTACAACTTTAGCGCCAAAGTCGCTGATACCGCCATGTTCCCCTCCGTCCGGATCGGTAGCGGAATCGGCCAGATCGTTGTTTGATGAATGAACCAGGGTGATGTAACGCACCCCTTTTTCAAAGTATAAAGCGACATTAGAAAGATCGTTCCCGATGGGGTACCCATTTTCAATACCAATATAAATGGCACGTTTCCCTTCCTTTTCCAAGGCATAGGCATCATCGGGGTTGAGCGCTAGTCCAACGACATCCGCGTTATTTTCCGTTGAAGCTACAATGGAGTCTATCATTTGAAGACACAAGGCTTTAGCCCGGGTGTTGCCATCGTCATCACGAATATCTTGTGCTACAAAGGCGGCAAAAAAGATGGCATCCAGATCCCCCTCAATCATGCGTGGGTAGTCCACCTTAGAGCCGGTTTCCTTTGGATCATGGCGCTCAGCCATATCAAAACCGGGTTCTATCATACGCAATGGAGTATCTGCATGCGTATCAAGAGTGAGCACTCGTTTATGGATTTCAAGTGCCCTTTGGGTCAATTCTTCTTCAGTTTCCGTTTTTGAATCGTTGGTAGCTGATTTTTCCTTGCAACTGTTTAGCACTGCTATAAAAAGGAAAAAAAAGACATAAGTTTGAGATAGCTTCAACATAGTTTATAGCTTGATTATTAGTAACGAATTAAATATACAATAATAGCGGCATCGGGGGTTAGGCAAAGTTGTCAGAAGACAACTCTTGAATCAAATTTTTCAACATTTCCACCCCTTTTTCCAACTGTTCCTTGGCAATGAATTCATCTGCCCGATGTGCCTGGGCGATAGAACCTGGTCCGCAAATGGCTGATTGAAAGCCTTCATTGGCAAATTGTCCGGCTTCCGCCGCATAGGATACAGTGTCTAGTTTAGCGTTCCCTGATATTCTTTTAATCAAATTTACTATCGCATCATCAGCCTTAGTATCCAGATGAGGTACAGGAGGATGGTTTTCAATGGTCTTTATTGAAAAATCGGGGAAAATACGCTGCAGTTCTTCTTCCCTTTGCCGACAATGGGTTTCGAATTCTGCAACTATCGAATCAATATCATCCATAGGAATGGTACGCAAATCCCAATAAAAATGAGCCTTGTCGGCGATTACATTCGGGGCGATACCGCCTTGGACAAGTCCTATATGGATGGAAGAATGTGGCGGATGAAAACGATCATCCAAACGTCTTGCGGCAATCAATTGGTCCATTTTATTTTCCAGCCAAAGGATAAGTCGCATAGCCTCATGAATTGCGCTGACTTCTTGTTTAATACGACTGCTATGTCCTGCAGAACCGTTCACATAGGTCTCCAAAATATAAATGCCCTTTTGCCCCACAATAGGCTCCATCAATGAAGGTTCGCCAATAATGGCATATTTTGGTGTTTCGGGATAGTGGGTTTTTAAGGCTTGGGCCAATTCCGGACCCGCCAGGCACCCTATTTCTTCATCATAGGAAAAAGCAAAATAAATAGGCTTTTTCAAGTTTGCACTTACCATTTGGGGCAATGCGGCCAAACAACAGGCTAAGAAACCCTTCATATCGCAAGCGCCTCTACCATATAACTTTCCATTCCCTTTGTCAGTTAGTACAAAAGGGTCCGTGGTCCATTCTTGACCAGCAACAGGTACCACATCCATATGCCCGGAAAGAATGACACCACCATCAATGGCAGGTCCTATTCGGCAATGCAACGAGGCTTTATTACCTTCTTCATTAGGAACTAAAGTCACGGTAACACCATGCGATTCCAATACCTCTTTTATCCAATTTAAAATGCTCGTATTGCTTTCCCCTCCAAGCACTGGAAAGGATACTAATTTTGCAAGGATTTGTACTACAGTCATATTAACTATAATTTGTTGCCACGGCCACAATCAAGGCCAAAAAGGCGATACCCAATAAACTGATCAAAACCGGAAATATAAAACGAATCCAACGGTCAATGGGAACACGACACATGCTAAGCATGGCGATAAGTCCTCCTAAAGTGGGATTGACCAAGTTGGAAAGGCCATCTCCTATCTGAAAAGCCAGAATGGAAATTTGTCTGGAAAGCCCCAGGGATTCCCCCAAGGGAAGCATTACAGGCAAGGTAGCCAGGGCCTGCCCACTTCCTGAAGGGATAAAAAAATTAATTATGGTTTGAGAGATGGACATACAAATGGCTGATGCGTATAAAGGTAAACCTTGTAACACATTTGAAAGTTGATAGGAAATGGTATCACCGATATTCCCCATTTCCATAAGCACCTTAATGGAGGTCGCAAACCCCACCATAAAGGCTCCTGGAGCGGCAATCCCCACGGCCTTTAATACAGTCTCGCTCATGTCAGTAGCACCCATCCTGGATACCAGGCCACTAAAGAGTGCAATTATTAGAAAAACAGCCGAAAGCTCATTAATGTACCAATGTAAATTGAAGACCCCATAAAGAATAACCAAAAGACCGATAGTAAATATTGCGATGACCAACCAGTTATTTCCTGTCATTCGATACTCCTGTAAGGGTCTGGACAAGCCTAAATCCCTAATGTCAAGACCATGACCCAGACTTTTGTGGGGATATAACATAATCTTTTTAAAATAGCGCACATTGTAGTAGGCCATGATGCTCAGCGCCATAAAGCAGAGTACACTTCGAAGTAGTGCTCCTGAAAACATGGGCAGTTCGGCAATTTTATGTCCCGTACCTACCGTATAAGGATTAATCGGGGATAACCCAAATCCAATGGTCATGGCCCCAACCGAAATACCTGCAGCCAAAATCAAATCTCCACCTAGTGCAAGACTAAGTACAGCTGCTATGGGAACCATGGCGATATTGTTTTCGTACCCCACCGCAACCCCAAGCAATCCATAGATAAATGTCATAATCACAATAATGAGGTGTTTGTTTCGTAACCCCAGATTTTTCACCAATGTGCCAACAGCATTCTCCACGGCCTTGGATTTTTCCATAAAGCCAAACATAATTCCCCCTGCTAGTACGATGAAGATGATTTCTACTGCAGCTTTAAAGCCTAGCGGGATGGCTTTAAACATGTCCAAAAAGCCAACGGGGGTGGAAGCAATTGTTTTGTACGAATTGGGTAGTACGGTACTTCGCCCATCTACTTCAACCCGTTCATACATTCCTGCTGGTAACAGGTAGGTTAACACAGTCACAAGAACTATTATACCGAACAACATGGTAATTGCATGCGGGATACGACTAAGAATAGATTGGATTGAAGACTTTGGTTTGATCATTTTCGGATTGGAGGAACAATCGTATCTATAACGGCATCCTTTGTAAGGAAGGTTATCTAGTTTATTAATTCAAGCTAAAATAGCTCCTGCAAATTAAATCCGAGTATATTTCATGAAATACATTTTCATTTTGGTTATAAATCCTACCGCTTATTTGGATTTGACCAAGTTTTGATCTGTCCAGTTGGATCAGTAGTTCCTTTATTTTTTATTCAAATAATGGGAAAGAATGGTGAATGGACAACTATTTTCCTGCCAAAGGATATCGGAATAGTTTTTTTGAGTTTCGATGGTATCATAAATACGATCTAAACCCCTAACTCCATAAAAGTGCCTATTTTCTAGGGCGTCCCTGATAATGGGATTGGTATTGGACAATACAAAAGCAATTTCCTGAAGGACATGTTTATGAATTAATCGTTGAACTTGACTGGTGGTATCCTTATCGAATACAACGGAATTACCAATTGATGTATAATAACAGTTCGTATTTCCAAAAGTCCTATTAAAGACAAACTCAAGACAATCTGTTGAACAAACAAAATATAAACCGCTGTGTTTCAATTGAAACTTTAAACTTTAGTACGTAGTATCGAACTATGACATCGCTATCCTGCACTACAGGCTTTTTACATCAATTACTTCAAAGTTCTTCGCCACAAAGTAATCATCCAATCCATAGTCTGTATTGACAATAATTCCTCCCAACAAGGTCACCTTATCGACAGGAAATTCATCTTTGCATGATCTTAAATGTTCATGCACCTTTTTATCGATTATTTCGTAGGTAGCCTCCGTAATTGCTTTTTCTTGGTGTTCGCTATCTAATATTTGCTCCCGATAGGGGAGTAGGCTTTCCTCAAGTTTCATTTGTTGATAATCATCGTCATTTATAGTAGGGGTATAATCAGCATCATGGAATCGACTTAATGCGAGCATGAGTGCTCCACAAGAGTTTCCTGTCTGTTCCTGCCGTGGGCGGTACATCTTGCCCAGGTCCCCATCAAGAGTAATCCCTATATGCGGGCCATAAAATATAAAGGCGCTACCGTCATCAGGGATATGATGCGCAAAAGCGGTCATACCCGTTTGCCCGGCAAAAGGCAATCCGCCTAATCCTCCCATAATAAATGGACCGAACAACACATTAAAGAAGGTTGTGGAAGGTACATTAATATCGTCCGAACATACGGAAGTTGCCATCAATACCTTAGAGATATCAATATTATGTTCCAGTTGCATTTTTCCGAGATAATGGATAGAAGTGTCTTTGGCATCCATAGCATCCGGAAAATAGCTTTTTACTATTTCCGCAAATTTTCGTTGTAGCATTGGTTAAATGTTTAAATGTTTATTTCAGTTTACTATTTTTTCAAGCCTTCGCTTCAATTTCCTACCATCCATAATACCCTTTTGGGATTACGCCGTTCAGACGTAAGTATACCATACACTGACCCCTGTGGTGAATGATATGATTTTCCAGAGCATAGAACAATCGCCATACCGGGATGGTAGCATCAGCAAGATCGCAATCCGAGAGCAGTTTCTCATCTGATAGCTCCTTTATGGATTGTCGGACAAAAGCATACATATTTTCCAGTTCATTGATAACATCTTCTTTGGGCATCTGTACTGGAAGTTTTATACCTTCATAGGGATTTGTTATTCCGGTCCTGCCTGCCAATTGTCCACAAGTGTATATCACGCAGTGTCGCCATTGCTCGGAAAACGTCATGGCTTTATCGGTGTACTTAAAGGTAAAAAATTTCGGGGGCATTTGTTTGACAGTGGTCATCGTCATCATCTCGGAACGATTCCAGGCAGCTACGATTGCCTTCCGTAGTTCATCTGTAGCCGCTTTATCTGGTATAGAATCGGCCATAGTCAGATTGGTAGATTCTGCCTTGCTACTATCCATTCGACAACCCAAAGTGGAAAGGAGACCAAAGCCCAAAACATTTTTTAGAAAACCGGTGCGATTCATTTCTAATTTAATGGGCGCCTTTTACACTAAAGGATAGGCCCGCTCCACAGGCCATTCATCATCATATCCTTTCAACCATTTTTGGGACTCCAATTCCTTGATAGTGGAGAGACAAGCATCCAGATCTTCCCGCATCCGTTCTTCGTCCATAGCTTGCCCAATGAATACAATTTCATTCTTTCGATCCCCAAAAGTTTTGTCCCATTCTGCTTCAATTTGCTCTTGATTTTCCAAAAAAGCAAAATATTGTGCACGCTTTTGAAAAGGCATACTACTCCACCACACCCCGGCGCTATCAGCTCTCAAAGATCCTCCAGCCTGGCCCCAGATCAAAGCTTGTTCCGGCCGTGAAGCTATCCAAAACAACCCTTTGCTACGGATAACGGTATTTGGAAACCTATACTGCACATACTGCCAAAAACGTTCGGGATCAAAAGGTTTTTTACTGCGATAAACAAAAGAACTAATCCCATATTCTTCAGTTTCCGGGGTATGCTCATCTTTATTCAGTTCTTCAATCCATCCGGCACTTTGTTCCGCCTCCTCAAAATTGAATAGCCCTGTGTTCAGAATGGACTTAGGACTAACTCTACTAAATTCGGATGTAATAATTTGAGCATTGGGGTTCAGTTTTTTAATGATAGCTTTTAGTACATTCAAAGTATCTTCAGAAACTAAGTCGGTTTTGTTCAATACAATGACATTGGCAAACTCAATTTGGTCTGTAAGCAGATTGACAATAGTTCGATAATCTCCTTCAATGTTGGTTAGGTCACGATCCATCAAGGTTTCAGGACTGCCAAAATCCTTAAAAAAGTTAAAGGCGTCCACTACGGTGACCATAGTGTCAACATAACTAAAACGAGAAAGATCAATGTTACTCTCCTCATCCACAAAGGAGAAGGTTTGAGCCACAGGTATGGGCTCACTGATACCTGTGCTTTCGATAAGGAGATAATCAAATCGATTTTCTTTAGCCAATCGCTCCACTTCTATCATCAAATCTTCCCTAAGCGTACAACAAATACATCCATTGCTCATTTCAACAAGTTTCTCCTCCGTCCTGGAGAGGGTGTTTTCACTCTTGACTAATTCCGCATCAACGTTGACTTCGCTCATATCGTTCACAATAACTGCTACTTTTAAGCCCTCTTTGTTGTGCAAAACATGGTTAAGCAAAGTGGTCTTTCCTGCTCCTAGGAACCCACTTAATACCGTAACCGGTAATTTATTGTTCGTTGTCATGTTCTCAAACTATTAACTGTGATTTATTACAAGGAATTTTCAATGAAAAATTGTTGTTCCAAGTAGCTGTAAAAGTAAATGAGAATTCAAACAAATGCAACTGAGTTGCATTTATATTATAAATGATGACTAATCTCATATTCTTATGAAGGAACCCTTGTTACTTTTAAAATGAATTTATAAGTACCAATAGGAGACAGTAAATGGAAAACAGAAGAAAAAAGTACCTATCACCTATACAGAGTTTTGATTTTTATCTCGACAATTTCCAGGCCTTGTGTAAAAAGCTGAAACTTGAAAATGAATTGTCGGAGTTACGCGGTGTTTTGAATCGGGATTTGGAATCCTCGGTCATCGAAATATTACAATCCACTCATTATCAAGCCTTGGTTGTTACCGATTTGGAGAAGACAATCATTTGGGCCAACAACGGATTTCACGAAATGACAGGTTATTCTAAACATTTTGCCATTGGAAAGCACCCCAATTTCTTACAGGGAGAGAACACTTCCCAAGAAACAAAAACAGAAATACGTAGTTTGTTAGAGCAGGAAGAAAGATTCTCCAAGGCGCTTGTGAATTATCGAAAGAATGGGCAAGAGTATATTTGTGAAATTGACATCATGCCCTTATTCAACAATGACAAGGTAGTGACCCACTTTCTTGCAATGGAAAGGGAAAAACCTGCCGCCTAATATATGACTTGCAGAGGTTTTATGTCCCCAGTAGGTTACTTTTTGGATCCAATTAGCGGGATTTCATTAATATCCCGCTGCCTGTCCATCCTTACGACTTTCCGAAGCACCGTGATAAACTTTGTTCTCATCGTCCCATAAGATGGCTTGGTAACCTCCGTAAATGCCTCGGGCAGTTCCAATTCTATGCCCCTTATCCATTAGTCCTCGGATAGTGGAGTAGGGGATGCCAGATTCGGTTCGTATAAGGCCCGTGTTTTCTGTCGTTCTGCCCATAGGACTCGCCCCACCAGTATGGTCCCATCGAGGTGCATCGCCGGCTTCTTGCAAGTTCATGCCAAAATCGACAAGATTCATCACAATTTGTGTATGACCCATAGGTTGGAAATCACCACCCATAACCCCAAAGCTTACAAAAGGTTTACCGTCTTTGGTCATAAAGGCTGGAATAATAGTGTGAAATGGCCGCTTTCCCGGTTCGTAAGTATTGGCCTGCCCCCGTTTAAGACTAAACAATTCCCCACGATCCTGTAGCATAAAACCCAATTTAGGTGGTGCCATTCCTGAGCCCATACCGCGATAGTTACTTTGGATCAGCGAGATCATAGTACCCTCATTATCTGCTACTGTCATATAAATGGTTTCCCCTGCTGAAATTTCACCGGCACTATATTTTCCTGCACGCTCACCGATCTGTTTCCTTCTGCTATCGGCATAGTCATCCGAAAGCAATTGGGCAACAGGGACATCAAAAAAGTCCATATCGGCATAGTACTTTGCCCGATCTTCAAACGCCAGTTTTTTGGCTTCAGTAAAAAGGTGCAAGTGCTCCGGGCTTCCAAATTCAATTTTGGAAAAGTCATAGCCCTCTAATATTTGTAGCATTTGAAGTGCGGCAATTCCCTGGCCATTAGGCGGCAGTTCCCAAACGTCGTACCCCCGATAATTGATGGACACGGGTTCCACCCATTCCGATCTGTGCGACGCAAAGTCCTTTGCCGAGAGAAATCCTCCTTGTTCTTTAATGAATTTTCCAATGGTTTTGGCGATATCCCCTTTGTA
>JANQHL010000127.1 GCA_028277085.1 Flavobacteriaceae bacterium
AAACGAAGGCGAACCTGGAGGTGGGCCGTTTTGGATACAGGACAAAAACGGCAATATTTCGTTGCAAATCATAGAATCCGCACAGGTTGATATGGATAATAGTGATCAGGTTGCCATCTTTAAAAATTCTACACATTTTAATCCGGTAGACCTGGTATGTGGGGTGAAGAATTATAAAGGGGAGAAATACCAATTGCTAAATTTTGTAGATGCAAAACAAGGCTTTATTACTGAAAAGACTAAGGAGGGTAGGGCGTTAAAGGCACTGGAGCTACCTGGGCTGTGGAATGGCGCAATGGCCTTTTGGAATACCCTCTTTGTTGAAGTGCCTCTAGTAACTTTTAATCCTGTAAAAACGGTGAATGATCTGCTAAAGCCTTCTCACCAGGTTTAACCAAATTTCTTAAATTCACGAATAGTAGACTGTGTAATTTTTACACAAGTCTTGTCCGCATCTATACGTTTTTACACAGTAATTCCCAACACACTTACTTTTTAGCATCCTGAAAAAGAGCAGGTTACGTTTTTGTTGTCTTGTGTATGGCCTTTGGCACCATTTTCACTCCATGTAGGGAAATGTTTAATCTAAAATTCAATAGCAATGAAAAAATTATTTGTTACCATCGCTTTGGTAGGCTGCGGAATACTTACCGTCGCTGCAACAACACCGATTCTCAAAACCGAAATGGTAAAAATCGGAGTTGAGCAGGATTTCAAGGAAATCAGTGTTTCTGATTTGCCCGGGGCGGTCACGGAAGCATTTGCGAGGGATTACGCTGGTGGAACCATTAACAAAGCCTATGTTAATGATGCAGGTCAATATAAATTGGAAGTATCCCTTGAAGATGGCTCCTCAGGGGCGTTGTATGCCGATGCTGAAGGGAATTGGATAAGTATGTAAATCATTTAGGTAGTATTTTCAGTTCATCGTACGGGTAGGGTGTTTAACACACTCTGCCTTTTTTTATGAATTTTTTAGAATGTTCCTGGGGAGGTATCATCGTATATTTAAAGTAACCCTAGATCAGTACAATGCCAGAAATCTTAATCATTGAGGATGATATTCCTTTTTGTAACTTATTAGAGCGTTTTCTACAGCGACACGGCTTCAAGATTACTGCCGCCCATTCTGCTGAGGATGCTATCAGCAGACTTCAAACTACGGTGTTTTCCCTTATAATTACGGACCTAAGATTGCCGGACCTCAACGGAATACAGCTTTTAGAAAACATCAAGAAAATACATTCAAAAGTCCCGGTTGTGGTAATGACCGTACATGCCGAAGTTACCTCAGCGGTTACTGCAATGAAAAAGGGGGCTTTTGATTATATCGCAAAGCCTTTTATCCCGGAAGAAATGCTCCTTGTCATAAAGAGTGCCCTAAACGCTGATCTTGGAATCCAGGCCATTGCAGAAAGTACCAATAGGATGGGACACAAGAACAAACAACGTCAGGCAGGAATCTATGGGATCAGTGAGTCCGCAAAACAACTCCAGGAATATGTGCAACTGGTAGCACCCACAAACATGTCGGTTTTAGTTTCAGGGGAAAGTGGGACCGGAAAAGAAGTAGTTGCCAGGCAAATACATAATCATAGTAAAAGAGCTGAACAAAGATTCATAGCTGTGGATTGTGGGGCGATTCCCAAAGAATTGGCGACCAGTGCGTTTTTTGGTCATACCAAAGGGAGTTTCACCGGAGCGACTCAAGAGAAATTGGGGCATTTTGAAGCTGCCGATAAAGGCACCCTCTTTCTCGATGAGATTGGAAATCTCTCTTATGAAAATCAAATTCAATTGCTTCGTGTGCTGCAGGAACGAAATATCAAGCGTCTCGGAAGTACTCAGGAAATAAGCGTTGATGTTAGAATAATTGCTGCTACCAACGAAGACTTACAACAGCTTGTGTGTCAGGGTAAATTTAGAGAAGATCTATTTCATAGGCTTAACGAGTTTTCTATTGAAATGCCCAGCTTAAGGAATAGAGTAGATGATTTACCCCTTTTTTGTTATCATTTTCTTGAAAAGGCCAACCAACAACTACAACGGGAAGTTCAAGGATTCTCTCCAGAGGTAGAAGCGGCCTTTAAAAAGTACAAATGGCCCGGTAATTTGAGAGAATTACAGAACGTAATCAAAAGAGCAGTTTTGCTAACCCAGGGTACAACTATTGAGAAGGAGGTGTTACCCGATCCTGTGATTTCGGAAACAGGATGGGATAGCAACAAAGAGAATGCTACATTCTCCAGGGTGGAATATGAAAAAAAACAAATCCTGCGGGTACTGGAACACACCAATTTTAACAAAACAGAAGCGGCCAAACTATTACAGATAACCCGTAAGACATTGTACAATAAGATTAATCAGTACAATATGGATGTTTAGTTAGCACTTCCATTAGCTCTTTTTCCATATGTTTAAATTCTTGCTCCAGTGTTGCCACACTTTTTTGAAGCTCTACTCGCTTTGTTTTTTGGTCTAAATATTCAAGTTCTTTAAGAACTGAAATGATTGGCATTGCCCTTAAATGATAGAACATTGGGAGCATACGGTGTGCAGCAAAAGAAATTTTCTCAATCGCTCCGGATGCCATACATTCCTTAATGTATTGAATATTAATTCTGCTTTCCTTCAAAAAAGACGTTAATACTTCGGTGATTTCTTTCTTTTCATTCCCCAGAAAGGCTAAAAAATAAGAAACATCAAAAGTGGATTCAGTACCTGTTCTTTTTGGTTTAGGGAGTAGTGTTGTTTTTGAACTTATCGCAAGGGGAGATACAACCACTTTCTCTAATGCATAGGTCAGTTCCCCCAAAGTGAAGGGTTTTCTTAAAACAGAGGAAAATCCCGCTTTGAGATATGCTTTTTTGGAGATATCCTGCCGTCCGGTCATGGCAATAATTGGTTGTCCAGTGTAATGAGTGTAGTTGCCTGTTTGTAGCATCTGAAGTACTTGAAAACCATTATTTTCAGGCATTTGAATATCCGTGAGCACCACATCATAGCTGAACGTTTCGTGCGGGCCTAAGGCTTTAAAACAAGATAATCCAATAACCTGCAAACCCAGACGGCTGCAAAAAGCATTCAGCAATTCAAGATGGGTGGGATCATCATCAAAAACCAAAAGTGTGGCTTTTTGTAGGGGAGAAGTTGGTTTCTGTGGCGATAACAACTTTTCTTTTGCAAATTCCAGGGGAAGCATGAGGGAAAAGCTGCTACCCAGCCCTTCTTCACTTTCAATACCTAGCGTACCGTTTAAATGTGTAGCTATCCTACGCGAAATAGCGAGGCCCAAACCATAGCCTGTATATTTTTTTTCCGGCTCGACACCGGATTGCACAAATTCCTCGAATATGCGTTCGTGTTCCTTTTTATTAATACCAATACCACTATCACTTACTTCAATTTTTAGAAAAGGCCTTTTACCGTTATCAAGGCATGGTATCGCATGAATTTTTACAAAGCCCTTTTGGGTAAACTTAAAGGCATTGCTGATGAGATTGTTCAGTATTTGTTTAATGCGCAGTGGATCTGCAAAAATTGGACGGCTAAGATCCGGGTGAACTTCGATAACTAAATTAATAGGTTTGTTAGCGTACTTTTTTTGATTTTCGGTAGCGGTTAATTTGATCAATTCTGGAAGTAGAAACGACTTTTTGTTGATTTTGATTTGCCCGGCTTCCAGTTTAGAAAAATCCAGCAGGTCATTAACTAACGATATGACATATCCGGAAGCGAAGCTAATACGTTTTAAATGTTGCTTTTGTAAGGGATGAGTGGCGTCTTGCTTGCAAAGCTCCGTATAACCCATAATCGTATTTAGAGGGGTTCTAAGATCATGGCTTACCGTGGTAATCAACTGCTCCCGACTTTTTAGCAGTGATTCGGAATATTGCTTTTCCTTTTCAAGTTGTTTTCTGTACTGCTGCACTTTCCAAAAGTCGCGAGAGATCAAAAAAGTGAACAATACAACAACTCCCAAACTCGTGAAAACCAAAAGGGCAATCCATTGGGCACTACGCTTTAGTACCGTCAGCCTTTGCCGATGTATTTCTTGGGTATTGATGTAGATTTCTTGTTCAATGGTTGAAACTAACTGCTGTAATTTTTGTGATAATTCAAGACCTGTACGCGCAATCTTAAGTTCTCGCTGTAGTAAAGCCCTTTTGCTTTCCAATTGTGTTTCCTTGGCTTGTTTTAGAATTTCTCGTAATGCAACGATTACAGAATCCATCTTTTTATTAGCAGTTTGCGTGTTACCATCATCAGGAATGTTCTGATTTAGTAAAGAGGTGTATTCCCTAATCGTATTTTGGGTTTTTGTAGACAGGCTATCAAAATCCGGCACTAATTTTTCGGGGATAATGCGTCCTAAAGAAAGTTCTACCCTATTAAATTTCTCCAATAGGGTATCTATAGAAGTGTTTTTTTCAATTTGTATTTGCAATTGGCGAAGAAGCCGTACATTCTCTATTTTTTTGTTCAAAAGGAGCTGAACACTATCCAACATTTTACCTTGGGCTCTGGTCTCGACCATGGGTTTTAACTGGTCAATTTGAGCATTTAAAGTATCTACTTTAGCTGCATATGCTTTTAAACTGAGCTTAGATCGTTCATTAAGTGCAAGTTTAGAAAGGTGTTCTCCCTCGTTAATCCCGGTAAGAAGTTCGTTAGTTGACAAAAGAATCTTATCATTTTCTGTGGAGGTGTCTAAGGAGAGATACGCTTTCAATTCTACCTTAATGAACATACCAAGAGTAAGCACCAATAGGGCCATACTCAAGTAACCCATTGCTATTTTTATGGTAATCTTCTTTTGGGGCCTGGACTTCATAAGAAACCCTTTACTTATGTACGATTAAAATGTATAAGGCGATAGGACTAAATTGTTAATTATTCCTAAAGTGTGACTTTTTTTTAGAACTGGTGTCATAATAAATGAAGCAGAGAAAATGAGAGATTAAAAGCACAATTGTGGTTCTCGTTTTCCGGAAAGTAAAAGATACTCCTCTGCGATACATTGCAGATAGATAATTTTTGGTTGGTTGATTTGGTTGGAAGGGCCGCGTCCTGTAAGGGCGGCCCTTTTATTTAGCAACATGGAAAACACATTACATTATATTATGGTTGCGGTGGGCCTGCTGGTTTTTTTGGCGGCGGTCCTTTTGATAATTCAGGGATCGACAAAATACTCTAAAATGAGGAGAAAAGATAAGGGAAATGGTACAAAGGGCTAATGCCCGCTAACACTAACCATGTTTTCCCACGACATCTGAAGAACGATGCTGCTGAGCGTTTCCCCACAATGATGAAATCGGATGTTAACAAGGCTACTGCGGTAGCCTTTTTTTGTATAAAGAAATAGTAAAAACGTCCGATTTAAAATTTCTTCCGTAGATAGCTAAGCAAAGTAATTATACGAAATAAGTAGATGAAGAAGCTGTTTTTTGCCCTGTTGATCGTAGCGTTTAGCATTCCACAACTCTGCGATGCTACTGTAAACACAAGTCCGGCGTCAAGCGTGCTGATAGATGAGTTTAAAAAGATAGACCCTGCAGAACTACCCCCGGCGGTGGTTCAGACGCTTATCAAAGATTACCCGACTTCCCTGTTAAGCCAGGCGTTTAAGAATAACCAGGGAAAATACAAGCTGGTTATGGTTTTAAAAAGTGGTACGCAAAGAACCGTCTACATTGATGCTTATGGTAGATGGATCACTAAAAGATAGCTGTCTTTTACAACTGCTTTGGGATCCATTTTTCCGGGGCTCTTTGTTTTTTCAAATTTCCACATTACTTTTGACGCTATCTCAAAAGGGGTGCTTCCTTTAGCTAAGGAGGCTGAGATTATACCCATTGAACCTGGGCGGGTAATGCCGCTAAGGGATGGCCAAACACTCAAGGCTGGGACCTGTTGGTGTTTGGAAAAGAGGGCAGAAGGCTGGATTTGCCGTCGCAAAAAATCATGTTTAACCAGAATAATAGCCCCTTTTATTCGTAAAAATTTTACGGATGAAAACATCTATGTTCGCAATTTTGGCGCTGTGCGGCCTTTCCTTTTCGATAAATGCACAAAATCAACAACAAGATTCTACACAAAACAAGCAAATTGAACTGGACGAGGTAGTAGTTTCTGCTTCCCGTGCCAATGACAAGATCCCTGTCACCTATTCCCAATTGGAAAAAGGAGAAATCCAGAGGATAAATCTCGGTCAGGATATCCCTGTCCTACTCAATTATCTGCCCTCTGTTGTTGCAACCACATTTGATGGCACAGGGGTAGGGCCAACAGATTTCCGGATTCGCGGGGCCGACAATTCCCGAATCAACGTCACCATAAACGGTATTCCATATAACGATGCAGACAGCCAAACCACCTTTTTCGTGAATTTGCAGGATTTTGCCTCCTCTATCGAGAATATCCAGGTACAGCGTGGGGTGGGAACATCTACCAACGGCGCTGGCGCTTTTGGAGCAAGCATAAATGTACTCACGCACAATGTGTCGGAGGAGGCATTTGGGCAAGTCGCAAGCAGTTTAGGGAGTTTTGGAACGTTTAAAAATACCGTACGCTTCGGGACAGGGGTATTAGCGGATCATTTTGCTTTTTCGGCAAGGCTTTCCAAAATTGATTCGGATGGTTACGTGGACCGCGCTTTTTCGGATTTACGGTCCTACTTTTTGGATGGTGTATATAAAGACGATAACACCTTGATAAAAGCGGTTGTGTTTGGTGGTGAGGAGATTACCGGGCTGTCCTTTGCCGGACGTAATGCCGCTGGTCTGGAAGAAGATCGCAGGTTTAATAATGATGGGGTGTTCCTGGATGCGGATGGGAATAGGCAGTTTTACGACCAGCAGACCGATAACTATAAGCAAGACCATTTTCAATTGCATATTACCCAAAAATTAAGCGACTACTGGACTGGAAATGTATCTTTGCATTACACGAATAGTAGAGGATTCTTCGAACAATATGTTGAGTCCGATCCAGGTTTTTTTAATCCGGATTTTTCGTTTTACGGATTACCTTCTTTTGAGGTGAATGGTGAAACCGTAGACCGTTCGGATCTCACCACAAGAAGGCATTTAAACAGTGATTTCTACGGAACTGTATTTAGTTTTCTATACGATAAGAACAAATTGAATGCTGTCATTGGAGGTGCCTGGAATAGGTATGATGGTGAGCAGTTTGGTGAGATAACAGCAGCGGAATTTGCACAGCTCCCCGATATTCCCTTTCGCTTTTATGACAACGCTACGGATAAAACGGATTTTAATATATATGCCAAAGCAACGCTGGAACTCAATGAACAATTCTCTCTGTTTGGGGATCTTCAACTGAGAACCGTAAACTATGAGGCCAACGGAGATCTGTTTGATCCAACGGTTCCTTTCGGGGTGGATGAAAACTATACTTTTTTTAATCCAAAAGCCGGACTTACGTATCGTCCTAACAACAAG
>JANQHL010000149.1 GCA_028277085.1 Flavobacteriaceae bacterium
CCAGATTTTCGTTCATAACCCAAATATAAGGCAATTCCCCTATACCATTTTCTAATTGAAAATGCTACCACTACCCGTAAATTTATCTTATTTTCAACCTATGACAGTAGCTTCCTACAGCCCCGGCATTCTTCCGTATATTCCTTTCTTTTATGTGATCTGGTCGGACGATTTGCTATCGGCCTCTGAAATTCAAGTAGTGCAAACTGCTATTTCAGCGGATCTTTCTTTAGCCCCGGAAGAAAAAGCACAGTTGCTCAATTGGTTGGATAAGGAAAATCCCCCAAAAAACGAGGAAATTAAATCCTGGCAGCAGTTGATTTCCACTAGTGGGGTGGCCCTGATAGAGTCTGAAACGTACCCCCTGGAGGCCTTCGCGATGAAAGTAGCGCATTTCTACCACAGTACTGAGGGGCATAATCCGCAACTTCAAAAAATAGAACGCAATCTTGGCATTCAACCGAATCACTACAATCACTTGTTCCGTATAGAAGTAGTACATCAACCCTTTGCTACCACCTACGACGGCAAAACCTTGGATGCCCTGCTTAACACAAAAGGATGGGAGGTGCTACTGGAATTCCGGAAATTGTTGCAACAGGCTCCTTTTACATGGTCCATTCAAAGAGACAAAACCGCTTTTCGGCAGTTGGTTCTTGATCAGTTACTGTTATTGGCGAAAAACGGTTGGGGTGCGTACGCCTATCCCAGTGCCAATGGTGGAAAAGAGGATTTAGAAACCTATGCTTCTATTTTTGAACATTTGGTTTTTGTTGACGGCAGCTTAGCTGTAAAATTTGGGGTTCAATTTGGACTCTTCGGGGGAAGTATTCAAAACCTCGGGAATCCATCACAACGTGAGCAGTACCTTACCGGTGCCGGAACCGCTGCACTTCTGGGCTGTTTTGCCATGACAGAAACCGGACATGGCAGCAATGTAAGGGGCATTAAGACCACAGCCACCTACATCCATGAAAAACGTTGCCTGGTACTACATACCCCAGGCACCAACGACAATAAAGAATATATCGGGAACGCCTTACATGCTACAATGGCCACTGTATTTGCGCAATTGCTGGTCAACGGAAAAAATGAAGGGGTGCACGCCGTCCTGGTACCCCTTAGAGACGTTAATCATAAAGAATTGGAAGGGATCACTATTGAAGACAATGGCTATAAGCTAGGACTAAATGGTGTTGATAACGGTAAAATCTGGTTCAATCAGGTAAAGGTGCCGGTGGAAAATCTCCTGGACCATTATGGGGGGATCGATGAACAGGGGAACTATTATTCTAAAATAAAGAACGCGAACAAGCGCTTTTTTACCATGCTGGGCACCTTAGTAGGTGGCCGTATTTGCGTAGCCAAAGGCGCGTTAGCTGCCGCTAAGATGGCATTGACCATAGCGGTAAAATATGGACTCCTACGGCGGCAATTCAATAACAATATTAAAATACAAGAAGATCTGTTGATGGATTACCCAAGTCACCAACTGCGATTGATCCCCAAGGTGGCAAGTTGTTACATATATCATATCGCATTACAACGTGCCATGCAGGAATACGCCGCTACTACCAGTGATGACAAGCGAAAAATTGAAACCCAGGTAGCCGGATTAAAAGCAATAGTTTCCTGGTTTGCTACGGCTGCTATTCAGGAAAGCCGGGAAGCCTGCGGTGGTAAAGGTTACCTCCTGGAAAACCGGATAGCCGACCTCAAAAACGATTCCGATATCTTCACCACCTTTGAGGGCGACAATACTGTCCTTTTACAGCTAGCTGCTAAAGGTGTACTATCTGATTTTAATTCGGAATTCAATTCCGGTGGTTTTTCTAGTGTATTGCGGTTTTTGGGGACACAACTTTCAGATCGATTTACCACTATTAATCCGGCCTATGTCAACAAGGTGGATAGTGCGCACTTATACAATCCGAAATTCCATTTGCATGCCCTTGATTTCAGGTTACGTCGACTAACTTATTCTGCTGCCCTACGGATAAAGAATTACATTAAAAAAGGGATCCCGAGTTACCAGGCTTTTTTAAAAACGCAGACGCATATCCTGGAGCTAGGTAAAGCCTATAGCGATGTCCTTGCTGTAAAGTGGTATTACGAAAAACTGGAGCATCTCCCGGAAGATCCCTATCGCAGCCTGCTCTATCAGTTAGGTGCACTACATAGCCTGGCTATTATCAGGGCCAACGCCACATGGTTTTTAGAACAAGGGTATTTGGGGGGCACCAAATCCAAAGCGATCCGCCAACGCGTAGAACGTTTATCCACAGAACTGAGACCTCATGTTAATGCTCTGGTTGATGGTTTTGGAATTCCGGAACACCAACTCACTGCCCCGATTGCCAACTAGGGCCTGTTAACACTAAGCCTAAAAGTGGCTTTTTCGCCCTTTTTCCGTATTTCTTCGTTCTTTTTTGGATACGTAGCCCGCTATGTTTACCAAAAAAAGCCTCGAAATCCGAAAAAATCATCAAAAAATCCATGATTTCTGTTTAATGTTAACAAGCCCTAATCTTCTTTTTTAAGCAGCTGAGAAGTATCCAGAAATTCGGATATGGCGACTTTCGGACTGCCATAAAGAAAGGTTCTTGCCGTTCCACTGGAATTTAAGGTAAAATTCCTAAAGGCATAAACACGGGCAAAAGACGATTCCTTAATGGTCAGATCTACTTCGGCGGCTTCCAATTTATCCCCTTTAAGTTTGGAATTTCCGGACATGGCCACCAGTAAGTTTTCCGTAGTACCCTCAAGGGTCAGGGAAGCTGTATTTTGCAAATCCACCGCTTTTGCGCCACTCACCGCATAGATAATTGCGTTAGTCTTATGTTTTAGAGAAACACTAAGGGAATCGATGTCCAGGTTTAAGTCCATCCTACTATTGTCCTCCCCATTTACATTGGCCATAAAACCGCTTGCATCCAGGTCCAATTGGGAATTTCCAAACGTATTGATGAAAAGTTCATCGGATTCAATCAGGGCATCACTGAAAATTTTTCCATCCCTTTGGGTTATGGATCGTAATTCCTGAAATTCAATGGTGATCTCCAACTTTTTCTTCGATACTATGGTGTAAAAGGAGGAAATGACCAAGGTACTATCAAGCACTTCAAACTTTAAGACATCCACCAGATTGTCATCTGCCACAACCTCGTACCTTTCGCCGAAGGATTTTTTCAACCGGATTTCCAAGTTGTCATTCAATTCAATCGCATTGAAAGGGGGAAGCGTTTCACGCACTTCCGTTACCGAGCGGTTTCCTTTGATTTTCGGTTTTCGCTGCCCTAATAGTGTAAAGGGGATGGTCAGCAAAAGAAGCAATAACAGATGGCATTTCATTTTCACTGGTTTTTGGTGTCTAAAATTTCAACGTAGTTTGGGGCGATTTCATATCACTTTCCGGTAATTTACATAAAAAAACGTGCCAAAGTAGTAACAAAAAACCCATCCGTTATGGGATGGGTTGGTTTTAGTAATCTTTAGTTATCCTACTTAATGATTCAGTTCTTCTTCATTTTCCTGTAGTGGAATATGTTGTGGAACAAAATCCTGTCCAGGGATTATGTATTCCCCGTTTTCATAGGTTTTACTGTAATCATAGGCCCATCGATGTACATGTGGAATTTCGCCTGGCCAGTTACCGTGCATGTGCTCCTGAGGTGCGGTCCATTCCAGTGTATTGGAATTCCAGGGGTTTTGAGGCCCTCGCTTCCCGTAGAAAATGCTGCTGACAAAATTATACACAAATACCAATTGTGCCAAACCGGCGATAAGCGCAAAAACGGTCATAAGCACTTGTACATTGGTCAATTCATCAAACATAGGGAAGGCGGTGTTTTGATAATATCTTCTCGGCACGCCAGCCATTCCCACAAAGTGCATCGGGAAAAAGACCCCATACGCACAAATTGCAGTGATCCAGAAATGGATATATCCTAAATTCTTATTCATCATGCGTCCCTGGAACATTTTTGGGAACCAATGGTACACCCCGGCAAAAAGTCCATATAACGCAGATATTCCCATTACCAGGTGGAAGTGCGCCACTACAAAATAGGTGTCGTGCACGTTAATATCCAGGGTACTATCCCCCAGAATAATTCCAGTCAATCCCCCGGTAATGAAGGTGGACACCAAACCAATGGAAAATAGCATCGCAGGATTCAACTGCAGATTCCCCTTCCATAAAGTGGTTATATAATTAAATGCCTTTACCGCGGAGGGTATCGCGATCAACAATGTCGTAAAGGTAAATACAGAACCAAGGAAGGGGTTCATTCCGGAGATGAACATATGGTGTCCCCAAACAATGGTAGAAAGAAAGGCAATGGCAAGGATAGAAGCTACCATCGCACGGTACCCAAAAATTGGTTTCCTGGCATTGGTCGCCATCACTTCGGAAGTGATCCCCAAAGCGGGCAACAATACGATATACACTTCAGGGTGCCCTAAAAACCAGAACAGGTGCTCGAACAATACCGGTGAGCCCCCTTGATAGTGCAATACTTCGCCTTGAATAAAGATATCGGATAGGAAGAATGACGTTCCAAAACTTCTGTCCATGATCAACAACAACGCTGCAGAAAGCAATACCGGGAAAGAGATTACCCCGATAACAGCTGTCACGAAGAATGCCCAGATCGTCAAAGGCAAGCGGGTCATGGACATTCCCTTGGTCCTAAGGTTGATTACGGTAACAATATAATTCAACGATCCCAAAAGGGAAGAGGCAATGAACACGGCCATAGAAACCAACCAAAGCGTCATTCCTGCCCCTGAACCGGGTTGCGCCATCGGCAATGCACTCAGCGGTGGGTAAATTGTCCAACCCGCCGCCGCAGGTCCCGCTTCTACAAACAGGGAAATGACCATAATCACCGAAGACATAAAGAACATCCAATAAGAAAGCATGTTTAGGAATCCGGAAGCCATATCCCTTGCTCCAATTTGCAACGGAATTAAAAGGTTACTGAACGTACCACTCAATCCTGCTGTTAATACAAAGAATACCATGATCGTTCCGTGAATGGTCACCAAGGCTAAATACACATCGGCATCCATTACACCATCGGGTGCCCACTTTCCTAAAAGGGCCTCGAAAATAGGAAAGGACTCTCCCGGCCAGGCCAGTTGCATCCTGAACAACAGGGACATTGCAATCCCTATGAATCCCATGATCAACCCGGTAATAAGATATTGCTTGGCAATCATCTTATGATCCTGGCTAAAAATGTACTTCGTTATAAATGTCTCCTTATGGTGATGCCCGTGATCGTCATGGGCGTGGTCTTCGGCATGTGCGTGTGCAATTGCAGACATAATCCAATAGGTTTTTTTAGTTTAATCTTCTTTTTCTAGCAAATTCTTATTCATTAACTGCCATTGCTTCGGTTTCCGTTACCGCTGTTATCTCCTCCTCCATAGTTTCCGGTTGGGCGGTGGTATTAGCTACCGTAACTGTTTCAGCAAATGTTGTCTGCTCTTGTATCCATTGATTGTATTCCTCTTCCGTCTCCACAATGATCTTAAGCTGCATATTGTAATGCGACTTTCCACAAATCTTATTGCAAAGTAATACATAATCAAACTCCCAGGGATCGGAATCCGGTCTTCCTTCTGCGGCCCATTTTGCCCGAAGGGCATTCGTTCTTTTCACCTTTTCCACGACGTCCGGGTTCAATCGCATTTCTTCGGTTGTAATCGTTGGGGTAAAAGAAAACTGGGTGATCATTCCAGGCACACAGTTCATCTGCGCCCTAAAATGTGGCATGTAAGCGGAATGCAGTACATCCTGTGATCGCATGTAAAAATTCACCTTTCGACCTACCGGCAAATGTAATTCCCTTACAATAACATCATCCGCAGCATTGGGGTCTGATTCATCAAGACCTAATACATTAGCACGATCGATATCTATTAACCGGACACTGGCATCTCCCAGGACATTATCTTCTCCACCATATCGCGCCGTCCAGTTAAATTGTTGCGCATACAATTCTACTACCAGCGGGTCATCTTCTTCATTGATATCCATGATATTGGTCCAGTAGTACAATCCGGAAATAATTAATCCGGCCAATACAATCACCGGTATAATTGTCCAGATGAACTCCAAGCGATCATTATCGGCATAAAAGAGTGCCTTTTTTCCTTTCTCTCCCCGGTATTTATACCCAAAATAGTGCAATAAGGCTTGGGTGATCGTCTGTACAAAGAAAATCACAGCAAAGGAAACCCACATTAAGGTGTCGTACTCCCCACCATGCGCAGAAGCAGCTTCCGGCAACAATACTTTGGTGTATTTGGCAAAACTGAAAATTGTGATCCCATAAATGAAGATCAAGAAACCAAACAACAAGTACCCATTGGTCCGGTTATCCGAATCATCTGCAATCTCCGATCTGGAGGCATCCACCCGTAACTGTGATAATTCAAAGATCTTGGTTAGCTGCCAAATAGCTATAGCCACTAAAACCAGAACCGTTAAAACTAATAATGTCGTCATTTCGTATACTTTCTCTTGCGTAATTAGTAGTGGAACTGTCTACTTTCTTCTAAAAATGGATTGCGTTTGGGTGTCAATTCTTCCTTAGTAAGGGCGTTGAATACTATGAAGGTAAACAAGCCGCCAAAGAACAATATTCCACCGATTTCGGGGATCCCCAAATGCCAATTTTCACCAACGGTTGCCGGCATCACCATATTGAAAACATCCATATAGTGCCCAAATAAAATTACAATCCCTGTCATTATTACAAACCAATTCACCCGTTTGTAATCGCTGTTCATCAACACCAATAATGGGAAGATAAAATTAAGCACAACCATACCAAAGTATGGCAATTTGTAATGCTCTATCCGAGTCACAAAATAGGTCACCTCTTCAGGAATATTAGCGTACCAGATTAGCATGAACTGGCTGAACCAAAGATAGGTCCAGAAAATACTGATCCCAAACATAAACTTCGCCAGGTCATGGATATGGCTATCATTTACCTCTTCCAGGTATCCTTTGGATTTCAAATAAATGGTAACCATGGCAATTACCGTAATCCCGGAAACAAACATACTGGCAAATACATACCATCCGAATAAAGTGCTAAACCAGTGTGGATCCAAACTCATGATCCAATCCCAGGACATCATTGATTCACTGACCAGGTAGAAGACCAGGAATCCGGCAGACCATCTGAAATTCTTTTTAAAATTCGAATTATCTTCTGCTTTATCGTGGGCCAGACTTAGGCGTCTGGAAACTTGCCTGTAGGCAATCCAACCTCCCAAAAATATAGCAGCACGAATAAGGAAGAAGGTAGGATTTAGATATCCTTTTTTCCCCTGGAGTAA
Source organism: Flavobacteriaceae bacterium (assembly GCA_028277085.1). Taxonomy (GTDB): domain Bacteria; phylum Bacteroidota; class Bacteroidia; order Flavobacteriales; family Flavobacteriaceae; genus Croceivirga. The sequence continues at coordinate 7,360 of JANQHL010000149.1, forward strand.
CCTGTCGTGTTCTACTACCTCCGCATCCATCCAGGTGAAGAGATGGTTAAAATGCAACACGGAAAGCACGAGAATCACAAATACAATGATTCCCCCTGGCACAAGGTAGGCTGTTATTCCCTCCATGATCCGGAACAACAACGGCGACCATCCGGCTTGTGCCGCATGTTGTACCGCATAAAAGGCCAGCACCCCTAAAGCGATCATAAAGAAAAAGAAGGCCGCGACGTATAGTGCAGACCAGGGCCTGTTCTTCAATTGGTGATAGACATGTTCGTCATGGGCAGCATCATGACCAGCTGCGGCATGTTCTCCTTCCCCATGGGATGCATCGTGTGTGTCTGTTGTATCATGCCCAGCTGCCGCGCTTTCTTCCCCATGACCTCCATGGCCGTCAGCATGGCTTGCCGCCACCATAGCTTTGGCTTCTTCTACACTGGCAGGTGTACTCATGAACCCTGCAGCAAGCATAATCAAGCCAAGCGCCATCGCTATGTACGATCCTATTTTTAGTCTATTTGAAAAAGTATATCTCATTCCGATTGGCTTATTTGGATAGGTCTTCTTTTAATTGCATCACATATTCTGCCACTTGCCATAGTTCTTCTTCTGTACTCATTTGCGCGGCATAAGAACCCATAGAGTTTAACCCATAATACATGGTATGATAGGTACTCCCGACAGTAATATTTCTAGCGGCATCCGCATAGCTGGGAACCCCTAGTATTTTTTCCCTTTTTACGAGGGTACCCTGCCCGGCTCCTTTGTTCCCATGACAAATTGCACAGTACACATCATATAACTCTTTCCCCTTAGCCAGATTTTCCTCCTGTTGTAAAGAATCCAAAGGACTGGGTTGCAACCGGGCCAATTCTTTTCCTTCCGGCGTATTTTCAAACTCGTAAGGCAGCCAATTTCGGGATACAGTGTTCTCCGCAGGTAACATTGCAGCGGTACCGTCAGGAAGTAATCCGTTGTTATCCCCTTCATAGGTTTCGTATCCCACAGATTCATACATATTAGGCATATACTGGTAGTTGGGCTCATTCTTATCAAAACAAGAAGTGACCCCTGCTAAAAGAAGGATTAACAATCCTAATTTTGAAATGGTTTTTGTCATAGTCCTACTTTTTTGGCACATGAACCTCAATTGCTCCCGTATCCAATAACAATTCTTTTAATTCCTCTTCATCCCCTTTTACCTGTACTTCCACAAGGAATTTATCGTCGGTAGTTCTTATATCCGGATTTTCCGCTTTCTTAAAGGGCCACATCTTACTGCGTAAGTAAAAGGTAATCACCATTAAGTGGGCCGCAAAAAATACTGTCATCTCGAACATGATAGGCACAAAGGCCGGCATGTTTTCCAAATAGCTAAAACTGGGCTTACCGCCAATATCCTGGGGCCAGTCCTGAATCATGATGTAGTTCATCATGGTAATAGCTACTGCAAGTCCCAAACAACCATACATAAAAGAGGTTATGGCGATCCTGGTATCTGCCAGGCCCATAGCCTTATCCAACCCGTGAACCGGGAAAGGAGTGTACACTTCCTCAATATGGTATTTTTCGGAACGTAATTTTTTTACGGCATGCATCAGCAAGTCGTCATCGTCATACAATGCCTTAAATAGGGTAGTTGCTGCCATTTCTCCTTAATCTAGATTTATCAATTTTCTCGCTTGTCCTGCCCAATCGTCCCGTTGCGCCCTACCAGGGAACGAACCGGTGATTGAATCCAATAAGTCGTACTCCTTTTCGGTCATTTTACTCACTTGCAAGAAGGAGAAAATACCAATCTTGTTCAATGTCTTTTCCATTAACGGGCCAATGCCTTTCACTTTCTTCAAGTCGTCCGGAATTTGACTGCCAATATCAAATTTACCAATACGATCCAGTAGCTGTAATACGGGCTGTCCCTGTGGTGCTATCTCCGGCGCTTCTTCCTGTTCCGGCTCAACTTCAATGATCACCCCTCGCGCTGGTTTAGTGTATAGTGGTTTTCCTTCTGCCCTAAGTACTTTATATCGTTCCCCGGAAGACTTTAGGATCGATTTTACCTCTGCCTGCGCAATTACAGGGAAGGTCCTTGAATACAAGAGGAACAACACAAAGAAGAATCCTACGGTACCAATAAATATCCCGATATCCACAAATGTTGGGGAGAACATCGTCCAGGAAGATGGCAAGTAATCGCGGTGCAATGAAGTCACAATAATTACAAACCGCTCAAACCACATTCCGATGTTCACCACGATAGAGATAAAGAAGGAGAACATGATACTCGTACGTAATTTTTTAAACCACATAAATTGTGGGGAGAATACATTACAGGTCATCATGGACCAATATGCCCACCAATAGGGCCCGGTGGCCCGGTTTAAGAAAGCATATTGTTCGTATTCCACTCCGGAGTACCAGGCAATGAATAGCTCGGTAATGTAAGCACAACCCACAATAGAACCGGTAATCATAATTACGATGTTCATGAGCTCAATGTGCTGTACGGTGATATAGGCTTCGAGGTTACACACCTTACGCATGATTATCAACAGGGTTTGCACCATAGCAAATCCCGAGAAGATCGCGCCGGCAACAAAATACGGTGGAAAAATGGTGGTATGCCATCCCGGGATTACCGAGGTAGCAAAGTCAAACGATACGATAGTGTGTACCGAAAGTACCAAAGGAGTGGCCAATCCTGCCAGTACCAAAGATACCTCTTCAAAACGCTGCCAGTCTTTGGCCCGGCCTGTCCAACCAAAACTCAACAGGCTGTATATTTTCTTTTGAAAGGGTTTAACCGCCCTGTCACGGATCATGGCAAAGTCCGGAAGTAATCCTGTCCACCAGAATACGAGCGATACCGAAAGATAGGTTGAGATCGCAAATACATCCCAGAGCAGTGGGGAATTAAAATTTACCCAAAGCGACCCAAATTGGTTGGGGATAGGCAATACCCAATAGGCTAACCAAGGTCTACCCATGTGAATTATTGGGAACAATCCTGCCTGAATAACGGAAAAAATGGTCATGGCCTCTGCGGAGCGGTTGATGGCCATACGCCACTTTTGGCGGAAAAGCAACAATACTGCAGAGATCAGTGTTCCTGCGTGACCAATACCTACCCACCATACAAAGTTGGTGATATCCCACGCCCAGTTTACCGTTTTATTGAGGCCCCATACCCCGATTCCCGTGGAAATCGTATAAATGATACAGCCCACTCCCCAGAGGAATGCCACCAATGCTATGGAAAATACTATCCACCATTGTTTGTTGGCTTTACCCTCTACGGGTCCTGCAATATCTACAGAAACATCGTGGTAGCCTTTATCGCCAAGGACAAGGGGTTTTCGTATCGGTGCTTCGTAATGCGATGCCATATATCGTATTCTAATTTTATTGGTTATG
>JANQHL010000220.1 GCA_028277085.1 Flavobacteriaceae bacterium
ATCTACCCCAAAAATTACCAGGGTATTTTCACCACGGTAATTTTTGGGGTAGATGAGGAAAACGGAAAAATTGCCTTAGTAGGTAGGGAATCTGTTCAAGGAGACTGGCCTCGGAATTTTGTGTTGGATCCTTCCGGAAAGTATGTATTGGTTGCTAACCAAAAAAGTAATAACATTACCGTATTCAAACGGGATAGCGAGCAGGGCATTTTGGAATATACCAGTCAGTTTGCTGTTGGAAGCCCGGTTTGCCTGGTGTTTTTAGAATAATCTCCTTTGAGGAGCTTTGTGCTTATTCACATTGATAGCGTTGACCGTTTCGTTCAAAAGATGCCTCGGTGGTCGTGCGCAATGCACCATGCCAGGAGTCTTTGTACCACTTTTCCAAATCATCGTCGCTCCGATAGTCGGCGGTAAAAAATGCAAAATCATCTTCAAAAGTGATGATAATGTCGCCTTTCCCATCGGCGTCGTGCCATCTCCCGGTCATTATGTTGCCCTGTAATTTGCCCCATACGCCCCCTAAGGCATTTTTGGGCTTTAAATAATAGGCTCCGGCCACTTCGTCATCATCAATTAAGAGGTCAAACCGGCCGATTTCCGTGCAATACTGTTTGGCCAAAAGGATATTCTTTTCCTGGCCATATGCCCTGCCGACTGCAATGAGCAAAAAAGCGATGAATACGTGTTTAATCATCCTGAAATACTTTAGTAAGGTTCAATTGGATCAAATAGTAGGGTTTTAACAAGGAGGGATCGATGATCTGGTTGGTCTCCTGGTTAAAATTATCGAGTTGTGTATCCCCAATGCAATAGAGGGTGTCTTTAGCGATGTCCAGCGTGGTAGGAATAGCCGAGGGATCCTGAAGGGCCATTACCCTTTCTTGGGTTTCTATTGCCCTGCCGTCATCCGAGAGACGGTAACAGTACACTCCATTCTTAGTACCATCCCGGTTTCCGTTGACAATGGCAACCAAATGGTGGTTGTAGTATTTCATTCCATCAATTCCCTTATACAGATTTGCCTCGTTTACGAGTTCTTTCTTTTTAAGGTCCAGGATACGTATGCCATGAGCATAGGAGGCGAGATATAATAGCGTTCCCGCATCCGAAAGGGCTATGCCATTAGAATACTGTATTTCAGGATGCTGAAAAAAAACTTCCAGCTGATTTGTCGTATGATTTAAGGTATAAATAGCATCACTTTCAGAATCAGTGATATATACTTCTCCCTGCGCCCCCACTGCAAGATCATTGAGGTAAATCGTCGTGGTATCGTTTAGCTTGTAAGAATCCAAAAGCGCACCGGTTTCCCGGTGCAGTAAAAGCAAGATAGAGGTGTTGTTCTTTTTAGGTAGTGAATTCCCCAAAGCATACAAGGTATCTCCTTTTACGGTCATCCCAAAACCAGATAGATAGTCATAGCCGTTGGGTTCCAGGAATTCCTCCGGTTGGGAGCCGTCTAAGTTGCATCGGACAATTGTATTCCTTCGAAGGCTGTTAAAAAATACTTTTTGGTTTTTAGCGTCTACAGCAATGCCCTCCGGAATGAGATCTTTTTCAAAAGGGAGTTGGGTAAGGGTGTGGTCTTGGCCATGGATAGCAATAGAAAGCAGTAATACGATAGCAACGAAACAGCGCATGTATTGGTATATCAGGTTGAGGAAATGTATTTAATTTTTTTAATACATCCTGTTAATTGATGTTAAACTAGCGCCTAGAAGCACCCCCACAAAAACGGTTATTTGATAAAGGTGTAGCTGTATTTTACGGTGAACAATTGATTGTTGTAGAACGGCAATTGGGGTACCTGCAGCATTCTCTCGGTATTAAAGTCCTGGTTGTAGACCAAATACAGGTCGTGTCCATCCCTAAAATTGCAGCGCAAGCGAATTGCGGTAAACACCTGATCTACGATAGAATTGTACTGGGTAGTGACACTTCCGGAAAGGTGCAAATTGTACGCCCAATTCAAGCGGAGCTGAGGGACATTAATCCATTCCCGCAGGTTTCGTGCAGTAAAATTCAGGTAGTTGATACGCCAGGAACCTTCCAGGGTAAGATGTTCGTTAAAATTCCACTCGGGAGACAATCGTATTTCAAGGTTTTCGCCATCAAAAAGGCGCCCGTATTCCAAAGCGATCGGAACTTTGATTTTGCGTTGGGTACCGGGAGTGTAACTGGCACCAAAGAAGGGGAAAAAATAATGCCCTTCAGGAATAGTAACTTCGGGAGAGAATTCCAAAGGCGCTTCCAGGAACTCGTATTGCAGTTGCCCGAAAACAGCGATCTCATCTCCGTTAAAAAAACGCCCGCTCCATTGACTGCGATTGTACCACGTTAACAAGTCCGAGAAATCTGTGGTATAGTAAGTGTCTGAGTTGATTAGCATCCAACGTTGGTATTGAAACGTATGTGCCTCCCGGACGTTGTTAAATTTTCCCCTGTTGAGTTGCAGATACAGGTTATGATGGTTTTCCCGTAGCAGAAAAGCCATGCTGGGATTAAATGCTGTCCCTGAAAATTCATAGGCTGCCCGATAAAACCAATTGTCCTGTTTGCGTTTATCGATCATTACGGCTAATCGGGAATTCTGCCATACATCAAATGAGAGATTATTATAGTCTTCGCCTTCTACACTAGTGGTTAAAGCGCCAATTAAAAAGGTATCGTTCCCCAGATCCACCATGCCATCCACACCCAGGGCGGCATTGACATAATCCGAACGAATTTCCTGCGTGGCCATCATACCCAGAAAGGATCGATCGTTAAACATTTTCTTGCGCAGTCGGAGTACGCTAAAGTTTTCGGAAGGAAGCGCTTCTTCGTCTAAACGAATGCCTTCCGTTTGCAGCGATAACAATCCGATATCCCAGTTTCCCAGCTCTCCGGTAAGCCGAACCCCACCGATTATGGGAACCAATTCCCCATCTTTTATACCGATAGTTCTGCTGTAAAAAAGTTGAGAAAGAATTCCCAGATTAAAATCGAAAAGGCCCGCTTGTTCCTGAAAAAACTTTCGTCGCTCCGGAAAAAACAACGAGGCACGACTCAGGTTTACCAATTGATCGTCTATTTCCACCTGAGAAAAGTCGGTATTTAGTGTCGCATCCAGGGTAATGCTGGGGGTAATTCCCAGGCGAACGTCGAGACCGGCATCTATTTCTTCCAGGGATTGTTTGTTGTATGATCCTGCAATAGCATCCAAAGTATATGCACTGCTGGTCGTTCCAAGTAAGTAGGGTGTTATTTGCAAATCCTTTTTGGGTTGTAAGCCTGAGAACACTACTGGTTTTTTAAGGGAAGGCATTCCGTTAGCGCCCGGGATGTTCTGTGGAATCTCCGGATACACCAATAGTTTGTTTTCGTAATTAATAGTCCGCTGTACGGAAATAGCCGCTGTCACCTGACCTTCCCGTATCTCAAAGCGAAGATTTGAAATGGGGATACGATATTCCGCCTGCCATCCCTCAGAAGTACGCTGGGTTTTTCCTTCCCAAATCATATCATAGGCGACGTTATTTGTGGCACGCCCCAAAGGGATATTGTTGTTGGCAATGGACATGTCATAGCGCGCTCCCGTAGGATAGATGCTAAATACAAAAGCGTTTTTTTGTGTCCTGTTAGGGTCTATTTGAAAGGCAAAGTAATCATCACCGTACCACCCATCCCGGATAAGATTCCTTCCTATAATTTTCTCAGGATTGGGATCTTTGGCATCCAAACCGACATAGAGGTAATTATCGTCAAAAGTGATGTACAGGGTCGTTAGGCTATCCTTTGCCCCCCAATTCGGACGCCACTCCATAAAGGGGAATGGCTTTGCCGTTTCCCAAAGGACTTCGTTAAGTCTCCCATCGAGTACAAGGGAGGCATTTGTTTTCTGAATGGTTTCACTGCTTTTTAAATACTCTTGTGCGAATACATGAGGGATCGATAGCAAAAGGAAAGACAATAGCAAAAGGTGTCTCATTGTTGGCATTTGGCCAAAACTAATTTTAGGCCATTATGCATACCAATAAAGCAATGTCAGTCGCGGAAAAAAGAGGGTAAACGGCTGTTTAGTTCATCAAAATATTACGGAAATAGGTCCTGCTGAACTTCAGCTGTTCACCTGTTTTTAAAAGGATGGTGCCATCCCCGTTTTTATTCTTTTGAAAAGAATCAACAAACGAAATGTTGAGCAAACAAGAACGGTGAATTCGTTTAAAAGTCGTTGGACAAAGGCTTTCCGAAAGGGACTTAAGACTTTGGTATTTTACAAATTTGCCTTTCTCGGTATGAAAAACAATGCAATTGTTGCTGGCCTCTACATAAATGACCTCTTCAGCAGCTAAAACAAATTGAGCCCCTTTTTTGGTGACCTTGATGGGCCGGTTGGCCGTTTTAGCTAACGGCTGTTTCTGGGGCGTACTTTTCGTATCTGTAAAATAGAAGAGTAAGGCAAAATAACAGAGCAGGTTTACTGCTACGTTGTTCGTAAGGCTGGCATTAAGGAAGTCAAAACTGGGAGAAGTACACTGATATACAGTGGTCATAACAAAAATGACCAGTAGCTGTCCTAACACAATATTGAGCACCGTGGCAGACATTCCTAATCCCCCCTGAATGAAAAAATTTCTTCCGTGAGTCGTAATAGCCCACTTTTGAGACCATTCTTTCACTTGCTTTGCGGAAAGGCTCCAAAAAAAGAAACTGGTGATGGCCAGGATGGATAGTTCTGAAAAACAAACGATGCCCAAACTTTCCTGAAACATGCGTCCTATGCCCATGTTTAAGATGACAAAAAAAGTGATCAAGGAAAGCGGTTTAAGCATACTTAAATGTACTAAAAAAAGCTGCTTGCCAGTTTGATTTTAACGAAGTGCCAATGGCACAAGCGGTAAGTATCTTTTACCTTTTGATTGTTGCCAGGCAACCACCAGGCTTAGCAGAGGGAGAACGGAATAGTGCTATTCCGGGGCAAATAACGGGACAACTTCCTGGCTTGTATTTCCTTTTGCAAACCAGGTCATGATATGTTTTTGCGGCCATCTCCGGACGATAGTGTCTGCTTTTCTATCGTACCAAACGGCATCAAAATCTCCCTTTGTCGTCAAGACTACCCGCCACTCCTGATGTAATAAGGCCGGGTCTTCGTAATTAGCATTGAGATTATCCCAGTCGATACCGGATAATACCTGGGGATCCAGGTGGGCCATCACCTCTTGTTCGCTGAGGACGGCTAACCAAATGGGTTCGGATAGATGTTCTATGGACAGGTCTTCCCGTTGTACTCCCCAAGCGATCTTAAGGTCGCTGCCCTTTCGAATTGCATTGATCAATGCATCTTTAGAACCGGCAATAACGCTACCATCCGCGTCCGTTTTTAACACCACCTGCCAGGAACTGGTGTTGGGAGCTTGTTGACAAGCTACTCCAAGTAGCAAAAGACAAAAGGGAATGAATTTTTTCAAGTGGAAATTTTGTCCACTAAAAATAGAAAAGGGGACTTCAAAAAGCGCAAAAATCAAGTTAAAAGTAGCCAACCCTGGCCCGGGAATTTCGCATTGGACACTTCCGAAGTAGCTATTGGTAGGGTATCAGGGAAATACTACTATCACTGTATCCAAATTGGGGCAGCGCAGAGGGCATTTTAGAATATACCATTCGGTTTTATCGTGTTGGGGCGCTTGGTTGAGCCTTCCAATAGTGTTTTGTCGTTCTAAGTGTAGGTTTTTGCTTAGTTTGTAAAAGCATAGCGTAATGAGGGATTTCTTTATTTTCCAGAAATGTACAGAGAAGGAAGGCATACGTACTACGTTTATATTTTGACCAATCGTAATAAAACGGTCTTATATACTGGGATGACCAATAATCTCAGGAGAAGATTACATGAACATCACAAAGACATTCTGGAGAATAAAAAATCCTTTGTTTCTAAATACAAATGCCGACACCTATTGCACTATGAAGAGTTTACTTGGGTGCAGGAGGCAATAGCCCGTGAGAAGGAAATAAAAGGTTGGCTACGCATCAAGAAATTGGAGCTAATAAAAACTTCGAATCCTAAAATGGATTTTATCGAAAACAGGTTCCCTTATCAAGATACTTCGTCGTAAACTCCTCAGTATGACAAGTAAGTGGTTATTAAGTCAGAAAACAAATCGTAGGGTTCCTTGTGGATTGGTAAAGAGGAGTCTTCTTTATTTTCCATTACGCTATTAGAGCCAGGACGCTATAATCGTTTTGTCATGCTGAACAACGTGAAGCAGCTCCTTTACGATGCTCTTTTAGTTATCTTATTTCACTTTAGCCGAAGTATCCGCAATAACCTTCCAGTCACCCTCAATTTTCTTTACGACTAACATAAAGATGCCGTTGGTATCCCCAACCGTTCTGCTTAGATAATATTCGCCCATAACGTAATACACCCCTTCGGAAATCGGCGCGATCTCATTAAAAACGAAGTCCAATTTCCCAAAATGATCCTTCGTGGGATAGCTTTTTTTATAGCGTTCCAAGGTAGCTTGCCATCCTTTGATAACGCCACCGCTGCCGTAAAAAGTAAGTTCATCCGATTTCCAATACCCTTCCATAAAGGCTTCGATATCATAATTGTTCCACGCCTTTTGCTGGGCCATCAGCATTTCTTGTATGCCCTTTTTGTCAAGGGCATCTGGAGAAGTCTGGGCAAAGGCAAAGCCTGAGAGTAAGAATACTACGAAAACTACTTTTTTCATCTGAGCGATTTGTTATTTGCTAAAAAGGACAATCGTGGCAATCACTAAAATACCGAACAATACGGCAAAGAATATTTTCCAAAAACTATAAGGGCGGGTCCCCGAGATATTGCCATTTTCTCCATTGACAAAAAAGCGATACTCCTTGCCATTGTATCTGTAAGCACTAATATACATCGGGAGTAAAATATGTTTGAAGGTTTCATCTGATAATTGCATATCCATCCGCGTAATCCGTTGGGTATCACCGCCAATATCCCGGCGGCACCAACGCCTGGCGATTTGCTCTGCTTCTTTTTTGGCTACCAAGTGCCCTTGTTTTAAGGGGATGGTATATTTTTCAGTGACAAAACCCCGTAAAAAACTGGAATTAAAGGGCTGCAATAGTTTTAAGTTCCAACGTGCTATTTTAGCGGGTACCCTTCCCTTTCGCTGTTTAGAGGCTTCCACCAGGGTGTCATCCACAAATCCGAAGATCTGACCAGAAGCGGGATACCAGCGTGTTTTTCGCACCCGTTGTTGTACCACTTTTCCCTTCGCATTCCGCACCCTTTTTGTCTCATAGTAGTATTCTCCTCGCTGACCTGTATAATGGGCTTGCAACTGGGCATCAAAGGTCCAATAGGGTAAATAGAGGCCTTTGGTAAATTGTGGGTCGAGTGCTGCTTTTTTGAGCTTGTTGGGAGCAAACCAAAGGCTTTTGACCCATCTTTGAAAGATTTGGTAGGATTTCTTTTTGTCAATTTGAAAGGGTAGGACAGCACCGGGTAAAATCCAATCCTCCTTATATTGATCTTCCAGAATTAAAGGCGTACTGCAATACACGCAATGGAGCGATTTATAACTTTCTTCCACATGTTGGACAGCACCACAGTTTCTACAGGTTAACATGGTTAGCCCTTCGCTGTGCCTTAGTGCCCCCATTTCTTTTAGGTAGGGGTAGAGTTCTAACTCTTTAAAACCGCTTTCATCCTTTTCAATGGTTTCCTGATGCCCACAATAATCGCAGGTAATATGCCTTGTGCCGGGCAGATATCGCATCTCTGCCCCGCAATTACTACAGGCTTTTTTGAGTTCGGTGTTTTTAATTTGTTGTTCTTCCATGTTGTCATTCCCGCGAAGGCGGGAATCTTTCAATTGAGAATTCCTCTTTTGCTACTCATTCCAGCTGAGGGGAGGTGGCTCCCGCTTTGCGGGAGACCGAGGGGTGGTTCATTTCCAACCTCCCCTTTCTTCCGACACTTTGGTCGCAATGCTTTCTCCGAGAATAGATGTTGGAAGCTTCGGTTGGTACTCGTCCCGCATAGCGGGATGGCGAAGTTCCAGCATCGGTTTTCTTGGGCAAAGCCGAAGAAAAATTCGTGCGGAGAAAGTGTCTTTTCTTTTGTTTCGTTTTCTTTGGACAAGCAAAGAAAATGAAAGTGATTTTTAACTTAATTGGTCAATACTTTTTCCATCGATGAAAAAGTATTCAAAAAATCTAGGCTGATTTTTTAAAGCTTGAAATCGATATAGTTTTCAAATCCTCAGCGTCCAGACCGTTTCCGCCAAGTCGGAATACTCTTTGGACGCTTTCCATATCCTTTGTTTTGAAAACTCTGGATTTACTACGCCTTAAAAAATAGGCCATTTCCTTCTAATTATTGGGTAATGGAGGTGGTGTATTACCTCCCAAAAACGACTTTAATTCTTCCACGTCTTGTAGCGCTGCCCAATTCGCCATGCCCTGCTTCCAAACCAGGCTTTCTCGATTTATGGTCCTCCCCGCAAACAAGGCTCTTAGTTGATCTATAGAAACAGGCCCTTGTTGTGTGCCATTCACGGCATAGTAATACTGTACTTGCACCGGCATTGGTGGAGGAACTGCCGGTCCGCCCGCCTGGGGAAAGGACTGCTGGTTGCCCATTGGTACTCCTCCCATCATACTACCCATTTGTTGGGCGAGCACAAAGCCCATACCCATTCCCATACCGGCACCAGCGGTACCGCCTTCGTTTTTAGCAGCGGCTTCCATAGCTTTTGCGGCTTTGAACTGCGCCAATTTTTGCATATCCAGTTTATCCAGGCGGCTGTACTCAAAAATCTCCTTCTTCAAATCTTCGGGCATGGAAACATTCTCGATAAAAAACTTTTCCAATGCGATGCCCACCGATTCGAATTCAGGTGCCATTACTTCTTTGCAGGTTTCCGAAAGTTCCGTAGTGTTCGCGGCGTACAGTTCAATGGGTAAGTTGGCTTCGCCCACGGTATCCGTAAATCGGGTAGCGATAAGGCTTTTTAGGTGCTCATTGATCTCGAAATTGGTAAAGTTGTTATCCGTTCCCACAATATCAATGATGAACTTTCCGGCATCCGAAATGCGGAAGGCATAGGTGCCGAAGGCGCGGATCTCGACCAGACCAAAACGGGCATCACTTAAGGTAACCGGATTTTTTGTGCCCCATTTTTCGTCAGTGAACAAATGCGTATTTACAAAATATACTTCGGCTTTGAAGGGGGAGTTAAAACCGTATTTCCAACCTTTTAAAGTAGCAAGGATAGGAAGGTTTTGAGTCGTTAGCTCATAGGTCCCCGGGGTGAATACATCCGCCAGTTGCCCTTCATTGACAAAAACAGCTGTTTGCCCCTCCCGGACGATCAGTTTGGCCCCGTTTTTAATTTCGTTCTGATACCGTTCAAAACGATGCGCAATGGTATCATCAGTATAGTCCAACCACTCAACAATATCAATAAATTCATTGCTGAGTTTTTCTTTGATTTTTCCAAAAATATCCATGGTAGTGTTCTTTTTTGTTACGTTTTTAAAACTAAGAAAAAAGGGTGCCATTCCCTTTAGGTTAGTGTAAAAATTGTCGGTTTCGTTACAAGGGATTCTTTCCCCTTACCAATGCCCGGTACCCGGATCCCCTTTAAAGGGACCGGACAAATCATCGGTAATCCAGCCCGCATAAAAAGGGCCCGGTTGTGGTCGAACGGGCTCCCCATTGATAAAACACTCCAAATATTGCGGGTAAAAGGCAATATGATTGGTAAGAAGCGTATACGATTCGAGAGGATTGGGATACGACCAGCCCACAATTTGATCCGGACTTGACCGGAGTGCCCAATACACCGCTTTGCCTTTCCACTCACAGAATGAACTTTTTTGAACTACCGTCGTCAACTGTTCTATTTGTACGTCAGAAGGGGGAATATAAAAGGTTGGTGGACTGGCCGTTTCTAAAATGGCCAGGGCCTTTCGGGTGGAGGCCAGGGGAATACTGTTATACATCACCAGGATTTCACAGGATTCCTGCTCCATGGCGGGAGGCCTCGGAAAATCCCATACCGAACGTTGCCCTTTTTTAGGGGTTTCCGCAAAGGGGGGACGTACTTTTCCGGTATAGGTCCATTTATTTCGGGCTTGCTGTAACCAGATGGGAATCTCTTGTTGTTTTTTCATTTGAAATCTACCGTGTTACTACCCTTAAAACTATTAATGTTTCATTAAAATGGAAAAAGAATACAGGGAATGATCGTATTTTTAGGAGAAAAGAAAGTATGCTATTGTCACTACTCTTATGGGTCTTGTTAAAATCCGGGAGACGGACGACATAACCGGGGATTTTCTAAAGCAAATTTTTACTTTTTGGAAGCCTTGTATTTTCGATACAAAAAGACGACCAGAAAGAATGCTAAAAGTAATCCAAGGGTCTTCAACCATGCGGTGAGTTCATTTCGAAGTGCCATATACATCGTTCCATACATTTAATTCCCCTTAGGTCGCTTAACCCGGACAGTCAAGGGAGCTAGTATTCCTTCAATTTACCTTCTTTTTTTAACAGTGCAATGATCTTTTCTTTAGGAATTGCCTTAACCGTGCGGTTCAGGTAACCGCTCATATCGGTTGCTGCAAAAAGGGAATTCAGAATGGCTTCTTCCGTGGCTTCGATAACTGCGAGGAATAGTGGCGTCATCCCTTCATTGCGCAATAGCGGTACGGTAGTGGTTTTCTGATCAGTTTGATACGGAATACGGCATTCCTTGGCGGTAGATACGGCAATCACATAGTCGCCACTGCCATTACTGGCTATACCGCCGGTTTTGGCCAAGCCCAACATCGCCCGTTTTGCCAGACGTTCCAGGTTCCGGGAGCTCAACGGGGCGTCGGTCATGACCACCATCATACAAGAACCATCCACTGCGTATTTAAAACTGTTGGCATACTGGCCCAGTTGCTTTCCCACGGCCACTCCGGCCACCTGGAGCACCCCGCCAAAATTGCTTTGTACCAACACCCCAACAGTATATCCGCCTGATTTTTCCGGTAACACCCGGGAAGAAGTGCCCATACCGCCCTTAAATCCAAAACATACGGTGCCGGTGCCCGCACCAACACTACCTTCTTCTACTTTACCACCGGTAGCCGTTTGGATCGCCTGTAGGACATGCGCTTCTTTCACATGTCGCCCACGAATATCGTTGAGGTAGCCGTCATTGGTTTCCCCTACTACGGCATTTACAGAACGTACTTGTGTATTGTCCTTTTGTTCCAGGGTATAGCCTACTATTGCATTGACCGCTGTGGCGACACTTAAGGTGTTCGTGAGCACAATAGGGGTTTCCAAATTCCCCAGCTCTTTTACCTGGGTATAGCCGGCCAATTTGCCAAAGCCGTTTCCAATGTGTATGGCTGCCGGGACTTTTTCCTGGAACAGGTTGCCGTCATGCGGTAATAGAGCGGTTACCCCGGTTCGGATATGATCCCCTTCAATTATCGTCACCTGACCCACTTTCACCCCAGGGACATCGGTGATGGCATTCAGGGGACCGGGCCGTAAAACCCCGATCTCAATATCCAGATCACGAAATCTGTTTTGAGCGCTTAGGGGATACGACAACAACAGGGACGATACCAGCAAATAAAAGCGTAGCGTTTTCATGCTTACAACAATTGAATGACTAAAAATCCGAGGTAAGTACCCAGGGCGTTGCCCAAAGTGCCTACCAAAATAGCGGGGAGTACCAATTCTTTCCGTTCAAAGGTTTCGGCCAGCGCTAATGCACTTGTACCTCCCCCAACATTGGCCTGGCTTGCAATGGCGATCATACCCCAATCCCTGTATACTACCCCCCCGAATAGAACGATAAGTATACCATGGATGAAAACCGCTAAAGCGGTAAATAGCAAAAGTGTTATTCCCAATGATTTTAGCGATAGTACGGCTTCAATTTCGCAATAGGCACCAATTACCGCCAGGAAGACATACATCAGGTAGAGTCCTAGTGTATGCGCACCTCCTAAGCGAACGACAAAAGGCATCTGGGCCAAAAGAATCCCAAGGGTGGTTAGGGTTAGGATGCTGGGAATGGCAGGAAACCACTCGGAAATTGCCTCCGAAATAAACAAGGCACCGAGGCCCAAAAAAAACAGCCATCCCAGGGAGTGCAGTGACGCTTTTTCGGTTGGGCTTTCCGTTACCCCCGCTGTATTAATGGATGCGGGTTTTTTATCCTTCCAGAAAAGGCGTAGCAATCGTGGGAGGGCCAAGGTGACCACCATCCAAACCGTAGTGATTACATTGTCCACGGCAATTGTGCCGGCATAGAGCACCCCTCTATTCTGGAACTCGTACTCCAAAGCTATGGCATTGAAGTTGATACTTCCCCCGGTATAGGTGCCCGTAAGCATGCCAGCGATGATTTTCCCATCTTCGCCTAAAACGGTTTGCGGGGAAAGCAGATACCAGCCTAAGAGAATACCCAAAACAGTGGCCAAAGACCCTAAAACAAATAATCCGATCATTGGGCCTCCGGCTTTTTTCAGGGCTTGAAGGTTGACGCCAAGCATTAGGTAAAAGATCGCAATGGGTGCTAAATAGGAAAAGATGCCGTCGTACAACGGAATACTATTGGAAGCGGATGGGACGACTCCTAAATTGGCCAGGATAGCCGTGAAGACGATGACCAGTAAGGCGGCGCCCAATGGTTTGCCCCATCGTGTTTTTTCGGCATATAGGGCAAGTAGTACCAGAAGGGCTAAAACAGCGGCTACATAAATAGGATTCTGAAGGAGCACCATGCGTTTAAAGATACTGGATTTTACAACGGCAGTTCCCCTTACCTTTGTAGTAGAAAAGGATGTTATGGAAAATAACGTTTTGGGGACAGCACTACAACCCTGCTGTTTTGATCCGAAAACGGGCTACTATCGGGATGGATACTGTAAAACCGGGGCCGAAGACATCGGCACCCATGTCGTTTGTGCGATTATGACGGATCCGTTCTTAAAATTCACCTTGAGTCGGGGGAATAACCTGATCACTCCAATTCCGTACTATGAGTTTCCCGGATTAAAGGCGGGGGATAAGTGGTGTCTTTGTGTATCGCGCTGGAAGGAGGCCTATCTGGAAGATGTGGCACCACCGGTTATCCTTGAGGCTACCCATGAAAAGGCACTGGAGTATGTCACTTTTGAAATGCTGCTGGAGCATAAATTTACCCCTTCTTCTTAGTGCAGTTTACGGAGTTACAACACTTAGTTTGGATTCACCCGATAGGTGATCCTTCGATTGGTGATTACCGATGCCGTGACGGTAAGGGTGACCAAAGCATCATCACAAAGTACACTGGCATCTACAAATTCCATACTGCAAAGGGAAGGCAAGGCGGAACCACTACCATCCATAAGCCGTCCAATGGTAACATCCGTAGCGATACTGCTGTCCAGGGGAGAAAAAGGAGGGGCCACCGAATACACCGTGGTGGTGCCATTGGCGGTGTAGGTAACGTTTCCGGTAGCTTCGTCATAGGCCACCGTGTAGGGAACATTGCCGCTGATAAAATTCCCCAGGGATTGGGTATAGGTTTGCTGTACGCCCGTGTCACCGCGAATGACGGTTACCTGGATCCCCATAGTATTGCCGGAAATATGATAGATCCTGACATTTCCTGAGGTGATAATATCTGCGGTGCTTTCCTGGTCCTGGTATTCAAAGGAAATCGCAAAGCTGGTATAGTTAAAGATCCCGGTAGCATTCGGCACTATAATATCAAAACCTGCGGAACCCCCTGCTCCGCTGGGAAAATGAATACCGCAACCCGTTTGGGCGGCGTTAGCATTTACGGAGGTAGCATCCGGGCCAATCGTAGCTGCCGTTATGGTTGAAGTGTCAAAATCAAATCGGGAGACTACCGTGTTGGGCGTGCCATCATCACAAACCTGATACGTAAAGGTATCTGTTCCGGTAAATCCACTATTTGGGGTATAGGAAAAACTGCCATCGGTATTTAGGGTAAGCAGACCATTACTCGGACCGCTTAATGGGGTTGTCCGAACGCTGAGGGTACCATTGCCATTGGCATCGGTATCATTGGCAAGTACGCCGTTGGCGGCATTGGGTTGTAAGGTAAAATTTATGCCTGAGTTGTAGGAATCATCAACAGCTACGGGAGCAACATTTTGCGCCAGGCAAGGTGTTCCCGTTAGCATCCCCATGAGCAGCAAAACAGCGCTGTTCCCAATTTTTTCCATCAATCAAAGCTAATTCGGAAGCGGCGGGAATAGAAAATTATGTTGTGAGTTGGTACGAAATCAGGGCAAACCGCTGGTTTTAAAAGGTTTTAACGATTGCTAAGACACTACGTTTTGATATCCTCGAAAAGCGCTTCTGCGGTTGCCTCACCGGAACGCATGGCGGCATTCAAAGAGCTGTTTAGCAGATAGTCGCCTGCGGTGTATATCCCTTTTTCGGGAGAATATGCGGATACCGATCGGTCCATTTTGAGATTCTTGATATCGGGGAGCGCCCGTTGGATGCGGTAATGCTTCAATAGTCGGGTAGTTGTAATCCCACAGTAATTCGCTAATTCCGCAGCAACCTTTTTGGCCAGGGCCTTCTCTTCAAGTTCGTGGGGTTTTACTACAGTGACCGATAGCACTTTTTTCCCTCCGGCCTGGGTCTCAAAAAGATAGTGCAAGTTGTTGGTTAGGGCTTCTGCACTTGCCAACAGCCCGATAATGCCCGTGGGGAACTCTTGCTCCTGGACCTCAAAATAGAGGTTATCGCAGGATTTCCAATTAATCCCAGTGGGGCGAAGCGGGGAAGTGGTAATGATATGTGTTGCGGTAATGGCATCGCCGTCCGTAAAGAGCAGTTCCTTGTCCTTGACCTCGGCCACCTGCTTTCCCATCAGGAATTTGGTTTTGGTCAATCCGGATCTCAATTGCTCCGGAATCGCTCCGATACCTGCTGCCGGAATAGCTGCTGATCCTTCGGAAAACATCTTAAAGACAAATTCGAACATACGGGAGGAGGTGCGTAGTTCTTCCTCCAGGAAAATACCCGTAAAAAAAGGTTGAAAAAAGTTGGCAATAATAGTTGGCGAAAAGCCATAGGCCTCCAGGTAGGCTGCAGTGGTGGTTTCCGGTTCCAGAAATATGGCCGCAATAGTTTTCCGCTTTAATTGTTGGGTGAGTCTGAAAATCTTGATCTTATCGCCCAATGTTCCCACCGAGGCCCAGGCCGTAGGCCATAAGGCGGTAAGGTCACGAAAGGGATCCCCGATACGTTGTGGTTTTCCCTTACCGAAAATAAGTGCCCCGGGCGTAAAATGATGCAGTTGTAAGGCCTCATAATCCAGGTGCTTTTGTGCCTGAGGATAGGCGGTGAGTAGTACCTGAAAACCACGGTCAAAGTGGATACCGTCTTCTACATCGGTTTGTACCCGTCCCCCAATGGTTTCCGATTGCTCTACAATGACCGGAGCATAGCCTGCTTGCTCCAAGGTTTTCGCAGCGATAAGCCCACTAATACCGGCACCTACAATGCAAATTTGAGTTGTTTCCTTTTCCATTGGTTTCTATAGTTCAGTGATCTCTGGTGATGCTCCAGCAATACTGTTTTGTCCTCAAAATAGGTTGTAAAAGCGCTCAGGACACTACTTAATTGCCTCTCGGACAAATTTAAGTAGGCCGGTTTTCGGACTTTGGTATCCCATTTGGCACCCAGGGTAGTATCCAAAGCGATGCGCAAATAGCAATGCTGCTCAAAAGGGAGCTCCGGGTAGCGGGTAGCCAGCCGTTCCGGCCATCCCTGATAAGTTTTATTATAGTCGGGTCCCAAAGGCATGTTTAAAA
Source organism: Flavobacteriaceae bacterium (assembly GCA_028277085.1). Lineage (GTDB taxonomy): Bacteria > Bacteroidota > Bacteroidia > Flavobacteriales > Flavobacteriaceae > Croceivirga. The sequence continues at coordinate 15,841 of JANQHL010000220.1, forward strand.
TTAGGGAATCTTAAGGGACCTCAATAGTAAATCCTGCAACTTATTCTACCTTCGCAACAGCGGTAGCTTCTATCTCCACGCCCCATTCCGGTAAACCCAGCGCCTGTACGCTCACTAAAGTGCTGGCCGGCATATTGGTATCGCCCAAAAGCTCCTTGCGAACTCTTCGAAAGGTATCCAGGTACTCCGGTTGGTAATTGACGATATAGGTGTTGTATTTGGTGACATCCTTAAATGTAGCTCCTGAGTTTTCGAGCGTCTTTAAGAGTTTGCTTAATGCATCTCGAAATTGTGCCTCAAAATTGGCCCCACTCCCTACTTGCCCGGAAATATAAATGGTTTTTATCCCGTTGGCTTCTACTGCCACGGCTTGGGAATAGCCCTGGGCGGGGTCGATATAGGTTTTGGTAAGTTTGGTATTTTGCGGTGTGGGTTCAACAGGGGTGGATTGGCAAGAGAAAAATGATATAATAAAAAGTAATAATAGCGGTCTCATTTTAAGTTTGATTTATATGTTTTTTAGCCCCAATTCCCTTAAATATTTGTTGTGTTCCTTAGTGTGTTTCGAAATGCGTTTTTCAATGTCAATCAAGTTCTTATTCACCTCCGTAAGGTCAATGATCGGCTCTGTTTCTTGGGTGCTGACGTACCTTGAAATATTGAGATTATAACCATTCTTTTCAATCTCTTCCATTGGAACTCTTCGTGAGTAGCGTTCATTTTCTTTACGGTATTTATAGGTGTTTACGATATCTTCAATATCGTTTGGTTCCCCTTTCTTTTTACCTTCCCGTAAGATATTTTGGCGTTTTTCTTTCTTATAATGTTCACTGGCATTAATGAAAAGTACGTCTTCATGTTTTTTGCACTTCTTCAGTACCAAAATACAAACTGGAATACCTGTGGAATAGAACAGATTTGCAGGTAAACCTATGACGGTATCGATATGGTTATCCTTTAATAGTTTGGTACGAATACGCTCCTCCGCGCCACCACGAAACAAAACGCCGTGTGGCAAAATAATCGCCATAGTCCCTTCTTTGCTTAAAAAATGGAAGCCATGTAATAAAAAAGCAAAGTCTGCAGCCGACTTTGGTGCCAGACCGTAGTTCTTAAAACGGAAATCCTCTGCCATCGCATCATTGGGTGTCCAGCGCAAGCTAAATGGTGGATTTGCTACAACGGCATCAAATTCAATTTTTTTTGAAGGATTCATTTCATTGAGAATATCCCATTGGTTTTTTAAGGTATCACCATGGAAAATTTCAAATTCTGTGTCTTTCATGCCATGTAAGAGCATATTCATTCTTGCCAGGTTATAGGAGGTAATATTTTTCTCTTGACCGTACACTTTGCCTATACTTCCAAAATTTTCAACGAGCTTTCTTCTGACATTTAAAAGCAATGAACCCGAGCCACATGCAAAATCAAGTACTTTATCTAATTTGTTCTTTTTGCCGGTTTCGGGGTCTTGACTGTCCAAAGTCACAACCTCAGACAGTACGGTTGAAACTTGCTGTGGTGTGTAAAACTCTCCTGCTTTTTTACCTGAACCGGCAGCAAATTGGCCAATAAGGTACTCATAGGCATTACCAAGGTCGTCGGTATCTGTTCGAAACTCTTTGATACCATCTCCAATTTTTTTAATGATGTCGCATAACCTATTATTACGTTCTTTAGGTGTTTTACCTAATTTGTCAGAATTCAAATTTATTTCTGAAAACAGCCCGTGGAAAGAATTATCGAAGGATTCGTTTTCTATATAGCGAAAGCCTTCCTCTAAGGTTATCAATAATTCACTATTTTGGGTTCTTGCCAACTCATAGATATTGCTCCACAAATGCTCAGGTTTTACTACGTAATGCACCTTTCTACGCATTTGCTTTTCAAAGACTTGAATGTCGTCCTCATTTTCTGCATACCAAACTTGTAAAGGCGAATTTGCTTTAAGCTTTAGCATTACATCCAATGGCGTATCATCTGGATAGTCCTTGCCCAATTCTTTTTTGGCGGACTCTTCGTAATTACTCGAGAGGTAGCGTAAAAAAAGGAAGGAGAGCATATAATCACGAAAATCATCTGCGTTCATAGCGCCACGTAGGCGGTCTGCTATTCTCCAAAGGGTTTGGCCTAGTTTATCTTGTAGTGCTTTGGTCATTGTTAATGTGTAATAAAGTTGTAGGTTTCTTGAATATCTTCAAATAATTCCTCTAATAACTTGGCATCCTCTGGCTTTAAAATGACTGGTTCAGGTTTGGCTAATTTGTGAGATAAATCATTTACCCGATTATAAACCATTTCTAACTCATCTTCTTCATATCCTATTTCTTCTAATGCTTTTTTGATGCCTCCTGAACCCAAAAAGGAAGAGATTATTTCTAGTAATTGTCTTAACAATACAAAATGATAACCCATTAGCGTCTTATCTGTTTTAGCCTTATCCAACATCTGAAGTAGATAAAGATGATACAAAAAGACATCCTTATTGTAGTTCTTTAAGGTCAACTCATCATCTTGAATACTTAAAATACTTCTTCTAAAATTATTTTTATGTGTACTGTTCCTTAATCTGTCCGCTAAGATTGAAAACAAACCAATATGATGAGTTGTAATAAACATCCGCTTTTTTGAATTTGCAATTTTTTCGTTGATGATATTGATAATGGAATCTGCTGTTAAATAAATATTATGGTCATCTAAGCTAGAGACAGGGTCATCTATAAAGAAATGTGCGTCTTGTTCACCTGTCCAAGCATCCGCATCAAACAATGCAAGGAAAAAACACCAAATAAAAATGCGCTCTTCACCTCTGGATATTTTAATGTTTGTTTCTTCTCCCCTTGAAAAGCTAATAGCATCAATACCTATTTCGGGGTTTATATTCGTATAAAACTCATAAGAATACTTTGGTAAATACGGTGCTAATTTTTCTTCAAGTATTTCTGGACTTTCAATAATTGAGCTGAAATATGGATTTAAACTGCTTTGAATTATCTCTAGCCTCATATTTTCATTATGATTCAACTCATCATTATCCCATCTAAATAAATCCTCACTGTAGGCATTATAATACACCCCAGAATGCTTACCATCTTCTTTTTTGGTTATATTTTTATATTCTACAGATAGTTTAGTTTTTCCAGTTGAGTTAAAAGCATATATTAGCGTTATTGCTTCTTTACTCACAACTAATTCATTTGCTATTTCGTTAATGGTTGACACGAATATTAACTTGTAAGAAACAACTTTTGCATAAGTCCTTTTTTATGGGCTTGCAATTTTTCAATTTTTTGTGTTTGGGCTGTAATTAAATTATCTATTGCTGAAAGACAAGATGTAATTTTTTTTTGCTCTTTCTTGTTTTCTGGAAAGGAAAGCTTGATGTTGGCTAATCTTGTTCCAGATATACCTAAAACCTTTGCTCCTTGCGCTTCACGTTTGATTTGTTTTCTAATATGGGGTGATTTGAATAAATACCCGCCAAATCCTAATTCTAAATCATTGCCTAACTGCCTTACTAATAGTGTATGCAGACCAGAAAGTAGTTTTTCACCATTAAGGTTGATAATCTCTATACTCTTACCTATATCATCTAAGTCTTCTGAGGCATCAGCAAAAATCATATCACCCACTTTACAATAATTTTCTTTTTTAATTCCATTAAGAGAAATATCTCGATTTATATAGGGGACTTCTTCTTTTGATATATCAAACAATGTTGAAAATTTAGTATGTATATCTCCATAATGAATATTCTTTACTAAACCGCTTTCGTAGTTCAATTTGGCTCTTGAAAATGAATTAGTTACAAAAAAAATAAACATTTTTGAGAAAAGGCTTGTCTTCCAATCCCCAGCTTCTTTAAATTCAGGAAAACGATAGTTAGGTGCTTTTTGACCTTCTTGCGGAAATAGGTTTTGCAACAAGCCTTTTTTATGATCTAGCAAAGCTCCATGTTTATCTATCTGCGCTCGAATTAATTCATCCAAAGATGATAGGCATCGGGCTATTTTTTTTTGTTCTTTTTTTTCAGGTCTGGGCAAATAAATATTATAAACAATTTCACTGCTTATGTTTTGCACAATTCCTCCGGCTGCATTTTTTGAATACTGTCTTTGTATGATATTCGAATTAAGTAGTTGAAGAAGGTAGCTTTTGTCAAAATTCTTTTCATATTCTCGAAGTACAAACCACCCATCGTAAATATATCCATCTAGGTCTAATAGGTAAGTATTTCCATAGCTCATAGAATTAGCTAATATTAATTCACCCTTATTAACTTTTCTAGACTTCTTAGCCCCTTCGGCCGTTATTCGTTCTTCAACTTTTTCAATGACATAATTATTAACCTCTTTTGTGTCACCAATTTTTATCCAGTTTACACCCGATAAATCCGAAGTGCGATATTGATTTATTGGTCGCGGCGAGCTGCCACGAAAAAGTTTTATATAATCTGAAAACAAAGGGATTTCCCATTCTCCATCCTTCTCAAACTCAGGAAAGCGTATTTCTGGCACCAAACTCTTTTTCTTATTCATAAGCTGCTAATCCAGAAATTTCACGTCCATCTGCAAGTTTTTTCAAATGCGGCACTAAATCGTTCATTAAGGCAGTTTCGGCTTGGCTACGTTGTTTCCAACCTAGGTCTAAAGGTTCCATTAGATCGGTAAGTTTTTCCCCGTCAAAAATCATACGCTCCAATATCTGATCTACAAAAGCTTTCACCTTGGTGGTTTGCAAACCGTGTCTCTTGGCTACTTGTGCCAACGCCTTGTCGTACTTTTCTATTTTAAAGATTTCAAAGCTTTGTTTAAGTGCTTCGGCATTTTGGCCTTTGCTCCAATCCACCTGGTGTTCTATGAAGTCGCTTAGATCTTCCTCTTCTTCCATCAAATTGGCGCTGGACTTCAAGAGGCTTACAATTTGCTCCTTAATCATTTTTTGCTTGGAAGGCTTTTGTTGGGTGTTATCTGCAATGAGATTCATTATATAATCGTAATCAATGACCGTTGAGGCAAAGAGTACAAACTCAAAATCGAGTAGTTGAATATCCTCTGACGCCTTATCACCTTCTTTTTGTTGGATGGCACGCAGTTGCTTGGCGGTTTCAAGATACGAGCTTCTGAATGCCAGTAGGTCGTCTTTTGGTAAAATGGTCTCAATGGTGGCACGTTGCTCGGCATCCAAATCTGTATATTGGTCCAATTGTGTCTTAAGGCGTTGTACTTCTTTAAAGTTTTTGATAAATGCAATTTTGGCAGCATCTCCACGAAGCTTATACACTTCGTCTGGTTCACTAACCAAATTATGTTGTTTCATAAAGAAGTCTAGCCCTTCAACGGCCTTTTTGTAATCTTCAATCACTACAGGTGCCGGGTCTACCATCCAAATTTCCTTAGGTGTGCCACTGTGCTCACCAGAAAACAAGGTAATGGCTTGGTTAACGGCCTCTTGCTGTGAGCGAAAATCCAAGATGTTACCATAAGGCTTGGTATCGTTAAGGATTCTATTGGTACGTGAAAATGCTTGTATCAGTCCATGGTACTTTAATTTTTTATCTACGTACAATGTATTGAGGTATTTAGAGTCAAATCCAGTAAGCAACATATCTACCACTATGGTAATGTCTATCTTCTCTTTGTGAGGTAAATCCTTATTGCTGTACTTTTGGCTTTTGATTCGGCTTTGTACATCTTGGTAATACAAATCAAAATCATTGATATTATGATTGGTTTCGTATTGTGTGTTGTAGTCTTCAATTATTTCCTCCAATGCCTTTTTCTTCGCTTCAGGATTTGTTTTATTATCCTCCTTTTCTTGCGCTAAATCTTCTTGAAGTTGTTTAATATCCTCTGCGTTCTTTTGGCTTTTTTTATCACCGTTTTTTGTTAGTAATTGCGCAGGTGGTGAAAAGACACAAGCGATATTGAGAGGTTTGTAATCCCCGTCTTGTTCTGCTTTTTTCTTTTGCACTCTTTTGAAAAGTTTATAGTATTTGATAGCATCATTAATAGATGCCGTTGCCAATATTCCATTAAACTTACGCTGGTTGGTGGCGGCATTGTGCTTACTGATTATGGCCTCTCCTACAGCTCTTTGTGCTAATGGCTCACCAGGTTGGGGCTTTTGTTCACCCTCACCACGATAGTAATCGATATGAAACTTTAACACGTTTCTATCGTCAATAGCGTGTGTGATTGTATAGGCGTGCAATTCTTGTTGAAAGATGTCCTCTGTGGTCATTAGAGTCTTTTCTTCCCCATTAATTTGCTTGTAAGTTGCATTTTGTTCAAAGATTGGTGTCCCAGTAAACCCAAAGAGCTGGGCATTTGGGAAGAACTCCTTGATAGCCTTATGGTTTTCTCCAAATTGCGAACGGTGGCACTCATCAAAAATAAACACCATCCGCTTGTCGCTCAATGGGTTTAAACGTTCTTTATAATTCCGCTTACTAGTTGGGTCTAAGGCCAAGCCCAGTTTTTGAATGGTAGTGACTATGACTTTATCTTTATAATCCGTAGATAACAAGCGACGCACCAAGGTTTCAGTATTGGTGTTTTCCTCCACACTACCTTCTTGAAACTTATTGAACTCTTCTCTTGTTTGTCTGTCTAAGTCCTTTCGGTCTACCACAAAGAGGCATTTATCTATATCGTCATTATCTTTTAAAATAGTTGATGCCTTGAATGACGTTAATGTTTTACCACTACCTGTTGTGTGCCAGATATAGCCATTACCACGATTATCCTCTATGCAACTTACAATAGCCTTAACCGCAAATATTTGATAGGGACGCATAACCAACATTTTTTGCTCGCTCTCCACCAAGACCATATACTTGCTTATCATTTCGCCAAGCTTACATTTGCTTAAAAACTCATTGGTAAAATCGGGTAGTCCGCTAATAGGATTATTCTTAATATCCGCTAGCTTGTAGACTGGTAAAAATTGCTCATCCGCATTGAACTGGAAGTGCTGATTTTTGTTGTTGGCAAAATAGATTGTGTTGCTTCTGTTGCTAACGATGAACAGTTGCATAAAACATAACAATGAATTGGTGTAACCATTACCGGGTTCGTTTTTATAGTCAACGATTTGCTGCATTGCCTTTCGATGTGAAATCCCAACATTTTTCAATTCGATTTGCACTAACGGTAATCCGTTAAGTAAAAGGATAACATCATAACGTTGATTGCTATTTTCGGTGTTGATGCGTAGTTGGCTTACAATCTCAAACTCGTTTTTGCACCAATCTTTAATGTTTACCAGAGTATAATGCAATGGTGTGCCATCTTCACGTTGGAAGTATTGGCGTTCTCTAAGAAATTTGGATGCTGTAAAGACATCTGGTTTTATTATTTCTTCGCGTAAACGTAGAAACTCGCTATCGGTTAAATGTACACGATTTAGTGCCTCGAATTTGGCTTTGAAGTTCTGCTCTAGAGTTTTTCTATCGGTAATTTCTGGTCGATGTGTGTATTTGAGCTCTTTAAGATGCTCTATAAGTTTATTTTCTATTTGAGATTCTTTGGTCATGATTGTTAAAACGATGAAGTAGTCTCGAAATACCTCAAAGATTATTATAAAAATAGGCTTTGTAAAGTAATTGGATTAATTATCCCTAAAGAGTTAAAGTGAATAGGGCAAAAGTTTGAGGTTTTGCAACAAAATAACCAAGGTTTTGGTGCAAATGTGATTCTCGTGCCTTGTTGCCTTCGAGCGCACTTCGGCCAACTCAGCATAGCACCTCAGTGACCAAGTTGAAGTTATATTGCGAGGTGCCTGAGACTGTCGAAATAGAAGGGAATGAATTTCGAACTACGAGATAGGGTCAATCCCTCCGTCTTGATCTGGCAAAGGCAGATCAATCCACCTCCCTTTAGAAAAGGGAGGAGCTTAAAAGGGTATATTTTTTTGCGAAACGCACTTCCGCTTGCAGGACCATTATTTCTTGAAAATCTTCGATGAGCTGACAATACAACGTTCGTATTTCCATCGAAACGGAAAATAGGCCGTCGGTGGGGCTATGTTGAATTAAAGCTTTCCTTCTCCGCAGAATAGTGAAGCAAAAGCTCCGAAGGACAGCTTTTTAAAGCGCGGAGTTTTGCAAGCAGTTTTTGCCAAAAGGCAAAAAATTCCTCTGGAGAAGGCGCGTTTTTCTTTGTTTCGTTTCTTTTGCGCGAACAAAAGAAATGAAAGTGTAGTATTAGACGTGTATCAAGACTCTTTTCCAGATGGGGTAGGAGGTCTTTTGTCATTCTGAGAGAAGTGAAACAAATCGAAGAATCGCTATTCATTTATTGAGATACTTCGTCATCCCACTTTTTGGGATTCCTCAGTATGACAAAACGATTAAAACTCCCGATACTCCCCTGCCAAAAACTGATTTGCCTCTGCTTCTGCAAATTGTGCGGTTTCCGCATCCCAATGCAGGGTTTGATTAGGAAATCGTCCTGCGATTACGCCTAGCAAGATGGTTTCTGTCAGCCGGGCAGCATAGGAAAAGGGTGCGGTACATTCCCCCTTACCCAAACAGGCATCCACAAATTGATGGTAATGCTTGGGCCCTTCACTGGCGTAGTTGCGAATGGGTTCGCCCAGATTGTGTTTGGCAATATCCTTGGAAATGTCCACATACTTCCCGCGTACAATTTTCTTGGGCAGTTGCATAAAGTGGGGCAATAGTAGCCGTCCTTTGGTACCGATAAACATGGCCCCTTGTTCTGGAAGTTGTCCTTCTGCGGCTACGTTGGCATCCAAAGAAATATCCGTTTTTGCCGTGGTTTGTTTTTGGGTGGTTCCTTTTTGCCCCGGCAGCACTAAATCCTCATGTTGGGGTGGGGCACCTGCACCATCATACCATATCCATTTTAAGGTTTTCGCGGTGTATTCAGTGCCAGGAAATTCATAGGTCACCGTATTGTTTTCGGGAAATCCGAAACCATTAGAGGCCTGGCATTCGTTTTTTATGGTCATCGGAACCCCCAGATTCAAGGCGTTGTAGGGGGTATCAAAAATATGTACGCCCATATCCCCCAAAGTGCCACAGCCGTAATCCATAAGCTTCCGCCAATTTCCCGGATGATAATAGCCTTCCTTGTAGGGGCGTTCGGCAGAGGTGCCTAACCATAAATTCCAATCCAATTGTGCAGGGACAGGGTCTTCCCCTTCCGGTACCGGGCCATTATAACCCCAGTTTTTTGGACTCCAGGCATGTACCGTATGTACTTTGCCAATAATACCATCCTGGATCAACAGGGTGGCTAACTTGTAGTCGTAAAAGGAATGTACCTGAATCCCCATCTGGGTCACTAACCCTTTTTCATCCGCCATCTTTTTCATAGCGCGGGATTCCGCCACGTAGTGGGTCAAGGGCTTTTGGCAATACACATTTTTGTTCATTTTCATCGCCAATAATGAAGCTGGCGCGTGCGTATGATCGGGCGTAGAAACAATCACCGCATCTATTTCATCGGCCATTTCCTTTAACATCACCCGGTAATCAAAAAATACCCTTGAGGTTGGGTGCAATTTCCGGGCAGCGGAAAGATTAATAGCATCCACATCGCATAAGGCCACCACATCTACCTGGGGATGGGAAGCGATATCGCGAAGGTCCTCACCCCCCATATTACCCACTCCAATATGTGCGGTCCGCAAGCGGTCATTGGGTGCTTTTGATTGTGCTTTAAGTAATGTGGGAGCCGCCAGCGCCCCTAGGATACCAATACCACTTTTTTTAAGAAAATCGCGTTTATTCATGCCCGAATCTGTTTTTAGGAAGGGTTTGAAATTACAAAATTAAAGGCAAAGGCATTTCTCCCTTTTTCACTACTTTTAAGATCGACTAATTCAAAAGAACACCTAAAATGAAAATGCAACTTTTCAAAGCCTGCATGTTCTTGCTGGCACTCTCCTTTTTTCCCAGTTCCGGACATGCGCAGCGAAGAAAAAAAACACCGCCAACGGCACAGTTTCCTTCGGAACTCTATTCCAGTTTGGAGTACAGACTGGTAGGTCCTTTCCGCGGGGGACGATCGGCAGCGGTAACCGGGGTGACTGGAGCGCCCAATCTTTTCTACTTTGGCGCCACAGGGGGTGGCGTTTGGAAAACGGTAGATGGAGGACGAAGCTGGAAGAATATTTCCGATGGGTATTTTGGAGGGAGTATTGGTGCCGTAGAGGTAGCCAAGAGTGACCCCAATGTGATCTATGTAGGGGGTGGCGAGAAAACACTTCGCGGGAATGTTTCCAGTGGTTACGGGGTATGGAAAACCTTAGACGGGGGGAAGACCTGGAAGGCATCAGGATTGGAAAAGAGCCGACATATTCCTCGGATTCGAGTACACCCTACCGATTACAATACGGTCTACGCCGCAGTTTTAGGGAATATTTATAAACCTACAAAGGAGCGGGGCATTTATAAAAGTACGGATGGCGGGGAAAGCTGGCAGCAGGTGCTGTTCGTTAACGATCAGGCTGGTGCGGTTGATTTGACCTTTGATCCCAACAATCCGAGGATCTTATATGCCTCCACTTGGAGGGCACAACGGACCCCCTATTCGTTAAGTAGTGGGGGGGAAGGTTCAGCGCTGTGGAAAAGTACGGACAGCGGGGAAAGCTGGACGGAGATCTCCAAGCATGAAGGGTTTCCAAAGGATACTCTCGGCATCATTGGAGTGTCGGTTTCGGCGGTGAACTCCGAACGGGTCTTTGCTATTGTAGAAAACCAGGAGAAAGGGGGCCTGTACCGTTCCGATAACGGCGGGAAAACCTGGACACAGGTCAATAGTGAACGTAAACTCCGGCAACGGGCCTGGTATTATACCCGTGTCTATGCGGATACGGAAGATGAGGATGTGGTATATGTAATGAATGTCCGCTACCATAAATCCACTGATGGCGGAAAAACCTTTACCACCTTCAATGCACCGCACGGGGATCACCATGACCTTTGGATTGCCCCGGAGAATAGTCAGCGGATGATCATTGGCGATGATGGTGGGGCACAGGTAAGCTACGATGGCGGGGAGACCTGGAGTACCTATTACAACCAACCTACCGCACAATTTTATAGGGTAACTACAGATAATGCATTTCCGTACAGGATCTATGTGGCGCAGCAGGACAATTCCACCATCCGGATCCGCCACCGCTCCGATGGCAGCAGTATCGATGAGGACGACTGGGAGCCGACAGCGGGGGGAGAAAGCGCCCATATTGCTGTAGACCCTACCGATAATGACATCGTCTACGGGGGCAGTTATGGGGGGTTCTTGACCCGGGTGAACCATAAAAACAAAACGGTTCGGGGGATCAATGTTTGGCCGGATAATCCCATGGGCTATGGTGCCGAAGGGATGAAATATCGTTTCCAATGGAACTTTCCGATCATCTTTAGCAAACACGATCCCAAAAAGTTGTACACCTTTAGCAACCATGTACACCTCAGTACCAATGAAGGGCAAAGTTGGGAATTGTTAAGCGATGATCTGACACGAAACGATAAGGACAAACTGGTCAGTAGTGGGGGCCCGATTACACAGGACAACACCGGAGTGGAATACTATTGCACCCTATTTGCGGCCCAGGAAAGTCCGATAACAGAAGGCCTATTGTGGGTAGGGAGTGATGATGGCCTTATCCATATTACCAGAGATGGGGGCGGAACCTGGGAGAACATTACCCCTTCCGGTCTTCCGGAGTGGAGCATGATCAACAGTATTGAACCCTCTGCCTTTGACGAGGGCACCTGTTATGTGGCGGCTACGCGTTACAAACTGGGTGATTTTGCACCGTATCTGTACAAAACTACAGACTACGGCAAGACCTGGACGAAGATCACCAATGGGATTGCCGATGAGCATTTTACAAGAGTACTTCGGGAAGATCCCAAACGAAAAGGATTACTGTATGCCGGGACAGAAACGGGCATGTATGTGTCCTTTAATGATGGGGCAAGCTGGCAGGAATTTCAATTGAATTTGCCCATTGTCCCTATTACTGACCTTACGATAAAAGAAAACAACTTGGTAGTGGCCACACAAGGTCGTAGTGTTTGGGTCATTGACGATCTCACTGTACTACATCAATTGGACGATGCGATGAAATCGGCGAGTACAAAGTTATTTGCGCCTAAAGAGGCCTACAGAACTAAGGGTTGGGCAGCTAAGGAGCCTAGCCTTACGGAAGGCCAAAACCATCCCAATGGCGTAGTGACCCATTTTTACCTGAAGGACCCATCGGAAAAGGACACAATCCAATTGACGTACTTGAATATGAAAGGGGATACCTTGGCCAATTTCAGCACCCATCATGCCAAGGACAAAAAGCTTGTACTGAGCGGAGTCGAAGTGAAAAAGCTTACCGTAAAAAAGGGCGGAAATACCCATGTTTGGGATACCCGGGGCAAGGGCGCCGAAAAGTTAGAAGGCATGATCTTATGGTGGGCCAATTTGAACGGGGCGAAAGCAGTTCCGGGAACCTACAAAGTGGCCTTAAATGTCAACGGAGCAACGGAGACCCAGGACTTTACCATTCTTCCGGATCCCAGGGCGGAAGTTTCCGTACCCGATATGCAAAAGCAATTCGACTTTATCACGGATATCAACACTACGGTGGATAAGGCACACCAATCCATTAAGAAGATCAGGAAGATCAACGACAAGCTGGAAGCCTTTATGAAACAGTACAAGGACAATGAAGCGACCAAGGCCTTGGTCGAAAAGGCCAAAACCATGAAAGAAGGATTTGGCGAAATTGAAAAGGCCCTGTACCAAACAAAAAACAGGAGCAACCAGGATCCCTTGAATTTTCCGATTCGCTTAACTAACAAGCTGGCGCATCTGAATAGCCTGGTCAGTCTGGACGATTTTCCGCCCACCGCGCAGGATATCGCGGTTAAGAATGAGATGACCACAAAGATCAATACGCAACTGGCAGCATTTGATGCCCTGGTCGATGAAGAGATGAAGGCCTTTAATGCGGGGTTCAACGCATTGGGGTTGGAGTATTTATCAATTGAAGAATAACGATTTATCACTTAAGATGAAAAAAATAAGCAGCGCATTGTTATTGCTCCTTCTGGGGGGAATTGTGGCTTTTGGGCAAACTGCGGAAGAGTATTTTAAACCCCTCAAGTACAGAAACATTGGTCCATTTAGAGGGGGCCGTTCGGTCTGTGCTACCGGCGTTGTAGGGGATGCCCTGACCTATTATATGGGGGTAACCGGGGGAGGTTTATGGAAAACCAGTGATGCCGGACAACATTGGCATAACATCTCCGATGGTTTTTTTGAAATGGGATCTGTTGGAGCGGTTGCGGTCTCGACCTCTAACCCCAATATCATTTATGTTGGGATGGGAGAGCATGCGCCCCGCGGGGTAATGACCTCCTATGGTGATGGAGTCTATAAGTCCATTGATGCTGGAAAGACCTGGAAAAAGATGGGATTGGAAGCCACACAACATATTGCCCGGATCGTTATTCATCCCACTAACCCGGATATTGTCTATGTAGCTGCCCAGGGAGCACTTTACGGACCCAACAAAGAACGCGGTATTTATAAGTCGACAGATGGCGGGAAAACCTGGGCTACTATCCTTTTTGTGAACGAACTTACCGGTTGTTCCGAACTTTCTATGGATGCCAGTGTTCCGGAAACGCTCTATGCCACCATGTGGCACCACCAGCGCAAACCGCACAAGGTAATCAGCGGAGGAGAAGGGAGTGGTGTTTACAAGTCGGTGGATGGCGGAACCACCTGGAAAAAGATTGAAAAAGGACTTCCAAAAGAAAAAGGTAAAATGGCCATTGCCGCCAGCCCGGCTAACCCGGCCAGGGTATACTTGTTAATGGAGAGCGATTCGGATGCTGATAAGGGGGGATTGTTCGTATCTACCAACGGCGGAGAAAGTTGGTCGTTGGTAAGCGGAGATAACCGCTTAACCCAACGTGCCTGGTACTATATAGAAGTATTTGCTGACCCCAACAACGAAAATGAGGTTTATGTGCTGAGTGCCCCGGCCTTACGCTCCATCGATGGGGGCAGGACCTGGGAGGTGCTATCCGGCACCCATGGGGATTATCATGATCTATGGATAAATCCGGATAACTCAAACAATATGGTGATCGCCAATGATGGTGGAGCGGCCATTAGTTTTAATCATGCGAAAACCTGGTCTACCCAGGACATTATGCCTACTGCTCAGTTCTACCGGATCAATGCGGATAATCTCTTTCCCTACAACATTTATGGTGGGCAACAGGATAATACTTCGGTCAAAATAGCCAGCCTTTCTATGGGCAGACGAAATATTAGCCGGGAAGACTGGAGCTACTCCGCAGGCGGGGAAAGTGCCTTTTTGGCCTTCGATCCTGACAACCCAAGGTATGTGATGGGCGGGAGCTATCTAGGGACTATAAATCTATTGGATACCTATTCCAAGGCCTCTACAAAAGTAATGGCCGCTCCGATTCAGTATTTAGGGCGGGAGGCACGTGATATGAAATATCTCTATAACTGGAATGCCCCAATTCTTTGGTCCCAGCATGAGCCGGGAACGTTTTACCATTGTGCACAACTGGTGCTCAGAACGAGAGACAATGGGGTGACCTGGGAAGAGATCTCTCCCGACCTTACCCGGAATCAGGATGACAAGCAAGGCAAAGGGGGTGGCCCGTACACCAACGAAGCTGTGGGGGCAGAAAACTACGGGACGATTGCGTACATGATCGAATCCCCTCACGAAAAAGGCGTCTTTTACACGGGAAGTGATGATGGATTGGTCCATATCACCAAAAATGGCGGGGAAAGCTGGGAAAATGTAACCCCCAAAGGACTGGAGGAGTGTCTGATCAATGCAATTGATGTTTCTCCCCACGATCCCGCCACGGTGTATATTGCGACAACACGATATAAGTTTAACGACTATACCCCGGCGCTATACAAGTCCACCAATTACGGGCAGAGCTGGACAAACATCACTTCGGGAATACCCAATGGCGCATTTACCCGGGTAGTTCGGGAAGATAAAAATCGAAAAGGGTTGTTGTATGCCGGCACTGAAAAAGGGATGTACATTTCGTGGAACGATGGGCAACAATGGGAACCCCTGCAGTTGAATCTGCCCAGGACCCCTGTTTTGGACCTAATGGTACATCAAGGCGACTTGATCGTAGCTACTTCCGGGCGGTCGTTCTGGATATTGGATGATCTGGGTGTTTTGGGACAATATCAAAAGGCGAAGAAAGCGACTTTTATCTACCAACCGGAACCCGCCTATAACGGATTTTGGGGAAGCGCTTTGAATCGGAATTCGGCGAGTTTTAAAGGGGGGCAGGCGTTCACTGGTGTTAACCCTGCCAACGGGATGGTGTTGTATTATGAACTCCCCAAACTCGCAGATTCTGTGGCCATACAACTTGAGGTATTGGATGCTAAAGGAAAAGTGGTCAATCGGTTTACCTCAGAAAAAGACAAGTCGTATAAGCGCTATGACGGGGGACCACCTCCTGCGCCTACTTTGGATAAAAAGGAAGGCTTAAACCGTTTTGTTTGGAATATGGGCCATGCTATTATGCCCGGGGTAGCGGACACCTATATTGAGGCAAGTTACAGGGGGCACAGGGCGATTCCAGGAGAATATACCCTTCGTTTGACGGTTGAAGGGAAAGTAACAGAAACCAAAGGCAGTATCCGGGAAGTTCCTACCTTTGAAACGCAGCCCGGGCAATATGAAGCCTACGATGCTTTTATGGAGGAGACGGAAAACAAGCTCACCGAAATGCATACTATGGTAAACCAACTTTTTAAAGCCCAACAGCAGTTAAAGGCCGTCTTGGAAAAAGTGAAAGACGAAGCTTTGAAAAAGGAGGGTAAGGCATTGCTTGAAGAACTGGACGCTTGGGATAAGGAGATGGTGCAACGAAAATCAAAAGCCTATGATGATGTGGAGAACTTTCCCAACAAGTTTACCGCGGAATACCTTTTCC
>JANQHL010000272.1 GCA_028277085.1 Flavobacteriaceae bacterium
AAATAGTATCGAATGGGCCCCGGTTATTGATGGTGCCGGCAACCTTTTTTGCCTCGGTTCTTCCGCAACCATCCCAGCAGATGTCTTCCGGATAGCTGAAAATGAAAGGATTTCCATTACTTCAGAACCTGACTATCCTTCAGAAAAATTAGTTCCCCCGGAACAAGTGATCTTTGCTGCTTCCGACGGGATTACGATACATGGGCAACTATTTCTTCCTAAAAATCTCGCAGAAAATAAAAAGGTGCCGGGGATATTGTTTTTTCACGGCGGGTCCCGAAGGCAGATGTTATTAGGATTTCATCACCGGGGATACTACCACCATATGTATGCCATGAACCAATACCTCGCTTCTCAGGGATATGCAGTGCTAAGTGTGAACTATAGAAGTGGTATTGGCTATGGCATGCTATTTCGGGAAGCCCTGGAGTATGGTGCCGGAGGGGCCAGTGAGTATAAAGATGTTTTAGCGGCAGCAAAATTCCTCCAGGACCACCCCAAGGTAGATGCCCAACGTATTGGATTGTGGGGAGGATCCTACGGGGGCTATCTCACCGCTTTGGGACTATCAAGGAATTCAAATATTTTCAAAGCCGGTGTGGATATCCATGGCGTATACGATTGGAATGCCGTGATCAAAGGGTTCATCCCAGCTTACAATCCCCTGGAGGAGACCGAATTTTCCAAATTGGCCTACGATTCTTCCCCTGCGGCCTTCATGAATGGCTGGAAATCCCCCGTACTATTGATCCATGGTGATGATGATCGCAATGTCCCTTTTAATGAAACCGTCGTAAAGGCGCAAAGACTTAAGGAGTTAGGGGTGTATTTTGAGCAGCTAGTGTTTCCTGATGAAGTACATGGATTCCTCTTGCATAAAAACTGGCAGGCGGCGTTTGAAGCGACTGCCGATTTTTTTGATCGCAAATTGAAGGCGTACGATGGAGATAAGTAAAAGGCTTGGCCTGGTTCTTGGCCCTATTGTCTTTCTGATTTTCAGTAATCTGCCCTTTGAGATAGTGTCACAAAAGGGAGATGCCGTTATTGCCGTTGCCCTTTGGATGTTGTTCTGGTGGATTACCGAGGCGGTTTCCATTTCGGTAACCGCACTACTACCCCTACTACTCTTCCCTTTATTGAAAATATTGCCAATTGCAGAAGTCGGTGCCAATTACGGCAGTCCTATCGTTTTTTTATTCTTTGGTGGTTTTGTAATGGCGTTGGCACTGGAGAAGGTGAATCTTCACAAACGGATAGCGTTGAATATCATCCGATTAACCGGAACCACGCCCAACAAAGTGGTCCTTGGATTTATGATTGCCACTGCCGCATTGAGCATGTGGATCAGTA
This sequence comes from Flavobacteriaceae bacterium, assembly GCA_028277085.1. Classification (GTDB taxonomy): domain Bacteria; phylum Bacteroidota; class Bacteroidia; order Flavobacteriales; family Flavobacteriaceae; genus Croceivirga. The sequence continues at coordinate 1,351 of JANQHL010000272.1, forward strand.
ATACGGCGAGCACCGTGGTGATGCTCCCCATAGCACTTTCAGTAATCAACCTGCTGATCAGTGATGAAGACGGGTTCACTAAAAAAGACCAGAATTTTGCGCTCAGTGTGATGTTAGGCATTGCCTTTTCTGCAAATGCAGGGGGAATTGCGACGGTAATAGGCACCCCGCCCAATTCTGTATTGATCGGTCTTTTGGAAAACGAATACAACATTCAGATTTCATTTCTAAAGTGGATGACACTTGGACTTCCATTTTCCATCATCATGATCGGTATCATCTACCTGGTACTGGTAAAATGGATGTTCCCAAATAAAGGCTTACAGTTTACGGCCTCCAGAGATGTAATTCAAACGGAATTGCAACAACTAGGTCCCACATCCGGAAAAGAGAAGATGGTGTTGCTAATTTTTGGCGTAACGGTTTTCCTCTGGGTCTTTCGAACACTGATCAACTCCATCTTTCCCAAACTGGGGCTCTCTGATACGATGATCAGCATATTTGCGGCCATTGCGCTTTTCGGCATCCCGTATAATTTGAAAAAGGGGGATTTTATTATACAGTGGCGGGATACCTCAAAACTAGCCTGGGGGATTCTTATTCTTTTCGGTGGGGGTTTGGCGCTCGCTAAGGGCATGTCCGTAAGTGGAATTGTAGACCTGGTAGCCAATAGTATTGCTCAAAGCGACATCAGTATCGTACTAACGGCTTCATTGCTTATTCTACTGATGCTTTTTATGACGGAGCTAATGAGCAACGTGGCATTGGTAGCAGTTTTGGCTCCCGTTGTGGCGGGGATAGCGATAGGTCTGGGAATTCCTATGCTCTATCTCTTAATACCTGTGACCATTGCAAGTAGTTGCGCTTTTATGCTTCCCATGGCCACGCCACCTAACGCGATTGTATTTGCCAGCGGGTATGTCAAGGTGCCACAAATGGCCAGAGCAGGTATTTTTTTGAACCTCATCGCAGTAGCCCTGCTTATCCTGGTCTTTCAATTTGTGCTCCCGATACTTTTCTAAAAAAAATACCCCGGCGATTACCGGGGCCCAACTAACTAACTCAAATAATTAAGATGAAGAAACTACCTTTTGTATGGGTTAAAATTTTCCGGAAGGTATTCCGAAGTATCAAAACCTAACTCCACGGTATCGTCTTCGATAAAGTTTATAGATTCTATAGCGACTTCTTCCGTGTAAGGGTTGAAGTCTTCCGGAAGATATTCTGTGGTATCAAAACCAAGCTCATCTTCCTTTTCGGACTCGATGAAAACCACCGATGATAAATCCAACTCTTCTTTAGTAACCTCCACAGTTTTCGCACTTAACAAGGGCAAAAACAGGGCTGCGATAAACGCAACAGATAAGTATTTTTTATATGTCATAGCTGTCATTTTTCTAATTTTAAGACAAAGATAAAACTGTTAAAATTCAGGTTTAGTATGCTTTTGATTTTTGTTAACATGGCAGAAATTCCTGTCAAAAAAGTATTGTCAACAGAACGATTTTAACATTGTGAAGGCTGTAGTACCAGGTGCTGTTTTTTGCCAACTTCGCAGGTTTTTGACAAGAATTTTAACAACTACACTTTATCGATTTTTTTGTTATTTTTTCGTTAAACCCCTCTTTCTAAGCTGAAGGATCTTCCTAAAACAAAAATCCCGGCTAAATGCCGGGATTCCTGACTAACTAACTCAAAAATTTGATAAAATGAAAACATCCTACCTAGTTTGACCGCGTATAGGGGTCAAAGTCTTTTGGGAGATACGTTGCGGTATCAAAACCCAAATCAATTTCATCATACTTTACGTAGTTGATGGCGCTCACTGCTAACACTTCAGAATAGGCATCAAAATCGGCAGGCAAATACGCTGCGGTGTCAAAACCTAATTCCCAATTTAATTCATCCAACTCCAAGTACTCCAATGCTGTTACATTAAAATACATTTCGTAAGGATTAAAGTCGGCAGGCAGATAATCTGCAGTATCAAAACCTAAGTCTACTTCTTCCTCTTCCGCTATATAATTGATGGAATTGATATCAAATTCGCCCTCATACGGATCAAATCCTTCTGGCAGATACTCGGTGGTATCAAAACCAAGGTCAAATTCAGATTCATTTTCAATATATATAATGGAATTCAAATCGAAAAAGCTTTCATAAGGGTTAAATCCTTCAGGAAGATAATCGGCGGTATCAAAACCTAAATCTACCGCTGTTTCTTCCTCTATGAACGCTATTTCATTTAAGTCCAACTCATAAGGCGTGCTTTCATTTACAGAAATACCATAAAACGAAGCTTCCTCAACTACGTCGGCTGCTATAGAAAGCGCCGTAAAATTGTTCTCAAAGCTACGGTCAGTTGTTTCAAGGGTTTGTACCTGGGGTACGATAACCGTACTTTTTTGTTCCTCTGCTACAGGTGCACTACTCATAAAAAGACACCCATAAAGTAATAATAACTTGTTCATTTTTCGATTGATTTGATGATTGATGTTATATGCTTATAAGACTGGGCAAATTTCCAAATGTTACAGTTAGGTGTTCTATTTTAACAAAACTTCAATATTCTCTGACGTCAAGCATACCGGGCGTTTTGAGCCGGACTACTAGTAAAATGCAGTACTCCCGAAGGGTAAGATACGTCGGGGAAAAAACTCCTATTAATACTATTTTAACACTTTTCTTTTCTAATTTTTTGGTTCTTTGGGCGATTAGACCAAATTCAAATTGACTAAAATGATGCGAAAAATCTTCCCCGGGATACTCATTGCGATACTCTGCCTGGGCACTTTTCAAACTACAAATGCCCAACTATTTAAAAAGAAGAAAAAGAAAACAGAAACAAAAGCCCCGGAAAAGCCGAAAGAAGGGAGTATTCAACCTTATAATAAGGTAATTACCAAAGATGCTGTAACCGATGCCGGGTTGTTCACGGTCCATCAGGTCGACGACAAACACTACTATGAGATCCCGGATTCCTTATTCAACCGGGAGATGCTCATGGTAAGTCGTATTTCGAAAACGGCAACAGGTATCGGTTTTGGGGGTGGAAAAATCAATACTCAGGTGTTACGATGGGAAAAGAAACCCAAAAAAGTACTGCTTCGCGTAGTTTCCTATGGGAATTATGCGGCTGATTCGCTCCCTATTCACGAGGCGGTGGTCAATTCCAATTTTGAGCCTGTGCTTTTTGCCTTTGATGTAAAGGCATTGAATACAAAAGATTCCCTCAATCCTTCTACCGTGATCGAAGTCGACGATCTTTTTACAAAAGATGTGAATGCCATAGGAATGCCTGAGCGTTTCCGAAAACAGTACAAGGTGAGCCGCCTGGATGCAAATCGCAGTTATATCGAAACCATTAAAAGCTATCCGCTGAATGTAGAAGCGCGTCATGTGAAGACCTATGCCGCCAAAGAACCGCCAAGTAATCAGAGTATGGGTTCGATCTCCATTGAGATCAACAATTCGATGATTTTATTACCCAAAGAACCGATGAAACGCCGCTATTTTGATGAACGCGTGGGATGGTTTGCCCGGGGACAGGTGGATTATGGCCTGGAAGCTCACAAGAGTAAAACGGTGCGTTACCTGGACCGCTGGCGGCTGGAAGTGAAAGACACGGATATCGAAAAGTTTGAGGCAGGAGAACTGGTTGAACCCAAAAAGCCCATCGTTTACTATGTCGATCGCGCAACTCCGGAAAAATGGCGCCCTTATATAAAACAAGGTATTGAAGATTGGCAGGTGGCTTTTGAGGCAGCTGGTTTTAAAAATGCGATCCTGGCAAAAGACCCTCCTTCACCGGAAGAAGACCCGGAATGGTCTCCCGAAGATGTTCGGTATTCCGTAGTACGGTATTTGGCCTCACCCATCCCGAATGCCAATGGCCCTCATGTGAGTGATCCAAGAAGTGGGGAAATCCTGGAATCTGATATTAACTGGTACCATAATGTTATGACCTTGTTGCGCAATTGGTTCTTTGTACAGACCGCTGCCATTAATTCAGAGGCGCGTACCACGGAGTTTAAAAATGAGGTAATGGGAAGATTGATCCGATTTGTAGCTGCCCATGAAGTAGGACACACCCTTGGATTACCGCACAATATGGGTAGCAGCGTTGCTTATCCTGTAGATTCCCTGCGTTCTGCCTCCTTCACCCAAAAATACGGTACGGCACCTTCCATTATGGACTACGCCCGATTTAATTACGTGGCGCAGCCCGGAGATGAGGGCGTGGCCCTAATGCCCGATATCGGGGTATATGACAAGCATTCCATTCGATGGGGATACCGCCCGATCTTGGATACCTCCGCCGAAGATGAAAAACCCATATTAAACCAGTGGATTATGGAACACGCCGATGACCCGATGTACCGCTTCGGACACCAGCAGGTAGGGGATATCCATGATCCCAATTCTCAAACCGAAGATGTGGGTGACGATGCCATAAAAGCGAGCACCTATGGCATTGCCAATTTAAAACGCATTGTTCCTAATTTGATGGATTGGACCACGGAAGCTGGAAAGAATTACGAAGACCTGAAAACCATGTACGGTCAGGTCGTGGCGCAGTTCAGACGCTATATGGGTCATGTTTCCAACAATATTGGAGGTGTCTATGAATACTATAAAACGGCTGATCAGGAAGGAGCGGTGTACATCCATGTGGATAAGGCGCATCAGGAAAACTGCATGGAATTCATCCAGCAACAACTTTTTGAAACACCGGAATGGCTGATTGACCCTGAGATCTTCAACAAGGTGGAATACTCAGGTTCTGTGGAACGGATCCGTGCCCTGCAAGTGCGAACGCTGAACAATATCCTACATCTGGGAAAAATGGCACGGCTTATCGAAAACGAAACGATCAATGGAAAAGAGGCGTACAGTGTATTGGAAATGATGCGGGATATGCGAAGGGGATTATGGTCCGAGACACGCAATGGAAAAACGATAGATACCTATAGAAGAAATCTGCAAAAAGCCCATATTGATCGATTGGAATACCTCATGACCGCCGAAAATCAAAAAAAGCTGTCCGATTTTGGAGGGTACCGAAAGTCTACCGTGGTAAACACCAGTCAATCCGATATTCGCAGTGTGGCTCGTGCTGAATTAAAAAACCTAAAACGGGACATTACCAATGGCTTATCCCGGGTAGCTGACACCATGAGTCGTTACCACTTGCAGGACGCCCTGGAGCGAATAGATACCGTGCTAAATCCGAACGGATAGTTGCAGTAAGAAAATTCACGAGCTTTTCT
>JANQHL010000086.1 GCA_028277085.1 Flavobacteriaceae bacterium
CATGTGAATGCGTTATTAGAGAATGCACCTAACGCAGCCGTTTTGGAAATTACCATGACAGGACCTCAAGTAATGTTCGAAGCTGAAAGTTATTTCTGCCTTGCCGGGGCGGACCTTTCCCCCGGTTTAAACGATATGCCCATTCAAAACTACCAGGTGTATAAAGTGGTGGAAGGGGATACCTTGTCTTTTGGAAGGTTGACCAAAGGGTTTCGGTCCTATCTGGGGATTAAAGGAGGTTTCCAGTCCGAAATGGTTTTAGACAGCGTTTCGCAGTATGTTCCGTTGACCAAACAAAAAAACATCGTAGAAGGGCAAGAAATATATTACCACCCTGTGCAGCAGTTCGAACCTAAGATCTCTCAAATAAAAACAGAACACTACCTGGAAAGCAGGGATATTGAAGTAACCTCCGGCCCTGAGATTGATATACTAAGCCCGGCACAAAAGAAGAAGTTATTTGAACTGGAGTTCACGGTCGCAAAGGAGAACAACAGAATGGCCTACCAGTTGGAGGAAAAAATAGGGGAGCACTCGTATAGTATGCTTACTTCGGCAGTGTTGCCGGGAACGGTGCAAATGACCCCGGACGGACAGTTAATAGTTTTGATGAAGGATGGGCAAACAACGGGTGGATATCCCAGGCTATTGCAACTATCGGACCGGGCTATTGCCGTTTTAGCACAGAAAAAATCGGGAGATGCCGTTAGATTTAAACAACGCTAAACCTTGTGATATACTGCTTCAAAAGGGATACGGAACCTTGGGCCGTAAACTCCTTTTTCTTCCCGTATGCCACAGGCAATCACCATATTTATTTCAGCACCTCGGGGCAACGTCAGCAATTTTTTCACCCTTAGGGTATCACTGCCTTCCATCGGGCAAGTGTCGTATCCTATGGCCGCCATACTGATCATAAAATTCTGGGCTGCTAATCCGGCACTTTTATGGGCTACAACCCTCAGATCAGAATGTCGGACCTGGCGATAAATAGGCCGGAATATGCCCACAAACTGAAAAAAAAGATATTTGATCCATCCCAATACACCAAGAACATCAAAATACACGGTTGGGATCAGTTTCTGATAATAATTTAGCGCCATCTTTTCGCGTTTGTCGTAGTCTTGCGGTGCTTTGTTTTTAAAACTTTCCTTCAAAAAGGAAAGATTTGCCTGGGCGCGTTGTCGCCAAAGATCCTTTCGAGTTACCACAACTACCATTTGTTGGGCATATTTAGCTGCATTTTGTCCAAAACATGCTGCTACCATCCCTTCCAAAATGGTTTTGTCGGTAATATGATAGAATTCCCATAACTGGAGATTGCTACTGGTTGCAGCCAGGGTAGCATTTCGAATGCATTCCTCCACTTTTTCGGTAGGGATAGGCTCCTCCTTAAAAACCCGCACAGATCTTCTATAGGCGATCGCTTGGGAAACAGTTTTTTCCATAGTCGGCAAAGATAGTAGTTACGGCTTTTTATTCCTGCTAATTTAATTGGGTATTGGATAAAAAACAGATATAACTATTTTACATACAGGGGGTTACTTATTTTTTTGCCACAATGGATTTAAATGGGGATAAAGTGTTAAAAACCTAGGGTATTGGAATGATTTATCTTTGAAAACTAAAGAAAATCGAAGATACCAGCTCACAAAGGGAATTTTTTCAATGGAATTGAATAAATACAGTAAAAACGTGACCCAGGATCCTACGCAACCTGCCGCCCAGGCGATGTTGCACGCTATTGGGTTAAGTGAAGAAGATTTAAAAAAGCCACTGATAGGGATAGGAAGCACGGGTTATGAGGGAAACCCTTGTAATATGCACCTGAATGAACTTTCGGGCTACGTTAAAGAGGGCATCCAGTCCAGCGATCTGGTGGGGCTTATTTTCAATACCATTGGTGTGAGTGACGGAATCTCTATGGGTACCTATGGTATGCGATACTCGCTTCCGTCCCGCGATATCATTGCGGATTCCATGGAAACGGTAGTGCAGGCCATGAACTACGATGGTCTGGTCACCGTGGTGGGATGTGATAAGAATATGCCAGGGGCATTAATGGCTATGATCCGACTCAACAGGCCCTCGGTATTGGTATATGGGGGAACCATTGCTTCCGGTTGTCTCAATGATAAAAAATTGGATGTTGTAAGCGCTTTCGAGGCCTGGGGGGAAAAAGTAGCCGGTACTATTAATGAGGCCGAGTACAAAGCGGTGATCCAGAACGCTTGTCCGGGGGCTGGTGCTTGTGGCGGAATGTATACCGCGAATACCATGGCTTCTGCTATTGAAGCCCTGGGCATGGCAATGCCGTATAATTCTTCAAACCCCGCTACGGGAAGCGAAAAAAAGGAAGACTGTATCGCTTCGGGAAAAGCGTTGCGATATCTTTTGGAAAAGGATATTAAGCCCCTGGATATCATCACCAAAAAATCCCTTGAAAATGCTTTGCGATTGATAACCGTATTGGGAGGCTCAACCAACGCAGTCCTCCACTTTTTGGCTATTGCAAAAGCTGCAGATATTAACCTGACACTTGAAGATTTTCAACGCATCAGCGATACCACACCTTTTTTGGCCGATTTAAAGCCCAGCGGAAAGTTCTTAATGGAAGATGTGCATCGGGTAGGGGGTATTCCTGCTGTACTGAAGTTCATGTTGGAAAAGGGAATGCTTCACGGCGATTGCCTGACAGTGACAGGTAAAACAGTGGCGGAGAACCTGGCCGAAGTTCCCGGTCTTACTGAAGGGCAGCAGGTGGTACATCAACTGGACAATCCAATAAAAGCGACAGGCCATATTCGTATCCTTTTTGGCAACCTGGCTTCTGAAGGGGCCGTGGCAAAAATAACCGGGAAAGAAGGATTACATTTTTCGGGGCCTGCTAAAGTGTTTGATGGGGAGTTTGCCGCGAATGATGGGATAAAAAAAGGACTGGTACAAAAAGGAGATGTAGTGGTGATCCGCTACGAAGGACCAAAAGGGGGACCGGGAATGCCGGAAATGTTAAAACCTACTGCAGCAATTATGGGAGCTGGCCTTGGTAAAGAGGTAGCTTTGATTACCGATGGACGTTTTTCGGGGGGTACACATGGTTTTGTTGTCGGTCATATTACCCCGGAAGCACAAGAAGGAGGAACTATTGCTCTGGTTCAGGATGGGGATAGGATCACCATTGATGCCAAAGAAAATACCATTTCGGTAGCCTTATCTGAAGAAGCGTTACAGGAACGAAAATTAAAATGGCAACAACCCGCCCTAAAGGTTACTAAGGGAAGTTTATATAAATATGCAAAAACGGTGGCATCAGCTTCAGAAGGCTGTGTCACGGATCAATTGTAAAAATAGGCGTATGGAAACAGTAAAAGCAGTACAGCAGGCAGAAAAGGCTAAAAAAGCAATTCGGATGTCCGGTGCGGAAGCAATTATTCACTGTTTGTTGGCAGAGGGAGTCGATTTGATCTATGGTTACCCCGGTGGTGCAATTATGCCCGTATACGATGAACTATACAAGTTCCAGGACAGGTTAACCCATGTGCTAACCCGTCATGAACAAGGTGCTACCCATGCTGCACAGGGGTATGCCAGGGTGAGCGGTAGAGTGGGCGTGGCTATGGCTACTTCCGGTCCGGGAGCCACCAATTTGGTGACAGGTCTTGCCGATGCCCAAATAGACTCAACGCCTATTGTCTGCATAACAGGTCAGGTGCCAAGGCATCTTCTGGGTTCTGATGCCTTCCAGGAAACTGATATTGTGGGTATTTCTACCCCAGTTACAAAATGGAACTATCAAATTACCAAAGCGGCTGAAATTCCTGAGATCATTGCTAAAGCGTTTTACATTGCGAAATCCGGGCGGCCTGGTCCGGTGCTTATTGACATTACAAAAAACGCTCAGTTTGATGAATTGGATTTTGTGTATGAAAAATGCACAGGGGTACGGAGTTACAAACCTGTTCCAAAACCGGATCCGGAGGCCTTGCAGCAGGCCGCGACCTTAATCAATCAGGCAAAGCGACCTTACATTGTGTATGGGCAGGGCGTTATTTTGGGCCAGGCCGAAGCAGAACTTAAGGCATTGGTCGAGAAAACCGGAATCCCCGCTGCCTGGACTATAATGGGCCTTTCCGCTATGGACACGGACCATCCCTTAAACGTAGGTATGGTGGGGATGCATGGAAATTATGGGCCTAATGTGTTAACGAATGAATGTGATGTGCTACTCGCTATCGGAATGCGTTTTGATGATCGGGTCACCGGGAAATTGGATACCTATGCCAAACAAGCCAAGGTAATTCACTTTGAAATTGACCCTGCGGAGGTAGGAAAAAATGTAAAACCGGAGGTTACGCTTATGGGGAATTGCAAAGAAACCATGGGGTTGTTATTGCCGCTCCTAAATCAAAACAGTCATCAGGAATGGCACGCTGAATTTGACAAAAAATATGAAGAAGAATATGCGGCGGTAATTCACCGGGATTTGAAACCTGAAAAACCCGGCTTGACCATGGGAGAAGTGATCGAGGAAATCAATTTGGCTTCTGGACATAAAGCGGTGATTGTAACCGATGTGGGTCAACACCAAATGATTGCCTGTCGCTATGCCAAGTTTAAGCAGACGAAAAGTAATATTACCTCTGGTGGCCTGGGAACTATGGGTTTTGCGTTACCTGCAGCCATAGGTGCAAAAATGGGAGCTCCGGAGCGAGAAGTAGTTGCTATAATAGGAGATGGTGGATATCAAATGACCATCCAGGAGTTGGGCGTAATATTTCAGCATAATCTTGGGGTAAAAATAGTAGTCTTGAACAATGACCATTTGGGAATGGTACGCCAATGGCAAGAACTCTTTTTTGAAAGTAGATATGCTTCTACTGTGATGACGAACCCTGACTTTGTGAAAATAGCAGAGGGCTATCACATTAAAGCCAATAGAGTAACGGAACGTAAGGGGTTAAAAGCTGCGGTAGTAGAAATGATGGAATTTAACGGGCCGTATTTCCTGGAAGTAGTTGTGGAGAAGGAGGACAATGTATTTCCCATGATTCCTTCCGGAGCTTCGGTATCTGATATTCGGTTAAAGTAATTATGATTGGAGCATACGACACTTTGGAGAAGCCGCTTGGGTATGATGCCATCCTTGAGGAGTCAAAAGAAATTGGATTTGGGATGTCGTCCGATATGACCGTGGGGGCATTGTTAAGAGTATTGATTGCCTCCAAACCCAAGGGCAACTTTTTGGAAATGGGTACCGGAAGCGGGCTGGCTTTGGCCTGGATGGTGGATGGTATGAACAGTGAAGCGACCATAACATCGGTAGACAACAACCCTGAGTTGACGGCCATAGCACAACGTTACTTCGGGGTAGACTCAAGGGTCAATATCCGCTGTGAAGATGCGGAGGAGTGGTTGGCGAATTATGAGGGAGAGCAATTTGATCTGGTTTTCGCGGATACCTGGGTGGGGAAGTACACTCATCTGGATACCTTATTGCGACAGCTAAAGCAAGGGGGGTTCTACGTGGTAGATGATATGCGAAAGCAACCCAATTGGCCGGAGGGACATGAAGAAAAGGTAAAAAACTTATTAGAAGTTCTCGATAGTCAGCAACATATGGAGGTGGTCCAATTAGATTGGGCAACCGGAGTGGTAATTGCGGTAAAAAAATAGACGCATGGAAAAACAATGGTTTACTATTTCGGCATATGCTGAAAATAATGTTGGGTTGTTAAACCGGATATCCGGAATATTTTTGAAACGGCACATTAATATTGAAAGCCTGAATGTTTCAAAATCCGAAATTGAACACGTATCTAAATTTACCGTAGTGGTTTTCACTACGGAAGATTGGACGCGAAAAATAGTACAACAAATAGAAAAGCAGGTAGAGGTGATCAAGGCCTTTTATCACCGGGATGATGAAACCGTCTACCAGGAATCCGCACTGTTTAAAATTAAATCGGCCCTCCTTTTTGATGAACCCCAAATTCAAAATGCCATTAAGGAGAGCAATTCAAAAATTGTAACCGTTCATAGGGAGTTCTTTGTATTGGCTAAAACCGGGAGGCGTCACGAAATTGATGAAATGCACGATAGACTGGAACCTTTCGGTATCATGCAATTCGTGCGTTCCGGCCGGATTGCAGTTACCAAGGCAGAGATGCCGATTACCGGGATGTTAGAAGAATTCAAATTAAACAATAACTAAAACCAAAATAAGATATTAAAAATGGCAAACTACTTCAATACACTATCACTTCGGGACCAGTTAAAGCAATTGGGCAAATGCAGGTTTATGGACCCGCATGAGTTTTCGGATGGTGTTACGGCCTTAAAGGGAAAGAAAATCGTGATTGTAGGTTGTGGTGCTCAGGGGCTTAACCAGGGATTGAATATGCGGGATTCCGGATTAGACGTTTCCTATGCGCTCAGAGCGGCTGCGATCAATGAAAAACGGCAGTCCTATAAAAACGCTACTGAGAATAATTTTAACGCAGGAACCTATGAAGAAGTAATACCGACTGCTGACCTGGTGATTAACCTTACTCCGGACAAGCAACATACCAATGTTGTGGGGGCGGTAATGCCATTAATGAAAAACGGGGCAACCTTATCATATTCCCATGGCTTCAATATCGTTGAGGAAGGTATGCAGATCCGTAAAGATATCACAGTAATCATGGTAGCGCCTAAAAGTCCGGGATCTGAAGTGCGTGAGGAGTACAAAAGAGGATTTGGAGTACCCACATTAATTGCAGTACATCCCGAAAATGATCCGGAGGGAAAAGGATTGGCGCAGGCCAAGGCGTATGCAGCAGCTACCGGGGGCCATAAGGCAGGAGTATTGGAATCGTCTTTCGTAGCTGAGGTGAAATCGGACCTAATGGGTGAACAGACCATTCTGTGCGGATTGTTGCAAACTGGTTCTATTTTGAGCTTCGATAAAATGGTTGAAAAGGGAATTGCCCCGGAATACGCATCACGTCTTGTACAATATGGCTGGGAAACCATTACAGAAGGTTTAAAACAGGGGGGAATAACCAACATGATGGATCGGCTATCCAACCCTGCTAAAATAAAGGCCTTTGATTTAGCCGAGGAAATGAAGCAGATCATGCGTCCTTTGTTTGAAAAACATATGGATGATATTATGAGCGGACATTTTTCAAAGACTATGATGGAGGATTGGGCCAACAATGACAAAAATTTATTGAACTGGAGAGCTGCCACCGGGGAGACTGCTTTTGAAAAAACACCTGCAGCAAATGAAGAGATCCCGGAACAACAATACTATGACCACGGGGTATTGCTAGTGGCCTTTGTAAAGGCAGGGGTGGAATTGGCCTTTGAGACCATGACAGAATCCGGGATCATAGCAGAATCAGCGTATTATGAATCGCTTCATGAAACCCCGTTGATTGCGAATACCATTGCACGGAAAAAGTTATTCGAAATGAATCGGGTTATTTCCGATACGGCGGAGTACGGTTGTTATCTCTTTGATCATGCCTGCAAACCTTTATTGTCCGATTTTATGACCCAGATTAACACCGATGTTATTGGTGATGCATACGCAAAAGAGGCGGACAATGGTGTAGACAATCGCCGTTTAATAGCGGTCAACAAAAGTATTCGGGAACATCCTGTAGAGATTGTAGGGGCAAGGTTACGGGCGTCAATGACGGCCATGAAACCTATTGCTTAAACTAGAAGGACTATCGATGACGGGCAAAGAAGTATGGAAGAAACGGCAATCACATATTTTCCTCAAATAGCTGATATCTATCGGGCTGCCAGGACTATACGGAAGGTGGCCCGGGAGACACCTTTGCAACAAAGCATTCGCTATTCTCTTGAATTTAGTGCCAACGTGTTACTAAAAAGGGAGGATCTGCATAGGGTGCGGAGTTACAAAATTCGTGGTGCCTTCAATAAAATTAACTCGCTGAGCAAGGAAGAACTTGAAAAAGGTGTGGTGTGCGCCAGTGCGGGAAATCATGCCCAGGGAGTAGCCTTTGCCTGTAATCATCTCAAGGTAAAAGGAACAATTTACATGCCGGTAGTAACCTCAAGGCAAAAGATTGACCAGACAAAAATGTTTGGCGGAGAATGGGTAGAAGTCGTTTTGGACGGCGATACTTTCGACGATTCGTACAAAGCGGCTAAGCTTGCTTGCAAACAAGGGAAAAAGATCTTTGTGCATCCTTTTGATGATCCTAAGACCATTGAGGGGCAGGCAACAGTGGGATTAGAGCTCCTGGAACAGTCAGATGCCCCAATCGACTATGTTTTTGTTGCCGTAGGGGGCGGCGGATTGGCTTCGGGGCTTATTGGTGCTTTTCATGCCTTGAGTCCCAACACAAAAATTATCGGGGTGGAACCGCTGGGTGCACCTTCCATGAAAACGGCTATTGCCGAGGGTGAACCAGTAGAACTAAAGAAAATCGATAAATTCATAGATGGCGCTGCCGTGCAGAAAGTAGGGCAGTACACCTTTAACATTTGCAAGGACCATCTTCATGAAATGCTTACCGTTCCGGAAGGAAAAGTGTGCCAGACCATTTTAGACCTCTATAATAGAGATGCCATAGTAGTGGAACCCGCCGGTGCTTTGACCATTGCAGCACTAAGCAGTTACAAGGAAAAGATCAAAGGAAAGAAAGTGGTCTGTATCGTGAGCGGAAGTAATAACGATATTACCCGTACTGCCGAGATCAAGGAACGCGCCTTGCTCTACGGGAGGCTAAAACACTACTTCATTGTTCGTTTTCCACAACGTCCGGGTGCCCTCAAGCAGTTTGTAGCGGAGATTCTTGGCCCTGATGATGATATCACGCATTTTGAATATTCAAAAAAATCGAGTAAAGAAAATGCCCCGGCAGTTGTTGGCATTGAGTTAAAATCTCCGGATGATCTGGCCCCACTTATGGAACGCATGAGAGCCAATAACTTTTTTGGAGATTATTTGAATGACAAACCTGATCTGTTTCAGTATCTTATTTGATCGTACGAAATTGATAGTAGTTGATATTAAATCAATTTGTTTAAGTATTTTTATAAATAATTAAACAAAATTAAACTGAATGTTTAAACCCGTGCTATGTCAGAAGTAAATCCAATTCCGCAAGAGTTTCAAATTGAGCACCAAATTCACCAACGACACTATTTGGTAAATGGCGAATTAAGAGATTGGGACGGCCCAACAAGTGAGGTAATTTCAACAATTTCTTCTTCATCAGCATATCAACAGACTATATTGGGAAGTATTCCAACCAATGGTGAGGCCGAAGCAATGGAAGCCTTAGATGCCGCCTTAGGAGCCTGGGATCAGGGTCAGGGCGTTTGGCCCACAATGAAGGTGAAGGATCGGATAAGCTGTATGGAAGCCTTTGTAAGGCAAATGGAAACCAAAAGGGAAGAGGTGGTTAAACTTTTAATGTGGGAGATCGGTAAATCCAAACCGGATTCTTACAAGGAATTTGACAGGACGGTGACCTACATCTACGATACCATTGAGGATTACAAACAATTAGATCGGGATGCCGCTAAATTTCATAAGCACGATGGTGTTTACGCACACATTAGAAGGGGCCCCCTGGGAGTAGTACTTTGCCTGGGTCCCTATAACTATCCATTGAACGAAACCTTCACCTTGTTGATCCCGGCATTGATCATGGGCAACACCACTGTTTTTAAACCGGCAAAACACGGTGTATTGTTAATAACACCACTTCTGGAGGCATTTCAAAGCAGTTTTCCCAAAGGTGTGGTCAATATCTTATTTGGTCGTGGAAGAGCGATTGCAGGCCCCATCATGAAAACAGGAAAAGTAGATGTCTTGGCGTTAATAGGACATAGTTCTTCCGCAAATGCTTTGGTAAATCAGCATCCCAAGAGCAACAGGCTAAGGCAGGTCCTTGGATTAGAAGCGAAGAATCCGGCCATAATACTTCCTGATGCCGATCTGGATTTAACGGTGAAAGAATGTATTTCGGGAACCTTGTCCTATGGGGGGCAGCGTTGTACGGCTTTAAAAATAATCTACGTTCACGAAGAGGTTAAGGAGCAATTCTTACGCAAGTTCTCGGAGGCAGTTGACGCACTGAAATATGGTAACCCCTGGGATGAAGGAGTACAGTTAACACCTCTTCCGGAACCCGGAAAACCGGGATATATTAAAGAACTAATTGATGATGCCTGTGAGAGAGGCGGAGCGATCGTCAATAAAAAGGGAGGCGAACAAACTCAAAACTTTATTTGGCCTGCTATCATTTATCCGGTTACCAAGAATATGAGGGTATATGA
>JANQHL010000090.1 GCA_028277085.1 Flavobacteriaceae bacterium
GCTAACAATTGCTCCCGTTCCAAATTGGTTTGGAAGGAATTGATACTGTAGGCCGCCCGGTACCCATGTTGTATGGAGAACCGTGTGAATTTCTTTTTAAACCACCTGTTTTTCATCAAACCCGTGTACTTGATATTCCAATTGGGGATCGGAATTTCCCGAAAGGCATCGAGGTTTACGCGATTGGCATCCTGGCCGGTATACGCGGCAAAAAAGGCCGGTAACAAAACATCCTGGCTGGTTTTTCCATAGCCCACCGGAAAGCCTTCATCGTCCCGTTCCTCAACATTAACGCCCCTGTCCGAAACGATCCTATTGGCAATCGTTAAGCGGTTGTCTTTGAATTCTTCAAAGGTTTGGGAATCAAATTCGTCACTCCTGTTGAAAATAGTACCGATCATCATAGTGGAAATACTAAAATTCCCGATGTTATTGATCAACCCGTTCTCATTCTGCGCCCATAGATCAGGAACAAAATTCTCTTGTAGACTGTTATTGATCTGACGATCCGCCAGCAGATCGATGGTCAGGTCCGGAGTGGGTTGGGCCGTTGCGGTTATATTGAGTGTTTTGGTACTGTTCTGCATGAATTGGGTGTTGAACTCCTCGAAATTGGTGAGCCATCCGTTTCGGGCCGCTTCAAAACGCACATTCCGCTGGCTACCAAAGACAAATCCTAACGTTGGACGGGTAGTCCCTACAAAACCAATCGACTGGGTATACCCCGGTAGTACCTTCCCATTGTTCTCGCTGTAATTGACATTCACCCGCTTCACCATGGTTAAAATATCCACCAGGGTATTCCAGGTCTTTGTCGTTTTCCCTTTGGGTTGTTCATCCTCCCCCTCCCTTGGATTACCTGCTTTATCGCGCCGTACCGGGGAGGTGTTGGTCGGCAACTTTCCATCCCGCTTTTTAAGCCCGATAAAATCATAAAAACGCTGCATGGTCAGGTTGGCGGTAAGGTTATGGGTATTGGCGTTTTGGACGGTATTGATGTTTTCCCCGGCCACTTCAATGAGTGCATCTCCACCCCGTTGCCAGTCAAAATTACTGGTATAGGTATATTGGGCGTTGATGAAGCTTAAAAAGGGGAATTTGCTAAACGGCAGTTCATAGTTCAGCTGCATTTGCTGTGAATGGCGGTTGGGTTCCCCCACATCAAAGAAGCCATCCCAAAGATCCAGTGCCTGGTTGATCCCGGAATCCGGATCATTTTCTACATTGAAATAGTTCCGAACAATATTATTATTGGATGCCGTAAGGTTAAGTCGCAGGGATCTGGTAATACTGTAATTCAAGGCATACTGCCAGTTAAACAAATAGTTGCGTTGCTGCAACAATGGGAGGTCCAAAGCCTCTACACCGGGCTCCAATACATCCCGGAACCGCTGTTGATTAAAGGAACGATCGAAATTCGCATTTAAGGAAACACTGGTTGGTAACAAGTTAAAATTCAACTCTTTTAACCACTGCCAATATTTTCCTGTTAACAGGGAATCTGATTTGGCAAAAGGGGCAACAGGTGCAGGCTTAAAGTTGTGATTGTAGACAAAGCCGGTGTTTACGTTTTCATCCTGCAGATCGGCTATTTCAAAATCCCGGTGATTGGTTTTGTTATAGGAATAATTGAACGTAAAGTTTTCAATGTCATAAAAGTTTGCCTCTGCCTCATCACTTCTATTTTTGCGAACGCCAATGAGGTTAACACTTCTTCGCTTGGTATAGTCTTCTGCCTGTTCCCGGGTGCGCTCCGCATCTTCCGGCGTCTGGGCAGCGTCTATTAAATCGTCCAGTTTAAGATCGTCAAACACCGGATCGAACTCCGGGGTGATCAGGGTTTCCGATATCCCGAAATTAAAGGGTATCTGTAATCCCCATTTTTGAGGAAACAGCTGCCCAACGTTTACGTTGGTGACCACGTCGTAGGAAATCGCATCTTCCCGTGCCCGTTCATTGGGGATCTGGTCAATAGCACCGAAACCGGAAGTACTCAAGTTTGCAGTAGCCGTTACATTGGCAAAATCTGCCATATTGGCGTCCAAAGCAGCGGTAGCTGCCCAACCTCCATTGTTATCCAGGCCGGCCAGGCGCAATTCGTTAAACCAGACCTCTCCCCTGGCGGGTAGGTCATCCGTATTTTTTACCCCTACCATCATGGCCCGCAAGCTCCCAAGGGAAGGGTTCCCTTTTATTCCAATCCGATTTCGGCCCACTGTTGGGGGGGCAAATTCGTCGACTTCCACTACTTCGCCCCCTATCACCTCGTAGAACCGAAGTTCATTCAGAGGTACACCGTCATTGCGTTGTGCTATTCGTAGTGATTTTACCCGGTTCAAATCTGAGAAAGCAATATCAATTTCATTCACTTCCGGCCAGATCCCTTCCGCCGAGGTAGTTCCAAAAGGGGTAAACTGCAGTGCTCTTTCGATCTGATAGAAATTCTCGGTAAAATCGGTTCCTACTCTAAGGAACCCCACTAAAGGGGTATCATCATCGCCATAGTCGCTTTCAAACAATTCCTCGGCATGCATAAACATTTTAAGGCTTTCGTATTGCCGCACATCGATATTCACGTTTTTAAATACGCCCCGGGCATCCTGCGATTCCAGGTTCTCCACTAAAAAGGAAAGGGACTGTTCATTTTGCCGGATGATGGTATTGTTGTTGTTCAATTGCTCCCGTATTACTCCTGGCGGTAGCACATAAGGAATGGGATCCCTCTGGCTATTTTCTTCAATATTCACAGCATTCACATCTATAATGGTACCATCATCTTCCGGAATGTCGTCTACCCCGGGTTGCAGGGTATTGAGGTAGGCACGCCAATCTCCACGTACAAGATCCAAAGTAGCAAATCGCAATACTACATCATCTGTGAAACCTGTCATATACATCCGCATGAAACTAATGGAACGGAAATCTTGTGCTCCCCCTATTGCCCTTCTACTCAATGGATCTTGCTGTATTTCACTATCCGGCCTATTTGGATTAAACACAATAGGTATCTTAAATTGAATCCATCTCCTTTGCAAATTAGCTCCATTGGGCAAATCCGGGGTTGAACCAAATCTTACATCTGTAACAAATGGGTCATCCGTGTCCAAGTCCGGCCTAATGGGTATCCTATATTCAAAATAACTGTTAACCGTATTCATGGTTAAATCCCTGTCTACATCTTCAACATCCGGTAAAGTGGTAGAACCACGGTCGGTATTGGTTACGGCTACGGGGGAGTTGCCTTCTGGGTTGTTAAAATCAAAATAACGTTCCAATATACCACCTTCCCGATTCAGATAGTAGACGTAATTGTCCAGCGCCGGGTCTTCCGCAGGGCCGTTGTAAATGGCAGCTTCCTGAGCGTCGTTGAGACCATCAAAACCAACGTCCTGTTCTGTTCTGTTGGTTTCATCCGCATCAAAAGCATAGACCAAAGCCTGGGTGGAAGGCACCTGTCCCCAAACCGTGGGACGAGGCACTTCGTTATTGCTACTTCCCGGCAAACCATTCTCATATTGCTTCCTCCCGTCCTTTAAAATATCTTCGGAAATGTTCCCCAGGTTCAGGACCAATTCTCCAACATTCCCAGTTGTGGTTTCACCATCCACATAGGGGTCCAGTACCCAAAACTGGATAAACTCCACATTGGACTGCTCAAAGTTGGTACTGCTGAGGGAGCGCATGATCCCGGCCCAATTGTCCTGTGGTGTTCCTTCAAATGCCGGATTCGCATTGTAGGGCCCCTTCAGGTTGGGGTAATAGGCAATATCCAATGTACCCTGTACCGTAGTTTGCCCCTGGGCGATATCTACTTGTGGAAAGACCTCATCAATGAATACCCTTCGGGTAGTATTGAGGGAGATATCGTTATCCGTAACGCCGGCAGGGCGTTGATTGGTGTAAAAAATAGGGTCTACGGTATACCAGGACATTTTGGCCCTTTGAAAACCTACTTCCAGATCTGAAAGTCCCTGAGTAAATTCTTCGGGCGGACTGGCAAGCGACCAGCCTAAGGACGATCGGATATCGATGAGTGCCTGCGCCCCTTCAAAGTCATCCAGATAGGTAGTGGTTTCCCCTTGAAAATCGGCATTTTTTGGCGAATTGGGTCGTAAAACCGCTACTTCCCCGCGGAAAGACAAGTTAGAGGGGACATCGGTATCTATATTGGGAAGTTTATTGACGAGTCGCGTTAGAAAAGGGATTTCCGTACTAAAATTACCGTTCAAACCAAAGATGGTATTGTTTACCGGTTCTATGCCAAAGTTGGCCTTTTGGGTTAAGGGCCTTTCGTTGAGATTAAGCAAGGTAGCGCCCAACACAAAATTTTCATTGACCTGATGTTCTACATTTATCCCGGTAAAACGTCGGGTTTGCTGCCCAAAGACGGCATTGTTCTCCACTGAAATATTGATAGGCGTATTGGAAGCTTCCAGACTGGGGTCCAACAACTGTACAGTACCGGCCTGATAGTTGACGGTATAATCGATCCCCTCCTGCAATTGCCGCCCTCCTGCGGTTACCCGAACAGAACCTCGAGGAACATTGAATGCCCCGATAGGAATCCCATTGCTTGCCTGAGATTTGTACCGCCCCTTGATTTGAAAACGGTTCTTTTCCGCATCCTGTAACGAGGCTGCTTTGGTCCTGGCATACATGTTTCGGAACACATACCGTTGCTGATTCGCGTTATAGCCCTGATCATTATCCACGTCGTAGGTTCCGCCGCCCAACAAATCGAACAGGAATTCCCCAAAAGGCTCCACTTTCGTAAAAATGATTCGTCCGGTCTGCGGATCCACCGTAATTCCCGGGAGATAGTCAAAAAAACCGTCTCCCCCAACCTGAACATCGTTGTAGATGTTCAAGCGGTCCAGGTTGAACACACTTAGCAATATCCGTTCTTCCAGGGGCCTTCCGGCCAACGAAGCGGCTTGTGGGAAGGGTTCTACCGGCGTAATATAGTTTCTGGGTGTGGGGTCCGAGTACAGGATATTTAGCCGGAAATCCTCCTGACTTAATTGAAAGGCGCCGGTAGCGTAGATATTCTTCATCATCAGATCCCAGATAGGATCATCCACGTTAGTGACATTACTCTTTAGTAGCTTTAGGACCAGGGTGTTGTTTTCAATAATGGGATTGGCCCCTCCGCTAACCGTGGTCGCGTCAATACCGCCATTGGCAAACTCCCCTACCTGGAAGACCTCTCCCTGAAAAGTATATTGATAGGCTACCGCCAACACCTCGTCATTGCTTAACCGTTGGCTTAAGGAAATATACCCCAATTGCGGATTGAACGAATAATCCCTACCCACTTCCAGTTTTCGAGCGTTCTCCAAAATAGCATAGTCAAAGCCTTCATTAGGGCTATACCCCTCCGTAACGCCCAGGTTAAAGCCTTGCGCCGCCGTGGCGATATCACGGATGTTTTCGGTAAGGGCACCACTAGCACTTCCAATCAGCGCAGGATCATATGCATTTACGGAGTTTTGTGGGAGCGCGCCCAATTCGGTATCAAAGAAAAAATTATTTAATGTTCCTGGTGATTCAATTCCTATCCGTGTCAGTTCCCTGGTATTTGGAGGGGCGCTAAACTGCACCTCTCCTAAATCCTGAATTGCCACCAAATTCCTAACATTCAGCGTTTGCTGGTTACGGTTGGTGACCCAAACTTCCAGGCGGGTGATCTGTACCTGACTTTGAATAAAGGGATAGTTTTCCAAAGCCGCATCATAATTATCCCTAAAATACTGGGCCAGGAAGAAGTGCCTGTCCTCGTCGTAATCCAAAGCGGTAAGGGAAAATTCGTTCAAGGTCCCGCCACCTTGTGCTACCACGGTATTGCTTTGGGAACGTTGTTCCGAAAATACCGCGGTAACGGTGGTTCTCCCAAATTGAAGCTGGGTCTTTACACCAAAAAGACTCTGCGCACCGGTAATCAATGAACTGTTAAGGGGCATGTTTACATTACCGATTTCAATTTTTCTGAGAATATCATCTTCTGTGGGGGTATAATCCAGTTTAACCAGGTTTTGAAAATCGAAAGTAGCCTCGGTATCATAGTTTGCCGTAACCTGGAGGCGTTCTCCCACTTTCCCCAATAGGCTCAAGCTGATCCGTTGATCGAAATCGAAAGATAGGTTGGTCCGGTTCCGCGGAGAAAGTGCAGGATTATCGTTCTTCTGCCAGATAATTCCTAAATCCATGGCTACAGATCCCTGCGGAATTACCTCGATCGTATTTCCTCCGAATACCGATTCAAAAAAGCTGCTATTCACGTAGAAGTTGGGCAACAAATTTTTACGAGCCTCTTCGCTTCCTTCCTTTTTGCCACTGAAGGCATCGATCTTCTCCTTAAAGTAGGCTTTCATGCTCTCCTTGCGAATCAGTTCATAGTACTGCTCCGGGGTTAAAAAAAGGGGATAGTTTACATTAAAATCACCTACGCTTTCGGTATATACGTAGCGATCAATTTTTGGATCATAGGTATACTTGGAAACGATACTTTCGGGGTTTTCCAACAGGATTTTACCCAGGACTATCCCGGTCTTGACGGAATCCTGTTCCTGCTGATTGACCTCCTGGGCCTGAAGACTCTGACCCAGGGTGTACAACACGAAAAAAAAGAATAGTGGCTTAAGCCATAACGGCTTAAGTTGTGGTATTGCCCCTCTTTTCAAACTTGTTATAAATTTTTCAGCGCCTGTTTAATAGTATCCTCGACGCTAAGGGAGGTGTCCTGGGAAAGCACTCGGTCCACGACCTTTTCTGACTGCCTCCTGGTGAATCCAAGAACCTCTAAAGCAGATAACGCTTCTTCTTTGGTTGTATTGTTTGATGGCAGGGAAACTTCGTCCATATTGTAAACCTTTAAAATTTTATCTTTTAGGTCTACAATAACCCGCTGTGCGGTCTTAGCTCCTATCCCCTTGATTCCCTGGATAGTGGCTACGTCTCCTCCCCCGATGGCATCTCGTACCTGGGCAGGGGAGAGTGCAGACAACATCGTTCTGGCAATGCTAGGACCTATTCCGGAAACAGAGATAAGCAGCAGAAACAACTCACGTTCTACTT
>JANQHL010000206.1 GCA_028277085.1 Flavobacteriaceae bacterium
GTTCCCGTGGTTGACCGTCATCCAGTTTTTCCACAAAAACGTCCAGATTGGTAATTGTGGCCCCTTTGTAGGTTTTCATATTCAAATAGACCCCATCCAAATCCATTTCGCCGAACTCCATTTCACCTTGTACCATTTTCCTAAGGTTCAGGATAGAAGTAGATAGCTTTTGGATATGAGCCAACGTATCTTGCCGATAATCTTCTACATAAATATCTTTAATGGAAGTGCTAAGGGTAAACGGAGAAAAGCGAAGTCGTTCAATATTTATGTTGGTTCCGAATGTTGTGTTCAGTTGTTCCGTAGCATACTTAGCCAATTTTGTCTGTACAACGGGTAAAGAAAAGATCACGGTGGTGAGAACGCCTATCAGAATCACCACCAACACAAAGCGTACTACTATTTTTCGAAATTTTTTGATAGGCCGTTACCTTTTATCTTTGTAGTTCAATTTCTATTCCAAAACGGTTGAAATCACAAAAAAAATATATTCTCGCCATAGAGTCTTCCTGTGATGATACCTCAGCGGCTGTCCTTTGCAATGACGTTGTCCTGAGTAACGTGATCGCAGCTCAAGAAGTCCATAGCGCTTACGGCGGAGTAGTTCCTGAGCTTGCTTCCAGGGCACACCAACAAAATATTGTCCCAGTGGTGCATCAGGCTTTAGCTAAGGCAAATATCGACAAAAAACAGCTTTCGGCGATCGCCTTCACCCAAGGCCCCGGATTGGTGGGATCACTTCTGGTTGGAACCTCCTTCGCCAAATCCATGGCGATTGGGTTGAACATCCCATTGATTGCGGTGAATCATATGCAGGCCCATATACTTGCGCATTTTATTCGAGATGCGGAACAATCCGTTCCCCCTTTTCCTTTTCTGGCCATGACCTTAAGTGGAGGACATACGCAAATTGTGCTGGTCCGGGATCATTTTACATTGGAAGTATTGGGTGAAACACTGGATGATGCTGTGGGAGAAGCTTTTGATAAGAGTGCCAAACTTCTTGGATTGCCTTATCCCGGTGGACCATTGATCGATTTTCATGCCAAGACAGGAAATCCATACGCTTTTGAATTCCCTAAACCGAAGGTCCCTGACCTAAACTTCAGTTTTAGCGGCCTAAAAACCAGTATACTGTATTTCTTACAACGCAAAACCAAAGAAGATCCTGACTTTATTGAAAAAAACCTGAACGATATTTGTGCTGCTATTCAGCATACCATTGTTGAGATCCTAATGGATAAATTGCAGCTAGCTGTCACCCGGACAGGGATTACTCAAATCGCAATTGGAGGAGGTGTTGCAGCAAATAGCGCGATTCGAAAGCGTCTGGAAGAGGAAGAAACGCGCAAAGGATGGCAAAGTTATATCCCAAAGTTTGAATATTGTACGGATAACGCTGCCATGATAGGGATCGTTGGTTATTTCAAACTATTAAACGAGGATTTTGTAGCACAAAATGTTACCGCAAAAGCCAGATTTGTATTAAATGGCCCATAATCAAGAATTAGCACGCAGGTTGGAGCTTCTCTTTTCCAAGCTCCCTGCACAATTTACCCAGAAGAAGATGTTTGGGGGTCTTTCCTTTCTCTTTGAGGGAAAGATGACCATTGGAATTGTTAAAGAAGATCTGGTAGTCAGGGTGATCGCAGATAAAATGGATGAGGTACTACAAAAGGATTATGTACGTCCAATGGATTTCACCGGCAAACCCATGAAAGAATTTGTTTTCGTTGGCCCGGAAGGCTATAGGACTGAAGAACAACTCCAACACTGGGTTGAGTTGGGATGGGAACACGCTAAAAGCAAACTGAATGAATAGCAAGGGAATGGTCATAGAAGAAATCATCTTAGAACATGGTGATATAAGACTTGCCCCTTTAGATCTCTTCCATGAAGATGGACTTTTGGAAGCTGCAAGTGACGGTCAACTTTGGGAGTTGTGGTATACTTCCGTACCCAACCCAGAGACCTTGAAGCGTTATATCGAAATCGCTATCCGAGAAAAGGAAAAAAGGGTGTCACTTCCTTTCGTTGTGATTGATATCAATTCAAACAAGGTCATTGGTTCCACAAGGTACATGAACATCGACCATGGAAACAGGAGACTGGAAATTGGTGCAACATGGTATGCAAATTCCTATCAACGAACGGGTACAAACACCACTTGTAAATTTCTTTTGCTACAACACGCTTTTGAAAAACTAGGAACCATAGCCGTGGAATTTCGAACCCACTTTTTTAATCATAGGTCCAGGGATGCTATAGAAAGGTTAGGGGCCAAACGAGATGGTGTCTTAAGAAACCATCGCATAGATAAAAATGGTTTGCTTCGGGATACCGTAGTATACTCCATTCTCAATTCCGAATGGCCTGTCGTAAAAAAGTCGTTACAACACAAGTTGAAAAAAAATTGACACCCATACATCCATGCAATTATTCTTCAATCCAAGCCTGGACAATAGCTTTAAACAATTCTTCTTTTCATCGGAAGAGAGCAAACATATTGTCAAGGTCCTTAGAAAAGTGGAAGGTGATGTTTTAAACATTACCAATGGCAGGGGCTCACTGTTTCAAGCCAAAATTTTGGAGGCCAATCCCAGAAAGTGCAAAGCACAGATTGTTTCCGAGGAGAAAACCCTTCCAAGGTTACACTCGCTTCATATTGCCATAGCACCAACCAAGATGAACGACCGTTTTGAATGGTTCCTGGAAAAAGCCACGGAAATTGGGATTCATGAAATAACCCCCATCCTTTGTGAACATTCAGAAAGAAAGGTCATAAAACCTGAACGTCTGGAAAAGGTACTGCGGTCTGCCATGAAACAATCACTGCAAACCTATCTACCAAAATTAAATCCCTTAACACTTTTTGAGGATTTCCTAGGTGCCGTAGAAGGCGAACTTAAACTCATAGCGCACTGTCATCCGGAGGAAAAACTAGAACTAAAGAGAAGAGTACAGGCGGATAAGGATGTTGTAATCTTGATAGGGCCCGAGGGTGATTTTTCCAAAGGTGAAGTGGATTTAGCCTTAAATCATGGCTTTTTACCTGTTTCCCTGGGAAGAAATCGTTTACGTACGGAAACGGCTGGAATCGTCGCCTGTAGCACGGTAGCCATTGTCAATAGCTAGTTATAATTTGAATTTAGCCGCCGCAGTAATCTCCAAGTCCTCATTTTCGGCCAGTACTATTAAATGTATTTTTTCATTCTTGCTAATCCCATTAGGAAGCTGAATAGTTCCCTTTCCTGAGGAAGCTGAAGCCGTAAAGTAATTCTCCGCGACAACGATATTTGCGTTTTTTAGTGTTCTATTCCTGTTCTCACCGCGCTTGACCACGGTAGTACGCTCATCAAGTACAAGCACGGCTCGTAGTTCCTTGCCTTCTCGAGGCCCCTCAAGGACATAATCAAAAGAAACAGTATTTCCTGCACTAGTAACATTATTTACTGTCAAACGGTTTTCAGCATTCTGGTTGCTATATTGCCCAATTTTTGAACGTAATTTGGTGGCATTCGATCCCACAAAGTGCTCTTTCCCGTTGATCACCATTTCCGGGGTATAGTTGCTTGGATAACGAAACTTCCTGTTGTAGTCCCTTTGTTTTTTAGAAAAATTAGGGTTGCTGTAAGGATCCTCCCAACCTATATAATTCCAATAGTCTACATGATAGGATAATGCAAATACCTGATCCGGGTACTGATCCTTTACCTTTTCCAATAATACATCCGCCGGAGGACAGCTGGAGCATCCCTGAGAAGTGAATAATTCCAACACTACAATTGGAGGATGTACATATGAATTGGAGATAAGCGTTTTATCTTCTACTGTTTTTACTTTATAAAACGCCATTGTCGTGAAGCCAATAAAGACCAGAACCAGAATTAGGGTTTTCTTTAACATGAATACTGTACTTTTGATACATTAGATTATTCGCAATACCATGAGGCAACTTACCCAAGGGCTTTTCATTTTAACTTTTTTTGTGAATTCCGCCATTCAATCCCAGGAAATTGCCATTCTTAAATATGGAGGTGGAGGCGACTGGTATTCTAATCCAACAGCGATTCCCAATCTCATAGCCTTTTGTAATCAAAATATTGATACTCGGATTGCCTCCAAACCGGTTACCGTAGAAACCGGTAGCGAAGCCATCTACCAATATCCTTTTTTGCATATGACGGGCCATGGAAATGTCTTCTTTTCAGATCAGGAAGCGGAAAACCTAAGAACCTACCTTTTAGCCGGAGGCTTTCTACATGTGGATGATAACTATGGTATGGAGCCGTATTTGCGGCGCGAGTTAAAAAAAGTGTTCCCTAATAAGGAACTGGAAGAATTAGGAAGCGATCATCCGATTTTTAGTCAAACCTTCAAATTCCCTAATGGACTTCCTAAGATTCACGAACACGACGGAAAACGCCCACAGGCTTTTGGCATTTTTGAAGAAGGAAGGCTGTTGTTGTTATTTACCTACGAAAGTGATCTGGGTGACGGCTGGGAAGACCCTTCCGTGCACAATGATCCCGAAGAAATCCGAATAAAAGCACTCCAAATGGGAGCCAATATTATCCAATACGCCTTTTCCTCATGAACACTTCTTCAAAAACCATAGCAAAAGGGATTCTCAGGGCAGTAGGTGTAGTTGTTGGGATAGTGTTGTTGTTATATTTTCTCTATGAAATACGATCTGTTATCGCCTACCTGGCTATAGCGGCGGTGATTGCGCTTTTGGGTAGGCCGATAGTGCTTTTCCTCAGGAGAAAGCTAAAATTTCCCAATACCCTGGCCGTAATTGTTACAATGGTCTTTTTTGTAGTTATTCTATTAGGGATCATCGCCCTTTTTGTACCACTTATTAATGAACAGGGAAGAAGCCTCTCCCTTTTAGACATTGATGCGCTAAAAGGAGATGTTAACACGCTGTACCTGGAGATCATGGAGTATTTTGGCGCCACTTCCAGCGATGTGAATCAACTGATCAAAAGTTCAGATCTGGAAAAGAATCTGTTTCAGGGATTAAACCTGAATTTTATCCCTAACATTCTGAATTCTTTTCTTAACGTGTTGAGTAGTTTTAGCATAGGGCTATTTTCGGTATTGTTTATTTCCTTTTTCTTTTTGAAGGATAGCAACCTTATGCAAAAGGGACTACTGACCTTTATCCCGCAGAAAAAAGAACAAAATCTGGTAACATCCATTGACAAGATTAATGGATTGCTTTCGCGTTACTTTATAGGTATTTTGGTACAACTTACCATACTGTTTATTATCTATACCATTACCCTATTGATCGTGGGAGTGGACAACGCTATTGTAATCGCTTTTCTTTGCGCCCTTTTTAATATTATCCCGTACATAGGTCCCATAATCGGAGGGGTAATCATGATAACGCTTACAATGACCAGTCACCTTGGAATGGACTTTAGTTCGGTAATTTTACCGAAAGCTGCTTATGTTCTTCTTGGGATTGTTATTGGGCAACTTGTGGACAACTTTTTTTCGCAGCCCTTTATTTTTTCCACAAGCGTACGTTCCCATCCTTTGGAAATATTTTTGGTGATCATAATTGCCGGGCTGCTCTTTGGCGTTGTTGGTATGGTGGTGGCGGTCCCCGGCTATACCGCCATTAAAGTCATACTCAAAGAATTTTTGCGAG
>JANQHL010000265.1 GCA_028277085.1 Flavobacteriaceae bacterium
GATGTATATAGTATTGCCAATACTATCAGCAGACCTCCAATGCTTCTTTTAATTTTTAAAGTTTTCATGATTTTCGTTTTTTGATTTTTTCAACACTCATTTTTGACAACTCAAACGATAGCTGCGGCATTAACAAATGTAATTGGACTGAAAACTATAGGCCTGGGCCTAATCCCCTAATTCTAAAAGGACCGTTACCTATATTATTGGAAATCTTTGTTCTTTTAACTAGACAAAAACACTTTTATATCTACATGCTGAGTTCCGCGGAAATGCCATTAAGATGCGTATGAGCTCACCAGAATTGTCAAAAAGAAACCAAAGTATTTGAAATTGCTGATTTCTTTTCACCAATAATACGCTGGAAACTGCCATTTATTTAGAGATCCTGCTTTTATTTGATTACCTGAGCCGCTCTTCCTTCCAAATCGTAGTCGTCTCATTCAATTAAAAAGAGTTCGCCAACCATTTCAGACCATTTTTTAATAGGTGTTGAAAGCCTTCATTTCTTTGGGAATGGTCAAAGTGTCCTAAAGCAAGACAGAGAACATGGCCTTTCCCTTGTTTTTTCATCCACATTACGGGATGTCCTTCAGAACGCACTAGAACCTCAATGTCCGGGGTGTTGAACTCCATAATATATAATTCATCCAAAGTCCTGAAATCATCTACCCCTTTGGTGATGCTATGTTTTGGCCTTTGGGGCGCCTCCCAGTTGGTATAGGTTGCATCAAAGGTGTTGATCTGCATGGTCTTTAAATCGTCATGGGCGATAAAACGCCCTCCAATGACATTGTCGTATTCCGGTATATTAAGAAAACTTACCAAACCAGCGTGAATGGCAAAATATGACTTCCCCGATTCAATGAACTGCACAACAGCTTCAAATTGTTCCTTAGAAGGTTCTTTAAACAAGCCATTGTTCATAATAACATCGTATTTCATTAAGTCTGTCTCATTCAAGATTGACAAGTCTTCTGTAATGGTAACCTTGGCAAGTCCCTGTAGTGTTTCTTCAAGAATTTCGTTGTAGTAGGGATGTGTCCACGATTGATGGGGGTGCCCTTTATATTTGTTACCCATACCAGTTATCAAAAGAACTTGGATTTCTTCGCTAGATTGGGAAAACATATTTTGTGGAAAGAATAGATAAGCCAACAAAAACAGAACAGCAATCTTAAAGCCAAAGGTTGAACGACATTTTTTCATCTTATGTTTCAAGAATATAATCTTGGGCAAAAGTATTGTGAGCCGAAAATCTTAGAGTAGGTAGAATTACCTGTTTTTGAATTATATAAACACTATTTTAATTCCTTTTCTTTTTTAGCGCTTGTTTTATTTGGTTCAATTAAGGAACTCAAAGAGAGTTTTAAATGGTAAGCAAGCTACAGGTTAAAGCTGTTGTCTTAACCAAATCCGTAATTACGCCTTTATTTTGTGGTTATTTGCTAGAATGAAATATATCACATCTTTCTATGCAACTATTAAAACACCATATTCTTATTAATTTAGTATTTATGGCAAGTTAGCAACCTAAAACGCCTCTGAAAGATTAAAGGAAAATGTAGTCTGCCTACCATCCACTCCGTTGGCATCCTTCCGAAGGCCGTATCCAAAATCAATTCTTAGGTTCATTCGATTCTTCTTATTGAACAAGATCCGTAAACCACTCCCCACAGCAATGTTGGTATTCGATATTTTATAGGAAGTGGTTTCACCATAGGCTTGCTGGCCGTTAACAAAGAATACCGCCCCTAAACCCTTCCAAAAATGAGGTCTGGGATAGTCTATATTGCCATCCCTCCAAAAAGGTAACCGATACTCAATATCAATTTGTTGAGCGTGTTGGTCTTGAAACGTTCCCTGAAAATAACCCCTACCATTTGGCCTGGAAAGACCATATAGTGGGATATTCCCCGTTGTACCAAA
This sequence comes from Flavobacteriaceae bacterium, assembly GCA_028277085.1. GTDB lineage: Bacteria > Bacteroidota > Bacteroidia > Flavobacteriales > Flavobacteriaceae > Croceivirga. Next base: position 1,930 of record JANQHL010000265.1, read on the forward strand.
TGGGTGTTTCCAATCCTGAACAAAACGCAAAGCGAGTGTATGGTTCCTAAAAGTGTTAAGGTACTTCGTGAATTCAATCCTTGAAGCCTGATAATCAAAGTCGCTTCCAAAAAATTTGGAATGTGTTAATAGCGATACTTCCAAAAAATGTCCGGATCTCGGATTGATCACTTTGTCCCGGGTGTCCAAGGTTGCTGTAAATCCAACGCCAACACGCGTGCCTTCATTACGGTTTTGTAGGCGGTTGAGTTTTTCTGCCCCTTGAAGAATTTGAAAGGAGCTTGGAATTGTATCGTATTTTAGGACATTTTCGACGCTTGTGGAAGGCCCAAGAAACACCTTTTTCCCAACTTTTTTCTGATAGCTGCCTTGAAATCCTATTCGCCGAACATCAACATTCAGATAGTTTAGGATTTCCTGGGACTCGCTTTCTATGAGCAAAAGGTTTGGGTTATTGCCAAGGCCGTAGTTCCTGTCGGGTGCATCAAAATAGTAGAGCCTACCATTGATTCGGTCCCCATTGAACAAAAAGAACTGATATCCGGATTCAAGAAACAATTGGTTGCGCGTGGTATACACCGCGGACATATTCAAAAAAGAAACGGGAATATCCTGGTTTCCTTTGCCTAGGTCAAAGTACCTGAATCCGATTGCTCCCAGGTTTAGGGCCGATTCGGCAGAATAGGTGATAATGGGAAGAAAATCGTATCTCCTTAAATCTTGTGTAAATACGGTTTGCCAGAAAAAAATTGCAATTACAGCTGCGATTGATGATTTCATGGTAATTGGATTTTGATTGATGATAGACCTGTGGTTCAGACGATTACATTTTATCAGTTTTTCTATGGCTATTTATTCCTACAATGCTTTTTTTCAATCGTATCATATACATAAGCCCCAAGGCAACCAACACCACCCCGGTAAATACTATGCAGAAGTAAAATGGGTCATAGTGGGATCCCATCTTGGGGAAAACAAAAGCCGATAGGTTAATTTGCATATGGAATAGTACATTCATCAAAACACTTCGCCCATAGTTCAGAAACAACCAAACCATAACGATCCTTTTAAGAATTGAAGCAGTACATTGCCAAAAAATCCAGTGGTATTCTTTCCCCATCTGGAGGTATGGGATTAGATGCCATACCGCCCAAACTATGCCGATAATAAACCCTGTGCGCAGCACACTATTATTTTTCAAAAGCGCGTTAGTGGCGTACCCGGCCCACCCAATTTCTTCCAATACAGCACCCGTAAAGAAGAGAACAACTAAAATTCCCATGTCCAAGGGAAAGATTTGAATCGATGGCAAATCAATCCCTGTATACCGCATGGTGAAAAATGTTAACGTCAAAACAACAGGCATGGTCAAAATGGCCAATACGTATCCGACTATGTTGGCCGATCTCAATTCAAAGCATTTGTAAAAGATTTCTCGTGATTCCTTAAATGGAAGATGGATACACAATGCAAGGGTTGGACACACCACCATTAAGGCACTAATAGGAAGTTCAACAGGAAACACACTATTACCCAATTTTCCGATCGCGTAAAACGGAACCGAAAGGATGATTATCCAAAGGAAAAAACGGTAAGTCTTTCGAGATGCTCTCATTTTGGGTAATAAAATGCAAAGCTCTTTTGTTCGAATGAATTGAGAAAAGAAGGGTTGTTTTAGATACCGTATTTAGGACAGGTCCGGGCACAGATTTATTTTCCATAAGTCCCTTGAAAGTACTTACAGGCCACTAGCTATGTTCAAGCGACCAACGGATTGCTTTTTACAATCTGCCCGGGCCGAAACAACTTCAATAATCCCTTATAGGGGTAGCCCTGTTCTGCCGTTATTTTGCACAAGCAAATTTTATTATTTTGGAAATTGGTTCTTTGGAATCAGCCCCAATCCAAAAAAGATGCCCCCATTCATTCTGGAAGATTTCCAGCGTTGAATTTTCAATCATTTTGCGCGCATGTTGGGCATGCTCGATGGAGACCGAATTGTCATTTTCGCTATGGATGATCAATGTGGGGCATTTTACGTTTGCAATAATATTATCAGGAAGGATTTGGTCAATATCATTCAAAAAGCCCTCTCCAGAATTGTAGTGTTCAAAGGCAGAAATTAACTCATGGATATCTCCTTTTTTTAATTTGTGAACAGGGTATTTTGAAAACTGGGGGTAAAAACTCTTGGCTATCACTTTGGGAAATACCTTTGAAAAGAACCTTACCATGCTCCAGGTGAATCTTTCAATCCCTGGATGGAATAGGATTTGTGCCGTTTTGTAGGTTTTTTCATTTTTATCGAGCCATTTCTTGGTAACCGCAGAAGCTAGGATCAGTTTACGTATACGATTTGGGTATTTGGCCGCCAAAGCGATTGCTGTTGGCCCTCCTGCCGAAATACCATAAACGACAACTTGGCCAACCCCCAAAAAATCCAATAGTGCTTTAATCAAATCAGCGGACCTTTGTGGGGTTTGTAAGCTATCCAAATCTGTTTTTCCATAGCCGGGGCGCGAAGGGGTAATCAATTGAAATTCCATGGGATTGAATCCTTTATGACTCAGGCTTTCCTTACAATTTGAATGCCCTCCATGCAGGAAAACTATAGGAATTCCCGTTCCAACTGCATTGAATTCAATATTACCGAGCGCTGTATGTATTATACGGCTACCCACTAGGTTCAAGTATCTTTGTTAATCTTTGTATTGATACGGCCGAAAACCCTAAAATAAATCCTTCAAGATCACAACGTATCCCATCAACTATTCTCCTTCAATACTAGTTCTTTATCAATGGGCAACTTTCGTATTCTCTTTCCGGTAGCAGCAAAAACGGCATTGCAAATAGAGGCATAAGTCACAGGGCCTGCAATTTCCCCTACCCCCCATGGTTTTGGTTCGTCATTTTCACAAATATACACTTCAATTTCAGGTATTTCATTTATGCGCAACACTCGGTTATCATGAAAATTACTCCGTTGGATGATCCCTTCTTTGTATTCCGTTCCTCCATAGAAGATTGCTGAAATTGCCCAGATAACGCCACCCTCCATTTGTTGTTTTACCAGGTCCGGGTTTACTACAAGCCCACAATCAATGGCAAGGGTTACTTTGTCCACTGATAGTATTCCTTCTTTGATGGAAACATCCGCCACCGCCGCTCCATAACCATTGCCATGCATATAGGGGTATGCGGCAATACCTTTTCCTGAACCCGAAGCCAGTTCTTTGCCCCAATTGGCTTTTTTTGCAGCCAATAGCAAAGCGCCTCTTAATCTTCCAATATTGCATTCAAAACGATGATTG
>JANQHL010000274.1 GCA_028277085.1 Flavobacteriaceae bacterium
GAATCATCGAAGATGATGCAGGAGCGGCTTGGATCGTCAGTGTCCACCAGACCATGTAACGATAGATGCAAAATTTGAGCATCGTTAGCATGATCATGAAAGTTTTCCAGGGACGCTTCTTCTCCAAAAAAAGTAGTGCCCCCCAGAATCTCGTAGGCCTGTGTGACCTCTTTTTTGGAAAGTACTAGTGGCGACAAGATTTCATCACCAAAAAAACGCTTCCTGGATTTGAGCTTGACACTAAGCCCATTGCTGTATGAGGCCGCAAAACCTACATAATCACCCGGTGTTTTTGTACTGGCATCATTTCTGGGTTCGAGCAGGGATATGGCATAGGCATACGAAAGCGCATAGTTTTCGATAAGAAAGCCTTCGCCATCATACAAGGCCTCAAAAGACAGGGAATGAAGCAACCCATCGGGAATAATGCCCAAACGCGCTACATCGGTCAAGCGTGATAAACCCTCTTCCATCAATTCCGCAAAAATAAAGTTGGAGTCTGTTTGTGAAAAGGGTACTTCGGGATTTCCGCATTGTTGTATGAAACTTTCGATACTTTTTCTGAGCTCTTTAGTAAAGGGAACCGTAGTGCTAAAAAATTGATCTTTGGAAATCCAAAAGGCATAAATGGATTCTTCTGCCTCAAAAAACTCAATTAAGCCCAAATTATCCGGAAGTCTTTTCTGAATGGTTCTAATGGTAGGTACATTTAAAAAACCGTACCGTTCCCGATAATACAGGGGTTCTTCTTTCTCCAATTGTATCAAAAAGGCATCCAGGGCATTTTGGGCCTGTGTAAAAGACTGCAATAGCGAATCCCTTTGTTCTTCGGAAGCCTCAAACAAAAGGGATTGTTGTTGGTTCATGTTTTCGCGCAGTGCACGTTCCTTTTCAAGCACGGTATCCGAAGCTATGCTGCGCAAGGCGGTGATACGGTTAAGCTCTTGTTGTAGCGTCAAGGCCTTGGTCTTGGCGGAAAATTGATGGGCTTGCTCCAGATAATAAAGGTCCTTGGTCAGGTGGTATAACCGCAGTGCATCTTTGATGGCCTCGCCATAATGCTTGAAACGGACATCCAGAAATTCAAGTTTGGATTGCTCAAATTGAAGGGAACGCAATCCCTTTTTGATGACCGAGTCAATCTTATGCTGAACTTCGAGCGAATGCTGTAGCCATTCTAAATTTCCAGTATCCTCATATTGTTTCTCGAAGATACGGGTCTTGAACTCCATCAGTCGGAGAAGCGTGTTCTCGTTCTTGATTTCAATGTTGCTAACGGTGGGAACCATCCTGGTATCAAGCGTTGTATTGGGCGCGACAATACGTATACCCTTGGCCAACTGTTCGTTTGCCTTATCCAATGTTCCCTGCCGCAAATACAGTCCGGCAAAATTTTCATGGGTCATGGCCAACTGACTCAACCCACTGCCCTCCTTATTGAATTGTTCGGTCAGGGAAAGTACTTTTTGCATTAATTTTTCAGCCTGTTCAAAGTTTTTTCGTTCCATCTCTAAAAAGGCCAGTATCTCCAAACCGGTAGCATAAAACTCGGGGCTGCCCTTGGCATCTACAATACGCAATGCTTTGCTCGCTAAATCTTTGGAACGATCAAACTCCTTTTGCTCAAAAGCAATAGTGGCAGCATTTAAATAAACTGGAACCAAATCTTGTGATAAAATTAAATCAGGATTGGCCTTTGCAAGATTTAAGGCCCGGGTGACATATTTTGACGCCTGATTATAATTTTTATTCCCCCTATACAGCAAAGTTACGGCACTGTTTAAGGCTTCAAACTGTTCCAATACTGCATTTTCCTTTTCAAAAATATTGATGGCATTGGAAAAATTGAGTTGAGCCCTGAACAAATCATCCAATGATTCGTAGAACATTCCTATGCCATGATACTTTAGCCCTAACTGATAGGGTGGATAGTCTTCGGCATTTTCAAAAATGCCCAGGGACTGGTCAAGAAAGACTTTGGCTTCACCAGTATTCCCCAAATACTGGTGGCAAATCCCCAGATTGTAAACTGTATTGGCCTTTTCTACAATGGGTACTTTTGTACAGTTTTCCCATAAGGTAAGTACCTTATTGTCAAAATAGTCAATAGCCCTGGCCTCCTGATAAGTATAATAATAAGAAAGCCCTATTTTATGATAAATCCGTCCTTTGTTATAACAATCCAATTCCTGAAATAGATTGAGGGATTCAATTTCGTCAATAAGGGTAAAATTGGCCTCAAAGGCTCCCGCTTCGATGTTGGCATTGATTTTTTGATAGGTTCTTTTAAAAAAATCTTGGGCAAAACTTAGCTGCGCGCATAGACCAATGAACACCAGTACATACTTCCTCTTGTCCCAATTGAGATACAATAAACCACTATTTAAGGATTCCCTTATGGCAAGGTAGCGAATTGAGAAATCAGTTTTCCATTTTTTAGATTTTTGGGAAAGAATTATTTTGGGCTATAAGAAAAGTATGTCATTTTGCAAAAGACCTTTCTCTAAATTAGGCGACCGGATGCCAAAGACTATACCCCATTTACCCAAAGATCATCGCTCTATGGTTTGGAAAACGAATAGCCCTTTCAAGGGATATGCCAACTGACCGAGACTACCCAAAAGATTGTCCACTATGCAATGGTATTGTTCTTTGAACAGCTCGGCACTAATACCGGAGACAGACAAATAAGAAGGGTATGAACAGGGACTCGAGTGAGCCAATACGTTGCTTAAAGTACAAACAGAAAACGGATATGAAAATTCTTTCTTTTTATGGTAGTTTTATATTTCTCTTTCTGTAATCTTCTTACTTTTTTATCTAACTTTAGGACAACCTTAAAAAATAACATCGTGAGAAAACAAAAAAGTACAACAAGGGAAAGATCGATTGCTGCTTTTCGGCAAAGTAAAGGCGGGGCCATACTGCCAAGTGAAATGCTCTCCGCCATTAGAGGGGGCGAACAGATAGGAAGGGCGCGATCCAGAGCGAAGCTCAATTAATACCTTGTTTAAAGTGCAAATCAAAAACGGACACATCCTTTTGTCCGTTTTTTCGTTTTCTTCGACAGCTGCCAGCCCGTAATTGTCATATTTTGGGACCTTAGTTGCAGGATTCCATATTGGACAATGCCGAAGTAAAATCTACGGTACCTTGTGAAACCACCCGATTTCTAAGGTCATCTGAAAATTGAGAAGTGGCTATCAGGGAACATTTTATGGCAGTGGTATTCCCATTTTGAGAGGCCATTATCGCAGCCATAGCGGATACCATAGCAGTCGTATAAGATGTGCCCGATTTGCTTACTTCTCCACCATTTAATGCCACGGTAGGGATGTTTTCCCCCAAAAAGGCCAGATCCACCGTACTCAATCCAAAGCTGCTAAAGCTACTCAGTTTGTTATCACAGGTGGTTGAAGCAACCGAAATAATGGCGTCATTTGGATAGGAAGCCGGAAAGGAAATGATGTTGGCGGCATCATTATTTTTGTTGGTGTTTCCCGCCGAAGCCACCATTAAAGCCCCATTTGCTTCCGCATAATCAATCGCTAACCGTAACGGCCTATTCTGGGTATCCCCATTGACATCCTGATAACTAAAGCTAAGGTTTAGAATATTAGCGCCCTCATTTACGGCATCCAAAATGGCAGGTATCAGGTGGGAAACAAAACCATTGCCTTGCCCGTCATGGGTCTTTCTGATATCGAAAGCGATGTTAGTTGGTGATTGGCCCTGACCTACCAGGCTATAAATCAATCCCGTGATCTGGGTGCCATGGCCATTTTCATCATTGGGATCCTCATCGTCTTCCACATAATCATACCCGCTAAAGCCATCCAGGGAATATCCTACAGCCTGCAACGCATTTTCATCGATCCCCGAATCAAAAATGGAAATTTTGACCTCGTTGGTACCCAAAGAAGCCAGACTGTTGACATCATTAAAACAGAAGAGGTTTTGGGAAGCCATAGGCGACTGTACGGAAGAACCAAGGTTAAAAGCTACATCATTTAATCTGGCTCTAGTGCGTGCAGCACGAATCTGCTCATCGATATTGGTTATTTGCTGACTTTGTGCATCAGTATAGGGAAATACCGTGGTGTTCCACAACCTAAGATTGATCTCTTCCCGGAACCAGACCTCTTCAGAATTGAGGTCGTCCAATAAGTCTTCGACCTCGTCTTCCGAAATATTAGGGTCTAATCGTACAAAATACAATGACGGGTGGCGTATGATCTCATCTTCAAACTCCTCGTCCTCCTCGTCATCATCGTCATCATCGTCATCGTCATCATCTTCATCGTTGTCCCCATCGTCATCGTTGTCCCCATCGTCATTGTCGTCTCCATTATCATCACCCTGGGTCAACTCTTCCTCAATAATTTCATCTTCCAGATCATCACTACACGATAGGGTATAGCCAAGTGCGAGACCTATCAATACCATAAACAATATGCTTTTCATCAATTTCATAGCAGTGGTTTTATAGAACTTCATTGATACTTTTTGAATGCGTTCTTTGTTAATTTATCTATTAATGTTCCAATTTTTTCAAAAGTTCCTGGGCTTTGTTGAATTGCCATTCTCCCTTACGTATCTGCCCCAACTGTTGTTTGGCAGCTGTATCCTGGCCATCTAAAAAATACGCCAGGGCCAGAAACCAATTAGCTTCTTCTCTAAAACGGGAGTTTTCCGATGCGCCTTTTTTCAAATGCTCGATGGCTTTTTGGTACTGCCCGCTTTTGAGATGGGCCAACCCTAAATAATGGCTATCCTCTGCATTAGGGGCAACAATTTTTTCAAATTCAAGGGCAGCCTCATCAAAATCACCATTATTAAAGGCAACTATACCCCTGGTTCTGTTCACATCGGATGCTGTGGCTCCCTTGAAACCTCCGGGGTGCTGTATCGTTTGGGAATCAAGATATTGTGTTGCCAGTGCGTTTGGGGTCATATCGTTTTGATTGACCATGTACAGGCTTATCAGTAACGCCAGGCTGGCAGCTGTGGCCAAAATTGGGCGGATGTGCCGCAATACGAAGCTTTTACCCGCTGTCCTCTTAACACCATATTTTTCATTCAGGGTCTGAGTCAGTTCGTCGCGAAGTTCGTCATCCATGGTCTGGGTAATCCAGCTTTTCAGCGTTTTATCCAGTGTGTCCATATCGGTTCCTTCGTCCAAAAACGCTTTTATTTTTTTATCCTCTTGCATATCCAGATATTTCTAACATTAAATCCCTTAACTTTTTGATACAACGTTCTTTTTGTTTTCTTACGGTTGCAGGGGATGTTGACAACTCTTTGGCGATTTCTGTCATCCGCATTGCACCGTAGTAGTGCTGGGTCAACAACTGTTTACAGCTGGTTCCAAGGGATTGCCATGCCGTTTTGAAACTTTGCGGGACCTGTGTTTCAATTTGTTCCTCAGGAGTTTCTGTGGCGATTTCCAAATCTCCAATCACAGGCGGTTGCTTTTTTTTGTTTCGCAAATACATTTGTGTACTCATTTTAGTGAACAAAAAGCGAAGATTGCCGTATTGTAATTTACCCTCAACAAACCGTTTTCTGAATTCCAGAAGAGCATCCATAGTGGCATCATACGCATCCTCCTGGTTTGCACCATATTCCCGCTTTATATAGCTCATCGTTTCCTTGAACTGCTCCAAAAAAACTTTTTGGAAAAAACGGGTATCGTTCGCTTTTAAGTCCAGAACCATTTGCCCAAAAGATGCTTCGGTCAGACCAAAGTTCTTACTTTTCATGCATGCAGTTTTTCCTTATTGTCGTAAAAGGTTATCCAAAGTAAGGATAAGTTTAACATACATTCTATTTATTCGTTTATCTTCACTTCTTTATCCTATAAGCGAGAAAAACAAAAAACGTGACATTACAAGTGAAATTTTTTTTGACCGTCACCGTGAGATTTTAAAAAGAAGGGGATTTTACAGAACAATATGACGTAATCAGGTACTAATGACTTGCGATTTCGCCATCCAGGGTCTTTATTAGTAATCTTACTTGCAGACCTTTTACAGGAACTGCAATATGATCGGAGAGCGAAGGTACTTGTACTTTTTAGATGCTTACTTCCTTACTCCCCCAAAATATCTCGAATGATCTTTATGTGGTGATGGGTATGGATCTCCAGAAAGCGTTGACTTTGTTTTCTGTTTAAGACTTTAAAATAAGGGTGTTTAAAGTGGGCGTTTACCGGTAATTCCTCCAACTTTTGGATGTTCTTTCTCGCCGCTTCCAACTGCAGGTATAAACTATCAGTGCGAATCGTATCCGGAGGCCTTACTATTTTAGGTGACTCCGCAACGCCTCTTGGGAAATTGCCCCAGGTGTAAATCAGGGTCCGCGATAAGCTAAAACCAGAAGAGTATTCTTTAGGATCTGAATCTTTCAACCGCTCGTAGATACGGTTGATGGTCTTCAAGGAATGATCTACATGCCAGGCGACATCAACTTCTGAGATTTTGGTACTTCGCGAATTGCGTTTTTCAATGAAGTACTCAAATTGGCTCAATTGCTTTTCCAAACGGATGGAAGACGGATTAGAATTTCTCACCTGCACTATCCCTAATACTACCAGGAGTAAAGCTAAGCATATCAGGATAAATTTTCGCATGGTATGGTATTATACTGCCTTCCAGCCCCACCAAATAACACCTGAAAAGAATTTCTCCTTTCTAAAGGTGTGCTTAAGGGTGGATTGCGTCTTCTTTCTTATTTCTATAGGCTGTTTTTTCTTTTCTGTTTTCATGTTGTTGCCTTTTGCTGGTGTTGGGTCATGCCACCCATCACCATTTTCATAATTCTGATTTTGCCCCAACGGGGTACCGTCCGTAAACCAAAAACCAAGATCTTGGTAAGTGTTCCGGGAAATACCGTAGAGCGTTTTCCTAATGCCTTTAGAATAGGGCCAGCCACTTCTTCCGGAGACAGCGCATTCCCCATTTGCATATTGGCTACTTGTGCAAATCCGGAATTCACGGGACCTGGAGCTGCCGCTAGCACATCAACGCCATAGGGTTTTAGTTCGTGATACAATCCTTCTCCCAGGGATTGCACATAGGCTTTGGTGGCCGCGTAGTGCGCCGCGTTAGGGGTACCTTGAAAACCAACAATAGAACTCATTAGAATAATTCCACCCCTTTGTTGTTCTGCAAACTTTCTGGCGAAATAGTGGGTAAGCATCATCAAGGCCAGGCAGTTAACTTTTGCCATTTTGATCTCATCCTCTATATCAGCATCCATAAATGGGCCGGAAGTGCCAAAACCGGCCGAGGCGACAAATAGTCCAATGGGGATGTCCCGAATTTCTTCTGCCAGCCGATGCACTTCAGGGGTAGAGGAAACATCAGCAGTAACTACTTCGGTGATTATATTGTATTGCTCTTCCAGGTGATCGCTAAAAGGAAGCAGCGATTCGGTATTTCTTCCGGATAGGATGATATGCATTCCATTAGCTGCGAGTTGCTCGCATAAGGCTCTTCCAATTCCGGAGGAGGCTCCGGTAACTAAGGCCCATGGGCCGTACTTTGCTTTAAAAGATATTTTGAAACGATTTGAGAATCCCATGATCGATGATTTAAAATTGAAATTTGTATCCAAAGTCCGGAAAGAAGCCAATTTGATTTACCTGGTCCACTTGATTGGTCAACCGGTTATAGCGCTGAACAAATATGTTTTCATTGTCCGTAACATTTTGGAGGTCCAGGTAAAACTGGTGCGATTGCTTTTTGGTTTTGCTGTTCAGCCGTATACCAAATTTCACGTCCCACCGGAAGTAGTTGTCAAAGCGCTCACTGAAGGCCAGATCTTCTTGCAGGATTTCAAAACCGGCATTTTGTGAAGCCTGAAGGTCAACCGGAGTAAAGTATTGCCCTCCGGAAGTAGCCAGGCGGGTATCGACAAACAATACATTTTGGCCCGCTCCTATTTTGAATTCTCTTCCCGTTAAGAAGTTAACAACATAACCGTTGTTAAATGGCGTGTTCCGTTCAATACCATCGCTGCCTTCGTATCTACTTTCAAAGAAAGAACCGGTTAACAATCCGTAATATCCTTTGCTAAAGAATTTTTCCAGGGTAAACTCTACTCCGCGATTGAAGCCTGTTCCCTCATTTACAAGGGATACCCGATCCGTATCAAAAACAAAATCAGAGCCTTCAGTCAGGGAAGAATAACTGGAAGGGAAGGGTTCCACCGCAGCATTATCAATGTCCTGGTAGTACACTTCCACTTTAGCTCGCCAACTGGGCGCAAGTTTAACATCATACCCCAGCACATAATGTGCACTGCGAACAAAATCGAGGTAGCGGTTGGTTTGTACAGCTTCACCATTGACATTCTCGTTCAGAAAGAGCAGGGGTAAAGGAACAGATTGATGATGCAAGCCATAGCCCAGGCTAATGCTTTGTGCGTTCGAAATGTTGTACTTAAGTCCGGCCCTGGGCTCAAATACAAATTCTTCGTTAAGGGAATTGTACAAACTGTGCAATCCTGTATTTAGCGTCAGTTTTTCGGTCAATCGAAACCGTCCTTGCAAATAGGGTTGCAGCACCAGGAAGGATTCGTCCACATCCCTAAGGGTAACCAGGTCCGGGTCGCCATCCCCATCAACATCAGCTTGTTCTTCACGATCACGCAATAAGGTCTCTATAATGAAATTCTCCGCCACGACTCCTGTTCGAAGGGTCACCCGACTGCTTACCTTAGTATTGAAAAGCGTTGAGAAGGTAAGTCTTCCCTCCAGGTTATCTGTTTCAAAGTAATCCAAGGAACGTTCCTGTGGAGTATCCTGGTCAATGAAACGATCTGCGTTAATTTGATTTTGTGCGGCAGAACCTCCAAGTATGGTCTTCAGATAAGCATTATCTCCGATGTTTATACGGTGCTTTACCCCCAGGACGCCAATTTGGGAATCCACAAAAAGATTTTCATCTTCAGAGGCAAATAAGTCGGTTTCTTCAATTTCGTCCCCCAGAAACTCAATGTTTGAAGTTGCCAGGATTCCAAAGACGGAAAAATTGCCGAGTTTACCTTTACCGAAATCAAGATTAAACGACAGGTCAAAGTAATCAGGCACCGCGGTGGAGGCGCCTCCTGCCCCTGCCCCAACCAGTGATGCAAAGGAGTACCTTGCAGCGAGTAAAAAAGAACCTTTGTTTTCCCCCATAGGCCCTTCTGCGGTAGCTTCTATACCGGTAAAGAGGCCTGCCTGGGCGGTAAATTCGTAATCATCCGGATTACCCGTCCTAAAACCGAGATCAAATACGCCCCCCAGGGCGTTCCCATATTCAGCAGGGAA
>JANQHL010000028.1 GCA_028277085.1 Flavobacteriaceae bacterium
TTTTAAGAACGCAGGAGCATCAAGGCCACTATCAAAATTTCCGTTCAAATTGAGATATGGAATTTTGAGGACATAGCCTTTTGTTCGTTCCATCGCCAACGGTTCATCCTCGATGATAATACAATCAATAATCATGGTAGTTCAATTTCTAAGGTTACCTCAAAACAACCATTTTCAGCAAGGATGTTCAACTCATAATTATCTTTATACATCAAATCCAACCTTCGTTCAACGGAAGCTAAACCAATTCCCCCTTCTTTGGTGGACTGATCTATAGGTTTTTCCCCAACAGTATTCCTACATCTAAAAAACAACTTACGGGCTGCTATTTCCATGTAGAGTACAATTCCACGGTTTTGCTTTTTATCCGCAACATACTTAAAGGCGTTTTCAACAAATACGATAAAAACCATAGGAGCAATGGTAATGGAAGCCGTATCTCCTTTAATGGTAAAATCCACAAACTTTGGATTGGCCGATCGTATCTTTTGAAGATCGATATACTTTTTCAAATACTCGATTTCATCTTCCAAAGGAATCATATCCGTTTCGTTGACACGGTACAACATAAACCGCAACAGGTCGCCAAGTTTTCTTAAGTAATCGGAAGCGACTTTAGGATTATTTTCAATCAATACATCAATATTGTTGATGGTATTGAACAAAAAATGTGGATTGATTTGGGTTTTTAAAAGATTCAATTGGGTCTCTAATGTTTTCCGCTTCAATTCCGCATTCTCCTTGTCTTTTGTCTTTCCATATTCCCATACACGGAATAAGGCTCCAATCGCCGAGAAAAAAAGTAATATGGGATAGGCAACATAGGAAGAAAGCCAGTCGATTTCAGGAAACAAAAAACTTAAGGAACGTAAAAAAATATACGTTGCTATAAAAAGTGCGATGACTAAGAGGAAAGTTTCGATAACCTTAGCTCTTTTAAGCACTTTTGGGGCAATGATGTAGTAAACTGCATAAAACCCAAGAGCACCAATAAAAACAATTATGAAGTTGCTCAGAATGTTGGTTTTGTAAGTTAACATTTCGAGGTAACCAACACTCTGAGTCTTTATTTGAACAATATTTTGGAAGAAAAAGATCCAAATAAAAAAAGATACGGTGAATGGGATGGATAGCCAGAACAGAACATGTGCTAAAAACGCTTTGTATTTTTTCATTATTTGGCTCTTTCTTTTCTGGAATAGCTTTGGCCTAAAACTATGTTAGACCCAGTATAGTCGAAAAGTCATCGCGAACTGTAAATATTATACAATTCCTATTGCTTTTGTTTTGACGCTCCGAATAAAACTTTTTGCAATCATTGGGTTCAACAAAACAGTCGGAATGTTATACAAAATCTACGTTAAAACCATATCTCCAATGAAGATAATAAATCTTCATCGACAATGTTCTCGGCTCCTGTTTTTACAAATGTGTACACGATGTAACCTTGGGCATAATTGCCATAAGCTTCATAGGTGTGTAGCAGTTCCAGGGTTTGCTCGTCTCCTATTTGTACCTCAAAGTTCACTGGAGTACCATCTACGGGGTGAAGGGAAAGGATATCGGTTTCCTTTGTCCAATGACCTTTACCCGTGGAAGATGTATAAGAGCCGTCATCCAATAATTGTAGTTCATCCCCTAAATAAGCTTCTAGGGATTCAAAGCGCTGTGGAGTACCGTTATCCGAATTGACCACAAGGGCATCCAATCTTGAATAGTCGCCTAAAATTGAACTTTCGTTAACGGATTGACCAATGGGTGATTCTTCATCATTTTCACAGGAAACGAAAGATTGCACAAGGGCTACGAAAAAAATAGCTAGAAAAAGTCCTAAATTTCTCTTTGTGTTTCGATTCGTTTTTTTCATGATTTCTGATTTTAATTGTTACACCAAAATTCAGGAAGTATTTTTCTTGTAAAGAATGTAATCTGTGTAACTGGAAATCATATCTGTGAAATTGGAAACCCAATTATCCTTAGTTTAGGAGGTAATTCATTGTTCGGTTCTTAAACTTTCTACAGGATTTACCTTAGCAGCTCTAATTGATTGAAAGCTAACGGTGAGAAAAGTGATGAGCAAAGCCCCGGAAATAGCAATTGCGAACACCCCCCATGAGATTGCCGTCCTATATTCATAGTTTTCCAACCATCTATTCATTACGAAGTAAATTATGGGGGTAGCTATAAAGCATGAAATTAGTACCAATTGCATAAAATCTTTGGATAGCATATTCCACAAATTAAGTAATGATGCACCCAGAACTTTCCGCACACCGATTTCCTTTGTTCGTTGTTCTCCCAAAAAGGAGACGAGACCATAAAGGCCAAGACAACTTATCAAAATGGCAAATACTGTAAACACCCCTGCTAAACTCCCCAATCGTTGTTCCGATTCGAACTTAAGTCCATATTCCTCATCCACGAACTTGTAATCGAAATTAGCAGAGGGGACAACCTTGGAGAATACCGCTGTTATCCCAGATATTGCCTGGCTCACAGTCGATTGTGGTTTCAATTTGATAACAATGTGGTTGACCTTGTCATACTCAATCCAGAACAGGGCCTGTTTCACGGGTTCATATGGCGATTGCATAACCATATCCTTAGTGACCCCAATAATCTCGAAACGTTCGTTTCCCGTGGTCATAAAACTCCCTACAGGGTTTTCCAATCCCATATACTTCTTTGCGGACTCATTAATAATTACTGATATAAGAGAATCTGAAGCAAACTTCCGTGAAAAGTCCCTTCCTTCCAAGAACTGCCACCTTACCGTTTTTCCATAATCATGGGTTACCCTCAGCAGCGCAAAACTACTTTCTTGCTCTGGGTCTTTTCCGGGCCAGTTGAATCCACCCACATTGTTGTAGACCCCGGTCAAGGGGGAAGAAGATTGTGCCATTTCTTCCACAAACCCACTGTTTTTAAGTTCGTTGCGCAGCAGATTATATTTTCCGAAATATTCGGGATTGTTCATTTCTACCGTAATAAGGTTGTTCCTGTCGTATCCAATGGGCCTGTCCTTGGTAAACGCTATTTGGTTAAAAACAACGACTGTCCCTATCGCCAACATTATGGAAACAACAAGCTGAAATACCACGAGTATTTTCCTTGGGACTTCTGAATAGCTACCCCCTCTGAAAGTACCTTTCAATACTTTGATGGGGCGGAAAGAAGAAAGATACAATGCGGGATAACTACCGGCCAATAATCCTGTTATGCCCGTAAAGGAAAATACCGCTGTCCAGAAGGTTAGATTGTTCCAGGGAATACCTATATCCTTGCTAACAAGATGGTTGAAGGACGGTAGGGAAATTAGGACAAGTAAAAATGCTATTAATATGGCAAAGCACGATGTTAAAAGCGATTCACCCAAGAACTGAGTGATCAATTGATTTTTATGGGCTCCAACGGATTTTCTCACGCCAACTTCCTTGGAACGCTTTTCGGCACGTGCCGTGCTCAAATTCATGAAGTTGATACACGCCAACAATAGTACGAATATACCAATAGCGATAAAAAGCCATACAAATGTGATACGGCCTTTTGTTGGCCTGCCCAGTTCGTCAAATTCGGAATATAGGTGCCATTTGTCCATTGGATAGGCAAATGGGTGCAAATGGGATTCTTCATAATAATCCCGGTTTGCCGGAGGGCCATATTGGGGGTACAGCTTTTCAAGTGCATTGTTGGCGGTCTCAAAACTAATGCCAGGTCTTAATTGTACATAGAGCTGAAAAGACCAATCCCCCCAAATCGTTTTTAAATTGGCAAACCGTTCGGGCTCTTTGGCTTCCAAAAGGTTCCAATTTGCAAAGAACTTAACATTTTCAAAACTATTGTTTTTGGGCAAATCCGAATAAATTCCCTTTACCACGGCATCCATTTGATTGTCGATTTTTATGGACTTCCCAACAGGGTCCATATTTCCGAATATGGTAAAAGCCGCCGATTCAGAAAGGACCAGTGCATTCAATTCTTCGAGACTGGATAGAGAGCCTCGAACCATGTTCAACGAAAGCATGTCCAAAACGTCACTTTCAATGAATTGTCCAGTCTGTGAATAGTTTTCTCCTGAGTTGGTAAGGACATGGTTATCTATCCAACTTGCGCGTATCACATGTTCAAAATAATCAGGGTAATTCTCTTTGATAACGGTTCCCATGACATAAATAGTGGAAGGAAACGAGTTTAATTCCCCGGTGTTCTGGTTGATATTGCGGTTATATATCTGGGCTATTTTGTCATGATTGTTGTGATATGTATTGAACGTTAATTCGTCCAGGACCCATAGGCCAATCATAATGACCACGGCCATACCAAAGGATAGCCCACCAATGTTAATGATAGCGTAGCGCCTGTCGCGTTTTAGATTTCGCCAAGCTATTTTGAGATAGTTTTTTATCATGAGCGTATATTTTGATTGAATTTCATTTTCTCGTCAAAGAGAAGGGAATCATCACTTTACAGGATGCATGGACCCATTAAAAATGGAATATCCCGTGGAATAGCGAAAAAGGAATCTGTGAATCGGGGAATCATGTCCATGAAATAGGGAGGAAAAACTTGGGTTCCCGAAACAGCCGATTTAGGAGATAACGTTCGAAATTGAACTTGCGTAATTGGTATAAGTCTTATTTCTGGTCTTTTTTAATAATAGTATCGTTAATTAACTTTTTACAGCTATACGCAATTTGCTGCCCATAAGCATTTGTACTATAATGTACAGCGCCCGCCTGAATGAAATAAATACATGCATTACATTTCTGGCAGGTTATGCCTGCCCTGAGCGTAGTCGATGGGTAACTTGAGCTTGGGTACGTCCGGATGAAAAAAGTTGCGTAGCACCCTAGCAACGCTATTGATGTTATAATCAGCAAACGCTACTTAGACGTTATTCAAGTATGTAGAATTCCCTAAAATATGGGCTGGTAAGGTTTCCCGTAATTTGGTTTTACGGGGAATGGCTACATTGAAGGACTCCAAACGCAGACTTACTTCCTTTTGTTTACTCCCACGGGGAATGCCCCTTTGTGGGTATTGACGCTATTTGTGAAAAATAAAATCTAATGTCTAAATACTAACACCTAAAATCAACCAAATGAGAAAGTACATTATTCTTTTAGCAATCTCCTTTTCTTTCATTTTAAATCTATCCTCAAAACCATTTGAGAATAATATAGATTCTAATTCGATTGAAATAATGGAGGGAAATTACAATGCAGATCACTCAGATGACCAGTGTGTGGCTAATTGGAAATGGATTGGTGACAATTGGTGTAACTATAGCGTCAGAGTGGATAATCCATGTAGTCATACAGTGTATTTTCATATAGTATTAAACAACTGCTCTGGACCAAATTGTGTAAGATGCTTTTATGTTAACCCTAGAAGTTACATTACACAACCTATTAATTGGTGCGCAGGTGGTACTTTCTATTGGGGTGGATGCTAATTGTTATTCTTCGGATACCCTTTGCAATAAAATGAAATTAAGCTTTGCGAGCTCCTCTAAAATCAACAAAAAGGCGTGCGAATAAATACGGTTTGCGCCGTAACACGTAGTT
>JANQHL010000290.1 GCA_028277085.1 Flavobacteriaceae bacterium
GTCGTGGTCAATGAAGCAGGCAACTCCTGAAACCTGTAGTACGCATTGGTGCCCTGCATGTTTCTGGAAAAATCTCCGGAGACCGTGATATTGAAACCCACGGTATCCAGATCAGGCGTTTCCATATCACTTTCATCGGATTCGCAGGCGCATAGGAACAAGAAAAAACAGGCGAAAAGAAATGGGGCAACTCGATTCGTTTTCATGATTATCATGTTTTAATTGAAAATAGTGGGGAACTGTAGCAACACCACCAAAAGTAGATTTTCAGCCCTTTTAAAACTGACATCTGGGAACCAAAAAATACCATTGGCGAACCAAATGCTACCAGAAACGATAGTAATTAATAGGAAGAGGGGGAAACGCCGTATAGCTCCTTAAAACACTTGGCGAAATACGAAAGGTTGGTAAAGCCCACTTGATAGGCGATTTGGGTTACGGTATCCGACTTTTGAGCCAATAATTGGGCTGCTCGCTTTAATCGGAAGTTACGCAATAGGTCACGTGGGGATTCTCGGGTCAACGCCTTTAATTTCCTATTGAGTTGCGTCTTGCTCATAGCCAGTTCCCGTTGCATTTGGGTCACCCCAAAATTGGAATCAGTATGGTTTTTTTCCAATAAGGTAAGCACCTGTTCCAAAAACTTTTTGTCTAACGAAGTGGTCGTTATTTTTTCGGGTACCAAGGTGCGTTCGTTTTGTTGGTAGTACTCCAGCAAACGTTTACGCTGCGCAATCAGGTTCTTAACCCTGGCCATAAGTTCTTTGGCACTAAAGGGTTTAGTGAGGTAATCATCGGCCCCGGTCTCCAAACCCTCAATTTTGTTCGCTTCACCTGCACGGGCCGTAAGCATAATAATCGGAATATGACTGGTATGGATATCAGACTTCAATCTTCTGCACACCTCCATGCCGTCCATCTTGGGCATCATCAAATCGGTGATCACCAGTTCGGGCGTGTTGGAGGCCGCCAGTTTCAGGCCTTGTTCTCCATGTTTAGCCTCAATAACGCTATAATTTTGCAAAAGCTGCTTTCTGATATGCTGACGCATGTCTTCATTGTCTTCAATTACTAAAATTTTTGGTGCCCCACTAACTTCTGCTTTTGGAAACTCGTAGGCCTTTATCCCGATATTTTTATCTGCAGGTGCGGATGGTACAAGATCCGTTTTGATTTCTGGCATCCTGATTTTTTCAATGGGAACCTGGATGGTAAAAAAGGTGCCTTTTCCTTCCTCGCTGGAAACGGTTATGGTCCCATCCATCAATTCTATAAGATCCTTGGAAAGGGACAATCCGATTCCGGAACCTTCCCGATCTTTGGTGCTACTACTATCTACCTGGAAGAAGCGATCAAAAATAAAGGGTAGTTTTTCCTCGGAAATCCCACGACCCGAATCGGAGATATGAATGAGCAGTTCTTCGCCATTGTAGGATGCTTTAAAAGCAACCGACTCGCCATCCTCACTAAACTTAAAGGCATTACTTAATACGTTGTACACCACTTTTTCCAGTTTGTCCCGATCAAATGCTGCCCAAAGTACTTCGTTAGGGACTGTTACGCGATAGTCCATATTCCTTTGCGCAGCATGGGAATTGAAAGAGGCCGCTGCCGTGCGAAGACATTTAAAAACATCACCTTCCGAGGACTTTAGTTCTAATTTGCCCTCATCGATTTTGGAGAGATCTAACAGTTGGTTTACCAGTCCCAGTACTTTATTGGTGTTCCTTCGGATCATCTTCACATCCTCCCGGTCCAGTTGTTCTTCCGGATTCTGTTCCAGATTTTCAATCGGCCCCTGAATCAAGGTGAGTGGTGTTCTGAACTCATGGGAAATATTAGCGAAAAAGTTAGATTTTAGCGCGTTTAGTTCCTTCAATTCCTTGTTGGCCTTTTGTTTAATCCGATATTGATTGTATAGTAATCCGGCCAGCAGCAGTATAAAAATTGCCACGGCAATAATGCCATTTCGCTCGTTTTTCCGTTTACTTAACTGCAACGCCTGAAGTTCTTTTTCGGAGGCCAAAAGAGCAATTTCCTTGGCCTGCTGTTCGTTTTGGTATTTGGCCTCGATTTCACTCCCTAGTTCTCTTTTTTCTCTGGTGTAGAGACTGTCCTTCAAAACGATAAAGCGTTGCAAATTCTCATAGGCACCACTCAAATCTCCGGATCTTTTCAGGCGTTCGGCCAAACGTTCATGCACGTCCATAGCAAGAATATCTAGCCGCATACGTTCCGCTACTTTTTTGGCATTATCCAGATGAGTGATAGATTGTTCACTATTGTCCAGTTCGTTGTACATATCGGCAACCGCCATACTGGAGTATCCAATCTGAACGGAATCATCAATTGCCCTGGACAGCTTCAAGGACTCTTGATAGGCCTCCAACGCTTGTGCAAAATCTTTCTTCTTTTTGTGAATTTCCCCTAGTGTAAAGTAACAATATGAGACCCTTTTCCGCTGTCCTAACTTTTCATACAGCTTTCGTCCTTTCGTATTATATGCCAGGGCGGCATCCAGTTGTCCTGTATTCTTATAAACAACAGACAAATTGTAGCTCGCAAAGGCCCTGCCAGAAACATCCCCCATCGTTTCGCTAATACTGTCACTTTTCTTAAAATAGGCAATAGCGCTGTCGTAATTCTCCAGGCTCCGTTGAATATAGCCAATGTTGCTAATGGCCATCCTATAGCCATACCAATCTTCAGATTCCTGAGCTCTTTCGGAGGCCAGGGTATAATACTTCATGGCCTTGGTGTATTCTCCTTGTTGGGAAAGGATGTTCCCTAATCCAATATAGGAATTCCCAACTCGCATACTGTCGCCCATTTGCCTGCATAGTTTCAAATTCTCCAACTGGTATTCGGCAGCCTTTTCAAAATCTCCTTTTTGCCAAAAATTGTAGCCCAAATACACCAGGGCATCTGACTGTTGTTCCGGAAAGTTGTTGCTTTTGGCAATTTCCAAGCCTTTCGTGAGTACGGTTATGGCGCTATCTTCCCTTGATTGCACGCGTAAAAAACCTCCATACAAATTGTAGCCTATGGCCTGCAGTTTTGGTTCATTTGCCTTTTCGGAAAGTGCAATGGCATCCAAAAGCATCTTTTCTGCCAGGAGCACTGAATCCTTTTGATATTCAAAATATAGCCGATGTAGTGTTTTTATTTTAACCGAATCCGATTTGGCCTGGTCCAAAGCACCCTTCAAACTATCCAACTTTGACTGGGAATAGCCAAAAACCGAAATAAGTAATGCTATAATGAGCAGCCATCTCGCCATGCCTAAATGTAAGCATTATCTTTTTGCTAAAGTACTGGTGTAGTGAAGATAAGTTCCGGCTTTTTCACTAAATAGCGCCCTATTTTCCGAAGCTTTTCCTCCTTCTTTTCGTGATTTGGTTCCAAGTCTGTTGATAAGATTGTGAAGAACGAAAATTGTACAACGTAAAATGAATGTAAACAAAAGGTGAATTTTACAGGGTCGTTGTTTAGAACGATTCTTATAACATTCACTCATTTTATGGAAATTGCTCACATCACTAAAAGGGATTTTAGTACACAACCCTTTGCGCTTTACAAAATCACTAATGCTGTTTTAAAGGCGATGACCGCTGTGGATCATGGCCAAATCGCTGACGCTCAAATAATTGCTGAACAGGTGTATTCGGTACTCCTGGAACGCAAGGGTAAAGATGAAAATTACATCCCTACTGTGGAAGAAGTCCAGGATGTGGTGGAGCAAAAACTAATGTTAAGTGAGTTTCAAGATGTAGCCAAGGCCTACATCATTTATCGGAACCAACAAGCGTTAAGTCGACAATCCAACATCTTTGAAAAGCGGATCAATTTGAAGCCCTACGAATACCCGGAATTGTACGAGTATGTTCCAGCGATCCGGCACTCCTATTGGATCCATACGGAATTCAATTTCACCAGTGATATTCAGGATTTCAAATCCCGCTTATCCGATGTTGAGCGGAGCGCTATTACCAACACCATGCTCGCCATTTCGCAAATCGAAGTGGCCGTTAAAACCTTTTGGGGAGACATTTATCACCGAATGCCCAAACCAGAGATCGCTTCGGTAGGGGCGACATTTGCCGAACGTGAAGTACGGCACCATGATGCGTATTCACATTTGTTGGAAATACTGGGCTTGAATAAAGAGTTTGAATCGCTCAAAAAGAAGCCGGTCATCATGAAACGGGTGCAGTACCTGGAAACCGCCTTACGAAATGCCAAAAGCGAGGACAATAAAGAATATGCAGAATCCATATTGCTGTTCTCGCTATTTATTGAACACGTATCTCTCTTCTCTCAGTTCTTAATTATCATGGCCTTTAACAAGCACAAGAACATGCTTAAAGGCATTTCCAACGTGGTAGAAGCTACCTCTAAAGAAGAACAAATCCATGGCGACTTTGGGATTGATGTCATCAAGATCATCCAAAAGGAGCACCCGGAATGGTTTGATGAAACCTATCATATGGCCATTCAACAACTATGCGAAGATGCATTCGTCGCCGAGAGTAAGATTGTAGACTGGATTTTTGAAGCGGGTGAACTTGATTTCCTCCCAAAGGCTGTCGTTAACGAATTTTTGAAAAAGCGCTTTAACAATTCCCTGGAGAGTATTGGCATCCAAAAGATATTCGAAATAGATCCTAAACTCCTGGCACAAACAGAATGGTTTGACGATGAAATTATTGGCACCAAACACGGGGACTTTTTCGTGAAACGATCTATCAACTACAGCAAAAGAACACAGAGTATAACCAGTGACGACCTTTTTTAAACTATGGAGAAAAACACACTTCTAAAACCGCAAGAGACCGCAAAACCAAGCAATTCACAACAACTTATTAATGCCAGAAAGGAGTCAATTAGCGGTTTAACGGCTAACGATAACGATGGCGGCTTCGCGTGGCTAAACGAATACAGTCGCAAGTTTTTAGCTTCAGGGTATTTAACGGAAGGCGCTACGCCGGAAAGTCGTATTCTTGAAATTGCAGAACGCGCTGAGCAGATTTTGCAAATTCCTGGTTATGCCACGAAGTTCTACAACTATATGTCTGAAGGGTTTTTCTCTTTGGCATCACCAGTATGGTCCAATTTCGGTAAGGAAAGGGGGCTGCCCATCAGTTGCTTTGGATCCCATATTGATGATGACATGGGTAATATTCTGTATACCCAATCTGAGGTTGGGATGATGTCTAAACTGGGCGGTGGAACTTCAGGGTATTTTGGAAAAATTCGCCATCGAGGGGCACCTGTTAAGAACAACGGAGAAGCTTCCGGTGCGGTACACATTATGCAATTATTTGAATCCATGGTAGATGTTGTCAGTCAGGGTTCCGTGAGAAGGGGACGTTTTTCCCCTTATCTACCCATAGACCATCCGGACATCATGGAATTTCTGGAAATTGGCACAGAAGGGAACCCGATCCAACAGCTGACGCATGGCGTTACCGTAAGCGATCAATGGATGCAGGAGATGATCGATGGAGATGTTCAAAAGCGGACCGTTTGGGCCAAAGTTTTGCAAAGTCGGGGAGAGATGGGCTATCCCTACGTGTTCTTTAGTGACAACGCTAACAATGGCGCTGTTGAGGTATTCCAGGAAAAGCAACACCGTATACATGCCAGTAATCTCTGTACGGAAATCATGTTGCCGTCCAATGATAACTGGTCTTTTGTGTGCGTACTTTCCAGCATCAACCTCTTGCATTACGACAAATGGAAGGACACCGATGCGGTAGAAACTATGGTCTATTTTCTGGATGCCGTGATCACTGAGTTTTTGGAAAAACTCGAAGTGTTTCGGGATTCTTCGGACAGAGAAGATCGGCAAACCTTCTTGTTTATGGAAAGAGCTTACAATTTTGCCAAGGAGAACCGGGCATTGGGACTAGGCGCCCTGGGCTGGCACTCCTTGCTGCAATCAAAGCGCCTGGCCTTTGACAGTCAGGAGGCCTATGACCTCAACAGTGAGATCTTTAAAACCATTAAAGATAAATCCTATAGCGCCTCGGCAGAATTGGCGCAACGTTTTGGAGAGCCCAAAGTGCTTACAGGATATGGCCGTAGGAATGCTACGTTGAATGCTGTTGCACCAACTACCTCTTCCGCTTTTATATTAGGACAGGTATCCCAGGGTATAGAACCCATTTGGTCCAATATCTATGTAAAGGATATTGCTAAAATTAAGGTGACCATCAAAAACAAATACCTCATGGAACTGCTCGAGGAAAAAGGGCAAAATACCGCGGAGGTATGGCGCAGTATTCGCGACAGAGACGGATCCGTACAACATCTTGACTTTTTATCGGATGAAGAGAAGGCGGTGTTTAAAACCTATTCCGAAATTGATCAATTGGATATCGTATACCAGGCGGCCAATCGACAGAACCATATTGATCAGGGACAGTCTGTTAATATTATTGTGCACCCCGATATGCCCACCAAAGAAGTGAACAAGATCCACGTGACGGCTTGGAAACTGGGGCTGAAATCCCTGTATTATCAGCATAGCATGAACGCTGCCCAAAAGTTCAAACAAAAGAAGGAATGTGCCAGTTGTGAAGCATAGGTAGCACCTAAATAACAATTAGCGTAAGAATGTCATCTGTCCATAGCATCTTATACAAATGCATAATGGACTATACTAGTGATACCTAATTATTTTGCCAAAAGACTTTCCAATTTCGGTAGCATTACCTCTTTCTTTTCATGATTGGCTTCCATATCCGAAAGCATGGTGTCCAACAAAGCGATTGCTCTATTGATATAGGGGCCTTTGTTGAGCATGATACATTCTGCTTGAAGCGCTATGGTGGCATCTGTGATCTCAGACCGGGACGGGAGTCCTTTCTTCGCCAGGTTTTCCAGTACCTGCGTAGCCCAAACCACGGGTACATGGGCGGCGCTACATAACAACAGTATCTCTTCCTGTACTTTTCCGATGGTATCCCAGCCGGTTTCCACCGCAAGATCCCCTCGGGCGATCATTACCCCAATACATTTGGATTGCATCGCCGCCAACAAGATCTCCGTGAGGTTGGCTACCGCGTACTTTGTTTCTATTTTGAGGATGACGTCGAGTTGATTCAACACCCCGTGTTTCTCGAGTTCTTCATGCAATTCGTCCACATCTTTTTTGGAATTCACAAAGGAAAAATTAACGATATCGGCATGTTTAGCCACAAACGCCATATCCTGTTTATCCTTTAAAGTCAACCCACTAATTCCTAAATTGGTATTCGGAAAATTAATTCCTTTTTCGGCTTTGAGTTTTGACCCGTTCTCTTTGGCTAATAGGATACGCACATCAAAAGCGCCTTCTCGAATCGTTTCAATAACCCCTTCTATCTTACCGTCATCGAAAAGAATGCGATCCCCGGAGCTAATGAATTCGAAAACTTCCGGCAACTGGCAGGAAATCCTACCCTTTTGGACCACATTGCCGTCTTCATCAATTACTGCCGGGAGCCCTTCAACAGCCTCTTGAACAATAGTAAAAACATCTCCCACCCGTAAGATGATGGATTGTTCCACCGGAGGAAGTTCTCCAACCACAATAGCCTCTAATTCCCGGTTAGTACATTCAAGGATGGTTCCTGTGCCAATGTAGGAGGTTTCATAGCAATGGGCCCGAATCCCGGAATCCTGCTTTGCAATGATTTTGAGTCTGCGTCTTTTGTTCCGGGTATCCGTTAAAACAAATTCGTCTTGTACCTGTAATGCTTCGAGGACCTCAGCTGCCAACGGCAAGGTATTCGGAAGCGAAAATTCGTCTATCTTGGGTACCAGTACTATCTCAGCAGGTTGGATAATATTTCCCGTCACATCCTTTTCAGGGGTGAATTTTCGGATCCTTGGGCCCGGGCTAATACTTCCTGTTCGGATTTTTGGGCCTGCCAGATCCATGGCAATTTTTACCTGTCGCCCATGCGCCTTTGCCGCTTTTCTTACATTATCAATGATCATTTTCCAAACTTCAGGCGTATCGTGGGCACAATTGATCCGTGCAATGTTCATTCCATGCGCTACCATTTCATGCACCATCCTATAGTTGTAAGCAGATGCAGTGGGTTGGGTCACCATAATGCGTACACGTCTTCCCTGGGAGCGGTATCCCAATAGCGCCCGCGTGTTTTTGCTGAGGAGGCGTTTCCCTTTTTTGATGGAAAGCTTGGGACGGATCACATCGCCTTCTTCATTTTCGATTAATTTTTTGAGAATGAACAAGGTATTGGTGTTGCTGGCCAAAATATGGCCCTCGGCATTGGCAAAACGAGTGAGTCCGAGATTGCGGAGTTTCTTTTGGGTAGTGCGCAAATCAAATTTTCGAAAGGCGCGATAATGCACCAGATTTTGGGCACTTCGGGTATATTCTTCATGGACATCATCCAACACGGGCTGTTGGTCCTTTTCTGCTGCTAAAATCGCCGCTACTACCCGGTTAAGATCGGCAATAGTTTCCTGAATTTTTTCAACTTTGACCTTCATTTCAATATAGCGGCTTTGCATTTGAAACCTACACAATAAATGTACGCCAAATCCAAGTAATAAATAGCGGGTTTTAGCAGTGAATTCAGAGAATTTTGTACGCTTTCTGCAGCTGTTGTAAACGACTTCGTACTACCCTTTTTATTCCCGCTTCAATGCTTCTACAGGATTCGATTGGGCGGTTCGGAAGGTTTTATGTCCCACGGTAAAAAGTGCTATACTAAGAATTGCCAGTACCGGCACCAAAAAGTGGTCTATCCCAAGACGGGTTCGGAAGGCATAGCTTTCCAACCAGAGGCTCCCCCAATAGCCTATTAGAGGGATAGCCACTACAATGGCTATCAACAACAGGTACAGGTATTCTTTCGATAATAAAACAGTGATTGTTGCAGTGCTTGCCCCATGCACTTTACGTATTCCAATTTCTTTGGTTCGTAAAACCGCTGAATAAGAGACCAAAGCAAACAAACCTATACAGGCAAGTGAAATAGCCAGCATGGAAAATGCCAGGAAGAGCCTCCCGAACAGCACATCGGAGTGATATTGATGGTCAAAATCCTCATCCAGAAAGAAGTAGTCAAAGGCATTTTCCGGATAGATGGTATGGTACACCGATTTAATATGATCCAGGGATTCACCAATATCGGTAACTCCCAATCTGAAGGATATAAAATTATTGGCCCCGCCATCAAATCGTAACACCATAGGATGATATGGGCTTTTAAGGGATTCCCAATTGAAGTTTTTAACCACCCCCACTACTGTTATGGGTTCACCACCAAAGGTAACCTGCTGCTGGACGCCATCCTGCGCTGAATCAAACCCAAACGCTTTTACAGCTTCTTCGTTAATTATGATAAAACGATCGTCTTCCATCTCGGCATGGAATACCTCGCCAGCTATGAGCTCTAATCCGTAGGTGTTGACAAAGTTCATCCCAGCATTGAGCATCCAGAATTGACGCCCCTCGGTCTCCGGTGTTCCCCATCTTCTAAATTGTTTGTTAGTGATATCCTGCACTTGCCCGGGTACCAGACGGGACCCGGTAACACTGCTAATAGAAGTATGATTCACCACCTCCTCCTGGAAGGTGAGAAATCTAGCCCTGGAATACGCATTTGCCGCCCTGATCTGAACCATGTCTGTCCCATCGGTTACCTTAGGGCCGTCAATTAAAAATTTAGGGCCAATTACTACCAGAATTTTTTCAATGTCCATCCCCAATTCCCCGGCTTTCATGTAGGTGATCTGCTTATATACCAAATACGTGCCCGATACCAGGGCAATGGAAATGAGGAACTGAAATACTATAAGTCCCTTACGCAAGGACATACTGCCTGCACGTACCATTTTCGTGCTACCCAACATAGCGATGGGTCGGTAGGACGAAAGCACAAAAGCCGGATAAAGGCCGGACAACAGCGCACCGCCAAGGATAAGGATCAAAAACCAACCCCAAAAAGCAGTATTCCCCAGCAGCGTAAAGTAGAGTTCCTCACCAATAATTCTACTTAATACCGGAAGTAATACCAGCGCAATACCGATAGCCAAAATTCCTGATATTAAATTTACCAATACGGATTCTGTAATAAACTGCCCTATCAACTGTCTTTTGAAGGCCCCTATGGACTTCCGGATACCCACTTCCTTAGCCCGGGTCATGGATCGGGCAGTGGATAGATTGATGTAGTTCACCCAACCGATAAAGAGGATAAAGAAGGCGATGAGTACAAAGACCTGGATATCCGAGAAATTCCCTTTATCCGAAGCATAATCCGGATAGGTATAGGCACCGGACTTCAGATGAATATCCGACAGGGGCTGCAATTGCGTGGTTTCCACCACATTTTCCGGATCAACCCCTTTCATTTTGTTTGCTTTGATGAGTTTATCTAATTTATGCTGCACTGCAATTAGGTCTGCCGATTCGTCTATTTTAAGATAGGTCCCAAACCATTCCCGGGCCCATCCGCCATAGCGCTTTACAGATCCTCCATTGCCAAATTCCCATAGATTTTCAATGGGTCGTAGAAATTCAAACTGTAGGTGACTATTTCGTGGAAGATCCCGGAATACGCCGGTCACCGTGCACGTACCATAGGAAGAGCCCCCCTTGACCTCCAGTGTCTTTCCCATGGGGTCCGTATTCCCAAAATACTTTTGGGCTATTTTTTCCGAAATGACGATACTGTGAATGCCGCTCAGCGCAGATCCCTTATCCCCCCGTACCAGGGGGAAATTGAACAATTGTAGTAAACTGCGGTCCGAATAGGCGATGCTATGGCCAGCTTCATTAAATCGTTTCTCAGTATTGGGATTGGTGATCACTGCACTGTATTCTGAGGGGTAAAATCGTACATAGTTCTCTACTTCGGGTAGTATTTCTTTCGCGGTTTCTCCCAGTTTATAGGTAGCAAAAGGCCCGGAACCAAAAGGTGCTCCTTCTTGGGTTTCATTAATAATAACCCTATAGATACGGTCATGATCCGGATGAAAACGATCATAATCCAATTCAAAAAGGACATATTGGCAAATCACCAGGCATATCCCCATGCCTACGGATAGCCCTCCGATGTTGATCAGTGAATTCCACTTATGGCGAAATAAACTGCGGCAACCTATCTTTATATGGCTACGCTGCATCCCCAAATCCAAGGGAAGCACAAATTTTCCCAGGGCAAAAGGCCGGATATAGTGCAGTACCTGATACCAATAGTCCAGCTTCGCCCGCAAGGAAGACTTTTGGTTGGCTACTTCCTGGAACCGTTCCCCCAGATCCCCTTCCACCTCTTCCCGAAGTTCAGCCCTCAGGAACCAACGTAGCAACCGTGTAGCAAGTTTAGGAGGTGAGGGAGCTTTCATGGTTGGTTACGCGAGTAAAGAAAGTTTGGATAATGCCGGAAATTGATTCCAAAGGGAAGTTCTAAGTTCTTTGGAAGCGATCAACGCTCGTTCCCCGGAAGCGGAGATGGTATAAATCCGTTTCCTGCGCCCTCCCCTTACCGCAGTAGGCTCTCCCAACTTAGAGGTCAGAAACCCCTTTTTACACAACCGATCCAGGGTGGAATGCGTCGCTCCAATGGACACGGATTTCCCCGTCTGGGTTTTGAACTCCTCTGCTATTTTAAGCGTATAGGCCTGGTCTTCCAGGATACCCACTAATAATAATATGATCTCTTCAAATTCTCCTAAACGGGCGTCTTTCATCGGTAATAAGTATTGAAAATAGCGGTATTGACATTAGTCAATGCATAAATATTACTAAATTGTAGAACTAATATAGGAAAAGTTTTTTATTTGTTCTACAAAATAAGAATAAATAAATTTAAAGGGAATACCTTTTGAAATTGGTGAATAAAGAAACTGCAGGATAGCGCTACTTCGAAAGGAACACCGAGCACCAGAAAGGTAACCCCACATTGCGGAAACTACTTTTCAGGGTAGTACCAATCCTTTATCTTAGCCGGTATATAAAAGGGAAGCAACACGATCTTCATACCATCGTGTTGGCCACAAGTTTAAAGAAACCTTACCCTATGAAGAAAATTGTATTCCTTTCCATTGTATGCTTAATTCTGAGTTGTGCGGAAAAGAAAAGTGGGAAAGCTGAGCAAATAACGGAGTATTATCAAGGTTTTGAACATTCCGATTACAAACAGATCAAAGGAACACTAGCGGATAGCCTAACCATTACAGAAGGGGACTACACCATGGCATTCACCCCTGAAAGTTATTACGACAATTTTAAGTGGGATTCTGTCTCAAGCCCGTTTATAATGTAGTGGCGATAGAAAATGAGGGGGATAAGCTGGTTGCTACGGTTTCCGTGCACTCTCTACGATTTGAGTTTCTAAAGAACAACCCTTTGACCTGCAGACATCGATTTCATTTTGATTCAGGGAAAATTACCAAAATAGAAAATCTGGATTGTAGCAATGCCAATTGGGAGATATGGCAAGAAGAGAGGGACGCTTTGGTGAGTTGGGTGAAGTTAAATCATCCCGAACTGGACGGATTCATTAATGACTTAAGTGGGAAAGGTGCTGTGAATTATGTAAAAGCAATTGAATTATATAAAATTCGCCAGGAAAATTAATGCAATAAAATTCGGGTTGCCGACCAGTCATGAAGGCATTAAGAGCCAAATTGGACTGCACTCAACCACACTTCGACAGCACTTCGACAAGCTCAGTGCAGCGGCTGTGCTTCTTGTAACAACAAGGTACGCAGCAGTTCCCGCACGAGTTGCCCCCCCGGCATCAATGGTAGTACGTGCTCCTTATCGCCCATAGTTTAGGAAAGGTTCAAGTTCAGTTCCGATTGGCAACAGCCTTCGAACCATTCTTCTACAGGAATCCTGGTTTCCATTGTCTTGTCTTTCAGGATAAAACCTGTCGAGGTTTTGCGGTATTCCCCCGCCCAGCCATGGCCCTTTTTCACAATACTCCGAATGGCATGGCAGACCTGAAGCACTTCCCAGTCCGTCGTCGTCGGGTGGAAGGACACACGGGTCCAGCCCGGTCTGTCGACGGCACAACCCCCTTTGCTCTGTTTTCGTATCTGCTCCGAGGTCTTGGGGTCGATGTCCATCAAATAATGTCCATATGTTCCGGCACAGGAGCAGCCTCCACGTGCCTGAATCCCAAACTTATCGTTCAAGAGCTGGGCCACTAGGTCATAATGCAGCCCCTCTATTGTAAACGAAAAGATGGAAAGCCGTAGTTTGTGTTCGGCGGCCAAAAGCTTTAATCCCTCCGTATTTTCCAGCTGCTCAAAGACCAGTTCATTGATCTCCTGCTCCCGTTGTTTCATCTGGGTCGTGCCCATGGCTTTTTTCAGTTTTATCGCCAGGGCCGCGCGAATGGTTTGCAAAAATCCGGGAGTACCCCCGTCCTCCCGTTCCTCGATGTCGGGCTTGTAGAGATGGTTGCCCCAGGGGTCGGTAAAGGTCACCGTCCCGCCGCCCGGGATGTCTGGCACCTTTTTATTGTAGAGTTTTTTGTTGAAGATTAGGATACCCGTACTCCCCGGTCCACCCAAAAACTTATGGGGCGAAAAGGTGATGGCATCTAAATAGTGAGACCCACTGGGGTGCATGTCAATGTCCACATAGGGTGCCGAACAAGCAAAGTCCACAATACAAATTCCCTGGTGCTTATGGGCAATGCCGGCGATTGCATGGTAGGGTGTCTCGATGCCCGTCACATTAGAACAAGCTGTGATGGCCACGATCTTCCGTCGATCAGGATAGTAGGCTAACATATGTTCCAGAGCAGCAAGATTAACCTGCCCTGTAAGATCATGTGGGACCAGCACCACTTCGCAAATAGTTTCCAACCAGCTTGTATGGTTGCTGTGGTGCTCCATATGGGAAAGAAAGATCACGGGTCGCGCTGCTTCGGGAATCCGTGTACTGATCCTATGCTGTTCGGGAATACAAAGGCCTAGGATACGCTGCAATTTGGCCATGGCCCCAGTCATGCCAGTTCCACAAGCAATCAAGATATCATCCTCGCCAGCATTGACATGTTGCTTGACACGTTCCCGTGCCATTTTATAGGCCCTCGTCATCGTGGCTCCGGTCAAGGAGGACTCCGTATGGGTATTGGCCACCCAGGGCCCGACCTTGTGGAGCATCGTTTCCTCAATGGGCCAGTACAACCGTCCGCTTGCGATCCAATCCGCATAGATCATGGGGTGTTCCTTGCCATTAACCATTATTGGTTGTTGCTGGCCTATGATATGTTTTCGGTATTGCTGGAAATACCTTTCCAAATCTCGTCTTTCCATGAGAGTTCAAAAAAGGGGGCCTGCCTTTTCAGACAGGCCGTGTCTACATAAAAATCTAACCAAACTATGATGGTGTGTTATTTACATTTTTTGCTTCATCACTCCAACAACTGTATAAACAGCCAGTACAGAAAAAAGAAGGCAGTAACAGCGTACAATGCCCACAGCAACCATCGTATTATTTTCTTTCGTGATGTTGTCATACAAATTTGAATTGTTATGGTTGAGTACCCGACCTTTACTTCGACTGCGCCTGCCCGTCCGTTCAGGCGGGCTCAGTACAGACATCGGGCTCAGTACAGACATCGGGCTTAGTACAACCATCCCTTTTGTCCGCTCCGCCCTTAGCGGATTGCCAAAATGGGGTTTTACTAAATAGGCGAAACGGCCCGCCGCACCTTACTTTAAGACGGACAGGCCTTACCGCCCTACCTGCCCACACCAACCAAACGCGAACACAGGCACATCAAAAGACCCTTATGGTATTGATCGAAGCGAATGATAGCTAATTCAAATAACTTCGTGAACCCATTTGAACTTTTAACCATGGGCTAAAAAATCGGTTCAAATGAAAACAAAACTTAGGTGAGCTTTTGATAAAATTCTTCAGGATTTCAAAAAAAGGGGAACCGGTTTTGCGAAAACTAACTGAAATATCTATCACCGTTCCCCTTGACTAACTCAAACTAACTCTATGAAGTAAGCTTGCTTTTAATTCGATACTTTGGACATTGGGTTGCCCCTTGTGTCCAGTTCCACAATGTCATAGCCAAGACCTTTGAGTTTCTCCAAGTTTTGTGCCTTGTCGCCCACCACCAAGATCATCATTTGGTCCGGCCGTATATATGTTGCAGCCAGGGTATCCAGTTCATCTTCTGTAATGTCCCGAAGCACCTGCTGTTGCTTTTTCTTGTACGAGCCGTCCAGATTATAAGTAACCAAACGGTCTAAGAAGACCGCCTTCTTTCCCAAGGTCTCATAGTTTAGGGCTTCGCTCCTCCCAACGGCCGCTTGGGTAAAGGCTAACTCCTCCCCTGTGATCCCGTATTCCTGATACATTTTCAGTTCCTTGACAAATTCTTGGACTGAGGCGGTAGTGGCATCGGCCTTGACGCTTGCACTGGCCATAAAATATCCCGTATGTTCGTCACCGCTGAACGCGGAGCGCGCCCCATAGGTGTACCCCTTGTTTTCCCTTAAGTTCAGGTTGATACGGCTGTTAAAGGCTCCGCCCAAAGGGTAGTTCAACAAAATGGCCTTATAGTAATCCCCCGTGACGTCATATCGCAAACCTGTTGAGTAGCCTATCCGGATTTCAGACTGTGGAGCCCCGGGTTTGTCCACTATATAAATCGTGGTATTTTTTAGAGTAGGTAATTCTGGAATGGTCACTTTTTCCATGCCTGTAGACTTCCAAGCCTTAAGGAAACCCAACTTTTTGACTATTTCGTCTTTTGCGACGTCCCCTACGATGATCACTTCGGCATGATCAGGTACGTAATATTTGTTGTAATGCGACTTAACATCTTCCAAACTGATGGTCTCCAAATCCTCTGGGAAACCTTTAATAGGAGGTGTCAGTATATGGTCTTCTCCATACAATAATCGATTAAAGACCAGACTTGCTATGTCCCGGGGCTGTTGTTCTATAGCCTTTGACCTTTCGATGACCTGTTTTTTCAATCGAGCAAAGTCCCTTTCATTAAAAGCGGGTCTAAACAACTTCTCCTGTAGGAGTGCGAAAGTGTGTTCTAGATTTTTAGTCAAACTCCATAAGGATACCACGGTATATTCTTTTTTGGACGAAATAGAAATCGTACTGCCCAATTTTCCTAGTTCCGCAGCCATTTCGGAAGTGGAGTAGTGCTGTGTTGCTTCATTGAGTAATGCAGCCGTCAAAGAACCAAGTCCGGATTTCCCTTTTGGATCGTACAACTGACCGCCATACAGTTTTATGCGCAGACTTACTACCGGAATTTCTGTACTTTTCGCACCGATAAGTTCTATACCATTATCCCACTTTTCTTTCCAATAATCAGGTATAGACACTAAATGAGACTCGCCCATATTCGGAATAACACTTCTATCGAAGTTGTCGCTTACCTTGCGAAAGGGAATTTTTGCATTGAACGTTTCCGCTATGTTGGTTGTATCAGTAGCCTCTCTCTTAAAATTATCTGGCATTGCGGGTTCAGCGTCCTCAGAGGCTAAAATGCTCATTACTACTGAGGGTTTGTCCTTAATGTACTGTTCGTAGACCCTTACCACATCGGCTTTGGTGATGGCACGGTAATTCTGAAGTTCGATTTGCAAGTAATTGGGATTTCCAATAAAGGTCTCGTAAGTGGCCAGCTGAGACACCTTTCCTGCCACCTTCTCAAGTCTTCTAAAAAGGAAGGCCTCATATTGGGTCTTAAAGGTCATGATATCCTCCTCAGAAATGGAATTCACATCGAAATCGGCAATTGAAGCCTCCACTTGTGCCCTTAGTTTGGCCAGAGATTCTTCTGGAAAGGACTGAATAAATATATTGAACTCCCCTGCCAGTTCATTACAAGCGTGGGAGGTACTGGCCCCAACCACTTTTTGTTTTTCCACGAATTCCTGGTAGAGATAACTAGTCTTTCCCCGTCCCAAAAGTTTGGATAAAGCATCTAAAGCGGGTTTATCGGCATGATAATGTGGTACTGTAGGAAACTTATATACCAACGCCGGAAAACGTATGTTTTTATCATAATAGGATATGTACCGATGCTCCTTTAATCTTACCGGGGCAACCTTCATTGGCTCCACTTCCGGTCCTTTGGGAATAGGCCCAAAGTACTTTTCAACCAAGACAAGTAACTTCTTGGGATCAATATCTCCGCCCACAGTCAAGGTGGCATTGTTGGGCCCATACCACCTCAAAAAAAAGTTCTGTAAGTCGGAAAGGTCTGCCCGATTCAAATCTTCCAGACGCCCAATGGTTAACCAAGAATACGGATGACCAATCGGATAAAGTGTTTCCATCATCAATTCATGATGAAGGCCGTAGGGCTTATTGTCATAATTTTGAACTTTTTCGTTTTTAACTGTTGCTCGTTGGACTTCAAACTTCTCTTGGGTCACCGCTTCCAACAGAAAACCCATTCGGTCGGCCTCGAGCCATAGTATTCGTTCCAACTGGTCGGCTGGCACAGTCTGGTAATAATTTGTCCTGTCTCGATTAGTGGTGCCGTTAAGGAAACCACCTGACTCCGTAACAATCTTAAAATGTTGTTCATCGGCTGCATTTTGAGACCCCTGGAACATCATATGTTCAAAAAAATGAGCGAAGCCCGACCTTCCTGGCTCTTCTCGGGCTGATCCAACATGATAGGTGACATCAACATGGACTAGTGGGTCGCTATGATCTTCATGAAAGATAACCGTCAAGCCATTGGGCAGTCGATATTTTTGATAGGGTATGTTTAACGCATTATCCTCAGTTCGGATAGTTTCCAACAGTTCAGGCTTTTGGCTATAGTTCACTAAGGAAGTGAAGAAAAAGAGAAATGCGATGGATATTTTGATTGATAATGACATTATTTAATTGGGTTTATTGTTAAGAATTCCCTCTTAATGGGATTCAATAAAATTTTCGATATTCAAGTTATGCGCATGGGTCTTTGACCCTACCAGCAAGTTTTCCTTCTGGCTCATTAGGATTTACAAAGGCTGAGCATTGTTCATAAACCTGACAAAACGTTATTATTGATTCTAGGTACAAAGGAACTTTTCGGTCTTCGTGTCGTATCTATTCCGGTACGGTTTTACTTTGTTGGTAAAACTCAATATCCAGGATTTTGTGTAAGTTCAGGGTTGTCAAAAATTTCGTTAGCTGGTATTGGGTAAAGCTTATCCGTATCCTGCCAATTCTTTATAGCAATTTGAGGTAGCAGTACCTCTGAACGGTTAGTTCTGTTAAGATCCAACCATCTATGGCTTTCTTCGGTAAACAACTCCACCTTACGTTCCTGCTCGACAAACAACAACATGGATTGCATATCTGCACCACCAATGTTGCTAAGACCTGCTCTATTTCTAATCACATTTAAGTCATCCAAAGCCCCACTCATATTGCCCAATTGAACTCGGGATTCTGCCCTAATTAAAAACTGCTCGGCAATTCTAAACATCATCAAATATTCAGTTATTGGAGAAAGATTCCCCATGCCATCGTCAATTCTCACTTTATACTTAAAAGGATAAAAAAATGTACTTGTCCCATCAGAAAAACTAGAAATCCAAGAAGTACTTCTCAAATCATTTACTTCGAAAGAATTCACAAAATCGTTTCTTAAAGCATAAAATATAGGAGTGGCAAGTATTATATAAGAATTTGCATCCAAAGTATTTGTACCATTATCTTGTGTAGCACTTAGTTGCCATATTGCTTCTTCGCTATTGGCCAGAAATACTTGGTTTAAATCCGTTGCCAGGGAGAAACTGCCATTTTCAATTAGTTGAGTGGCTTTTTGTTCGGCATTTTCCCACTGTTCCAGATAGAGATATACTCTTGCTAAAAGTGCTGTAGCCGCCCATCTATTGGGCCTGGAACGATCTCCACCGGAAAAACTAAAATCTTCAACCATCAATTGTTCGGCTTCTATCAAATCCTGAATAATCATATCGTATACATCACGCTGCGGGGTTCGGGAAAGGGTTGAATTTTCCTGTACGTTTGTAGACAGGACTAAAGGAACATCGCCCCATAAATTGGTAAGGTAGAAGTAGGAATACGCGCGAATGAATTTGGCTTCACCTTGAATTTGCCTGGATACTTCTGGCGTAATATTCGGATTATCTTCAAGACCCTCCAAGATGGAGTTTGCTGAAAAAATGAAAAAGTAATATTCTGACCAAATACCTTCAACCTGTAAATTATCGGATAACAAGGAGTTAACAAAAAACTGTTCTATTTGGTCACCGGTTAGAAAATACTCCAGTTCATCACCCGCTAATGCATTCCTTAAGTTTTTATCTGAAATAGCTTCCGAATTAAACATCCCTGCATATATTCCAAGCAATGCAGAGGTCGCAATATTGTCATTTTGAAAAACCACATCAGAAGAAACCTCTGTAGGAGGGGAATCTATCTCAACAAAATCCTCGCAGTTAGTAAGAAGAAATGGAACTAATAGTAGAAGAACCAATTTGAATTTTGTGATTTTTAAAAGTGCCTTGCAAACAGATTTTGAAAGCACTAAGTAAGATATAGTGTTAGTATTTCTCATTCTTAATGTTTTAAAAAGTTAGTCTAACTCCTGTAGTTATAATTCTTAATGGGGGAACCAAGACATAATTTGCGCTTTCCGGATCCAAACCTCTGTAAGGTGTGAAAGTCAATAAATTTTGTGCATTCAGATATACTTTC
The DNA here is from genome assembly GCA_028277085.1 of Flavobacteriaceae bacterium. Classification (GTDB taxonomy): domain Bacteria; phylum Bacteroidota; class Bacteroidia; order Flavobacteriales; family Flavobacteriaceae; genus Croceivirga. Next base: position 19,694 of record JANQHL010000290.1, read on the forward strand.
AATTCCTGCATTTTAAGTTGTTTTACAAACCTGTCCGGAACATTCCAACCTATATTGAGGTTTCGTAATCTGATGAAAGAAGCATCTTCAAATCTGTTTTCCCCAAATGATCGGCCAAGAGCATAGGCCAATCCAGCATCGCCAAAAGCCTGAGTAAATTGCGGCACATCCGTGATATCACCAGGTTCACGCCATCTATCTAACACTACAGTAGGCTGATTTCCGTATCCACCGGGAGTTCTAAAGCTATCTATATAGCTTTCTCCAATTTTTTTGACGAATTGAAACAAAAATCCAATTTCAAAATTCTTATATCTAAAATTGTTCTCTAAACCCCCGAAAAAATCTTCCTGTCGATCAGCAAGTGGTAAGAAATCATTTGGAAAATCCAGAAGTGTTCCGTCTCCGCTCACATCCTCATAGTCAAATATTCCTGTCTCAGGATCAACCCCATTGAATTGAAGAGCATTAGCTATGATAAATAAAGACTCACCAACTTCATAGCTCAAGTCAAATGCAGTTCTCTCAATATCTTGAAATTCCAGAAGTTCACTACTCGGTATGGTCAAATTAAGATTAGTGGACCAGGAAAAATTGGCATTATTGAAAATATTTGCACTCAAAGTGAATTCCCAACCCCTATTCTCAACCAAAGCTGGAAAATTGCTTTGAAAGGAAGAGAAACCCGTGATACTTGGAATAGGAAACCCGATCAGTTGGTTTGAAGACCTGTTTTGATAGTAATTTGCTTCTAGGTTCAATCCCCTGTTTGGTAAAAACCCCAGTTCTATGGCTACATCCAGCTTCCTCACGGTTTCCCAACTAAACTCTTGATTTCCAATTCTGGTGGGCTCTATAACCGACACTCCTAAATAATTGTCAGCACTAGGAACTTGTGAATAAGAATCGAGATATTGAAAATTCGGAATTTGGTCGTTACCGGTGGTCCCGTAACTCGCCCTTAACTTTCCATAACTTAGAACTTTGCTATTTTCCAACCACTTTTCGTTCGAAAATATCCAGGCCGCACCTACCGACCCAAAATTCCCAAAACGATTTCCAGGTCCAAATTTGCTCGACCCATCTCTTCTCCCAGTAAGATTAAGGACATATTTATCATCCCAATTAATCCCAACTCGTCCATAAACAGAAGTGAATCTAGTAATTTCATCAATAAATGAACTTACGCTGAAATTAGAAGCTGCGGCAGGATTATTAAGGAACACCTCGTCCTGAAAGCCCTCCCCTCTGGTTCGTATTCGATCAGTCCTACTGTTCTGAAAAGTGCTCCCTACTAAAAAGTTTAAATCAACTTTACCCAAATTCAAACCATAGTTTAATTTTGGCTCAATATTCCAAGAATTAACAGTAGCGTTTGCCTCATCCAAAAATCCACCGGGGTTGCCAAAACGAGTAGGATCTAATGAATTAAAAGAGAATATTTCTGTTTCATCAAAAACCAGATTGTTATAGCTGAATAAACTTGACAATCTAAGATTTGGCAATAATTCGTAATCAACATTTAAACTGGCAATAAGATTGCTATTTGTTGTTTTTACGGTGGTGCCAAAATCGGCTAAAGGATTCTGTCTAATACCAAGATTGTTATCTAAAAAAGTAAAGTCTCCATTCTCATCAATTAAATCTGGAGCATTAGGTGGTTTCCTTAGGGCAATTCTGGTGGGGTCCTGATTAGGATCATCGTTTACATCATAACTATAGTTAACCGATAACCCTACATTTAATTTCTTGTTCGGGCTCGAATGATTTAAGCTAAAAACTCCGGAACCTTTTTGATAAGCAAAATCAGCAGGGTATACCGTTGTTTGCCTTTGATAACCTAATCCAAACAGGTACTGAAAATCTTCGTTACCACCCTCAATGGAGGAAAATATATCCGTAAATTCCGCGGTACCACCAAGTAAAAAGTCCTGCCAATCTGTGAATTTATTTGGATCAAAATCCAAATCGTAATCCCTTGCAGTAGGTTGTACTCCATCATTAGCAAAGGCTTCATTACGCATCATAATGTATTGTTCCGTGTTCAGTAAGTCCATTTTGTTCGTAATCTGACCCAATCCTGAACTAATGTCAAAGGTGACTTTAGATTTACCCGATCTTCCTTTTTTTGTTGTAATGAGAACAACTCCATTCGCACCACGAGAACCATAGATTGCTGTGGCATCCGCATCTTTAAGGATTTCTATACTTTCAATATTATTCGGATTTAGAGTATTCAAAGTACTGCCAGGGAAGAAAGCGTTGTTATCAGGAGATGACAATGAAGTAGAAGGAAAAGGAATACCATCAACAATATATAAAGGTAAATTCCCATTATCGAAAGCACTGTTTCTCAAACTATTTTGCCCCCTTATTTGTATACTGAATCCCCTTCCTGGCGCACCTGACCTTTGATTTATGCTAACACCTGCCACACGACCTTGTAGTGCTTGAATAGGGTCTGTTACCGGTTGCTGTTCAATTTCTGTAGAAGTCACCTTTTCGATTGAACTAGTGCTCAACTTTTTTTCCACTGAAAAATATCCCGCATTCAAAACCACTTCATCCAACTGGCTTATGGACTCTTGCAGAGTGACATTGATGGTGGTCTGGTTGCCAACCGTTATTTCCTGTTCCATGTATCCGATACTGCTAAAGACCAAAACGCTTTGGGTATTGGGTACAGAGATTTGGTAGTCGCCATCGAAGTTGGTAGCGACACCGCGGGTGGTGCCTTTGACAACTACACTAACGCCTGGCAATGGGACACCATCAACTTCGGTTACTTTTCCGGTAACAGTGATAGGGTCTTGGACTACTGAGGCTTGTTGTTTGGGTGGTGTAGTGACCTTGCGTTCGGTCAGAAATATCTGTTGGTCGATGACATTGTAATCAGTACTTGAATTGCCAAAAACGCGCTCTAATACCGCACCTATTTTTTCCTTTTTGACTTTGACGGTGACCCGACGATTAACATCAACATCTTTGGTCTTATAGACAAACAGGAACTCGGTTTGGCCCTCTATCTCATCAATCAAGCGTTCCAAAGTGACATTTTCCAAATTCAGAGTAACCTTAGCACGTTGCGAATAGCTAGTATTGGCCTGCAGGGCAAACAATGAAGTGATGAGGAACAACACGCTAAGTTTCATTTTCAAGTCAAATTTGAGCCGGAGGGAGAACCCGCCCGAATCATGAAGAAGTTTTTTCATAATTTTAAGTGTCCTTAGTGGTTAACAATTGTTGCCTGCTAATTTCAATCGGGGAGTGTTCCAGCACTTCCCGATTTCCATTCCTACTTACGCAGGAATCTTAGCAAATAACCTTTTCCGGGTTTGGTTAGTTTTTCATTCGCATTTGTTGGTTTTTTATTCTATTATGGCTTTATTATTTT
>JANQHL010000146.1 GCA_028277085.1 Flavobacteriaceae bacterium
AAAGATAAAAGCGACCCGAAAGGCCCAAAAAGTGAAAGAAGCACTGGATAACATTACGGCAGCTGCCAAGGGCAAGCTTGAAAATGGCACCACCGAAAATTTACTAGCTTTAGCCGTAGTAGCCGCCAGGGAAAGAGCCACGTTGGGCGAAATTAGCGATGCCATGGAAAACGCTTTTGGACGGCACAGGGCAAAAATTCAATCGGTGTCGGGTGTATATGCGAAGGAAATCAAAAACGATATGAGTTTTCAAAAGGCACGGGAATTGGCAGATGAATTTGCGGAAACGGAAGGTCGTAGGCCACGTATCATGGTGGCTAAAATGGGTCAGGATGGTCATGACCGTGGCGCAAAGGTTGTGGCTACAGGGTATGCTGATTTAGGTTTTGATGTGGATATTGGGCCGCTGTTCCAAACGCCACAAGAGGTCGCCAAACAGGCGGTAGAAAACGATGTGCATATTCTGGGGGTTTCCTCCTTAGCCGCAGGGCACAAAACTTTGGTTCCTGAAGTCATTGCCGAACTAAAAGCAATGGATAGAGAAGATATCATGGTGATTGTTGGCGGTGTAATTCCCAAACAGGATTATGATTTTCTATTCGAGGCCGGAGCAGTAGCGGTGTTTGGACCAGGCACAAAAATAAGCGAGGCAGCTATTGAAATTCTCCGATTACTAATGGAATAAAAAGGAATGACCATGCGGTAAGGATTTATTAAATGAAACTTTAACTTTCTTTAACCTGGGGTATTGCACTTATTCACTCTGTGTTAACAAATTCCGTTTTTTAAGCTGCTAAATAATCGTATTTTTAGGGCCTAATTCAGGTGATTGAATGGGCAAAATAATTGCTATTGCAAACCAAAAGGGAGGCGTAGGAAAAACTACAACAACTGTTAATCTGGCGGCATCCCTTGGTGTATTGGAAAAGAAGGTATTGCTTATTGATGCTGACCCCCAGGCAAACGCTACCTCGGGATTAGGCGTTGAGGTGGAAGCTGTGGAAAAAGGAACCTATCAGCTCCTGGAGCACACGCTGAATGCCGAAGCAACCATTGTCCCCACAGATTCCCCCAATGTAGATCTGATCCCTGCCCATATTGATTTGGTCGCCATTGAGATTGAATTGGTGGATAAGGATAACAGGGAGTATATGATGAAGGAAGCAATAGGCGGATTACGGGAGGCGTATGACTTTATTCTGATTGATTGTGCGCCCTCGTTAGGGTTACTCACCCTAAATGCGCTCACTGCAGCAGATTCTGTTATGATTCCCATCCAGTGTGAGTATTTTGCGTTGGAAGGCCTGGGAAAACTTTTGAATACGGTTAAAAGCGTACAACGTATTCACAACACAGACTTAGACATTGAGGGAATGTTGCTTACCATGTACGATTCCCGCTTACGTTTGTCTAATCAGGTGGTAGATGAGGTTAAAAAGCATTTTGCAGATATGGTTTTTGATACCATTATCCAACGAAATGTTAAACTCAGTGAAGCGCCAAGTTATGGAGAGAGCATCATCAAATATGATGCAAGTAGTAAAGGAGCTTCCAACTACCTTAACCTGGCCAATGAAATATTGAACAAAAACAAGGAGAAAGTTTAAATGGCGAAGGCTACAAAAAAACAAGCCCTCGGAAGAGGGCTTTCCGCTCTTTTAAAGGACCCTGAGAACGACATAAAATCGGTTGCGGATAAAAATGCCGACAAGGTGATCGGTAATGTTGTAGAACTGGACCTTGCTTCCATTGAGGTGAATCCTTTTCAGCCCCGAACCAATTTTAGTGATGAAGCGCTTCAGGAATTAGCGAGTTCCATCCGGGAATTAGGTATCATACAGCCCATTACGGTTAGAAAGCTCGACTTCAATAAATATCAGTTAGTCTCCGGGGAGCGACGCTACCGTGCCTCGAAAATGGTTGGACTGGAAACCATTCCGGCGTACATCCGTATTGCCAATGATCAGGAATCCCTGGAAATGGCTTTGGTAGAAAACATTCAACGTCAGGATTTGGATCCTATAGAGATTGCGCTTTCCTACCAACGTTTAATTGATGAAATTCAGGTTACTCAGGAAAAATTGAGTGACCGCGTGGGAAAAAAGCGGTCCACAATTACCAACTACCTCAGATTGCTAAAATTACATCCTATCATTCAGACCGGAATGCGTGACGGTTTTGTAAGCATGGGCCATGGCAGGGCACTCATCACCATAGACAAAAAGAAAGATCAAATTGACATTTACGAAAAAATCGTAGCTGATGGGCTTTCGGTTAGGGCCACAGAACAATTAGTACGTTCCTACCAGGAAGGCGACAAAGTAGATGTGTCAATAAAAAAACCAGGTGTTTCAAAAACGCTTCCGGATTTCGTTACATCCCATTTAGAAAGGATTCGGGAGCATGTTGCCGCCAAAGTGGAAATATCCGCCTCTTCTTCCGGAAAAGGTAAAATAGTTATCCCTTTCCATTCCAAAGAAGAATTCCAACGGTTACGAAAACTGCTGTCCGGTGAGTAGGGCTTTTCTATTTTTTAGTATACTTATTTGTATTGCAGGACAGGGAATTTCGCAGGTTGAAAACGATTCCCTCCTGACCAAAAACCCTGCAGACTCGCTTAAAACAGATCTTAAGCAAAAAGGCATAGTGGTAGAGGAGGTCACTTTTGTGCAAAAAGAGATCAATCCACTAGCCCCTAGTAAGGCGGCCTTTTATTCTGCTATTTTTCCTGGCCTTGGGCAGATCTACAACAAAAGATATTGGAAAGCTCCAATTGTTTGGGGGGCCATAGGGGTAGGTGTTTACAACTATTCCATAAATAATACGGATTACAATAGGTTCCGTGATGCCTTTAAACGCCGGAGAGCAGGCTTCACCGACGATGAATTTTTTGATATCAATAATGACAATACCGGCCCGGATGTTTCCGACACTGCCCTTCAGGACGCCCAGGAGAACCTGCAACGTAATCGTGACCTTTGGTTGGTTATCACCATTGGTTTTTACGCCCTTAACATCATAGACGCCAATGTAGATGCCCACTTAAAGCAGTACAACGTTAGTGAAAAACTTGCCTATTCTTTTAAACCTTATATGGATCTAAATGAGGTTACGGGGGACCCTAACTTTGGTATGGCTTTGGTATTTAAATTTTAGTCGATGAACATTGCGCTATTCGGATATGGTAAAATGGGGCAAATGCTGGAAAAAGTAGGAACCCGGCGCGGACACTCCATTGTAGCTAGAATTGATAACCCTACTGAAATTGCCGCTGTTGACTTCTCCAAAGTAGATGTAGCTATTGATTTTAGCACCCCGGAATCTGCATATGAAAACATCAGGCTTTGCCTGGAAAACCATGTCCCGGTCATATCGGGCACTACCGGGTGGCTGGAACACTACGAAACTGCCGTAGCGCTATGCAAAGCAAAGAATGGTGCTTTCCTTTACGCCTCCAACTTTAGTTTGGGAATGAACCTCTTCTTTGAACTGAACCAAAAACTTGCCCAGATGATGCATTCCTTAAAAGACTACCAGATAACGCTGGAAGAGATCCATCATACGCAAAAGTTAGACGCACCCAGTGGAACTGCAATAACGCTGGCTGAAGGGATCATTGAAAATTCGGAGTATACCGGCTGGAAGTTGAAAGATGCACAGGAAAACGAAATTCCCATAACCTCAATTCGGGAGGGAGAGGTTCCCGGAACACATACTATTACTTATTCCAGTCAGGTAGATGATATTCAAATCCTACATACGGCGCATAATCGGGAAGGGTTTGCGAATGGAGCGATTGTTGCGGCAGAATGGATTGTCGGGAAGACAGGAGTATTTTCTATGAAAGATATGCTAAATATTGGGTAGTTGGTAACAATTGCCGTTAATTAGCGTCTCAAAACAAAAAACGAATGAACGGAACACAGTGGCTCTTATTCATTTTGTTAGTACAGCTAATCCATTTTTTGGGGACCTGGAAACTTTATGTAAAAGCAGGCAGAAAAGCCTGGGAAGCTGCTATTCCTATTTATAATGGCATTGTATTAATGCAAATTATCAACCGCCCCAAATGGTGGGTGTTCCTGTTATTTATTCCGATCATTAACCTCTTAATGTTTCCGGTAGTTTGGGTGGAAACCATACGGAGTTTTGGACAAAACAAGCTCTGGCAGACCTGGGCTGTGCTTCTTACCCTTGGCTTCTATATTTATTACGTGAACTATACCACGGAGGTAGAGCACCTTTCGGAGCGGAGTCTCAAGCCCAGAACTGGACTTGGGGAATGGGTGAGTTCTATTGTTTTTGCTATAGTTGCCGCCACGTTTGTGCATACCTATTTTATTCAACCGTATGTAATCCCTACCGGTTCGTTGGAGCGCACCCTGCGCATTGGCGATTTCTTATTTGTAAGCAAATTCCATTTTGGAGCAAGAACTCCAATGACCGCCGTTGCAGCGCCTATGGTACATGATACCTTACCCATTCTTAAAACAAGGTCCTATTTACGTAAGCCGCAAATTCCTTATTTCAGACTACCCGGATTAAGTTCTCCGAAAAAGAATGATATAGTAGTGTTTAGCTGGCCGGCGGATACGGTACGAGTGTTTTTTAAAGCAGAAGCAGGTGTTGAAAAACCTATTGATAAAAAATCCAATTACGTAAAACGCTGTGTAGGTACTCCGGGAGATTCCCTCGAGATAATTGATGGTTTCGTCCATATTAATGGTGAACGGTTACAGCTATCCGACAGAGCGAAAGTAATGCACAATTATGTGGTGCATGCAAGTAAAGGGGTTTCAAGTAGACTGCTCAACGAGATTGGAGCTGATAATTTTGAACGGAAATTTATCTCCCCCGCTTTGAACCAGAGTCAGTATAACGGACTCACGCCTTACTTAAAAGGAGCAACCCGAGGTGAAGACGGGCAAATTCAGTTATATACGGATAAAACAGGAATCCCGATTGAAGTTATCCGTCAATTACGGCTAGGATTGACAGAAGAAACGCCCCGAGCACGTGTTGCCAATCTCACTGATGAAATGGTGGCTCAACTTCAAAAAGATCAAAGGATCGATTCCATAGTAATGGAGGTGGAGCCTAAAGGCGAAGCCGGATACAATGTATTTCCGCAGAGTCCTTTCTATAAATGGAATGTAGACAATTTTGGTCCTATCTACATCCCGGAAGCAGGAGCTACGGTGGCCATTACTAAAAAGACCATTCCGCTCTATAAGAAGATCATTCGGGATTATGAAAAAAATGAAGTTAAGGTCACAGGGGATAAAGTTTTTATTAATGGTAGTGAAGCCACCTCATATACCTTCAAACAGGGTTACTATTGGATGATGGGCGATAACCGTGACCATTCTGAAGACAGCAGAGCGTGGGGCTATGTGGCGGAAGATCATATTGTGGGCAAACCGGTATTTATTTGGTTGAGCTTTGATAATTTTCAGGATGGGATTCGCTTTAATGAGAAGATGCGATGGGATCGGGTGTTTACTACGGTGGGAGGCAGCGGCGAACCTGTTTCCTATTTCCGGTATTTTTTAATTGCCCTGGCAGGATGGTTTGTATTTGATTTCTTCCGCAAGCGGCGAAAATCAAAACAAACTCCCTAGTGTTTTGGCTATTTTACTACACCCGACTTGCTTTCCCAATATCGCTACTCTGACTGTTTTAGTACAAAAAGAAGTCATTTGGGAAGCACATGACAATTATCAAAAACAAACTTTCCGTAACCGATACCATATTTGCACAGATCAAGGCTTACATAAATTAACCATCCCCATTCGCCACCTAGGGAACACGCATGGGCGTCAATTATATCAAGATGTTCAAATTGATAATAACTACCCCTGGCAAAAACAGCATTGGCGTACCTTGCAAACGGCTTACCGAACCTCGCCGTTTTTTGAGTACTATGAAGATGAACTGGCACCATTGTTTGAACGGCATTTCACCTTTCTATTAGACTTTAACTGGGAAAGCCTGGCGTTTTTATGTGATGCCTTGCAAATAGCACTGAATCAGAAAAAAACCGATAGTTATCTCAAGACTTTTAATCAAGGTTGGGATGGCAGGTACTTAGTGAATGCTAAAAAAGATCTAAATTTCACACAACAACCTTATTTTCAAGTTTTTGAACATCGACATGGATTTGTGAAAAACACCAGTGTTTTGGATTTGTTATTCACCGAAGGTAATGCAGCAACCTCTTATTTAAAAGTGCAACCCTTGGATTTCATAAAAGCATAACAGGTTAAGATTTTACTCTTTGGAATGTAACCTCATAGTGGCCATTATGGGATAGTGATCGGAAAGTTTGACATCAAAATTTGTATGGGAAGTTATTTTAAAACAGCTATCTGCAAAGATATGGTCAATCCTAAGTGGTATCCCAAAAAGGGGGTATGTTCCTCCCAAACCAGCTCCTGATGTTAGAAAACTGTCTTGAAAATCGCATCTAAGATATCTATAAACCTTGGAAAACTGAGTGTTGTTTAGATCTCCCGCCAGTAGTATAGGTCCTTTAGTGGTAGACATATGTGTTCTTAAAGCCTCTACCTGTTGTTCTTGTTTTTTTAGACCTTTGGTTACCCTTACTAATAACCGGTAAGATCTTTTGTTTGTCAATTTGTCTACATCAGGAATAACATTAAACGATTGTAAATGAAAATTATACAAGCGAACAGTGTCTCTTCCAATTAACAAATCCGCCCAAAGTGTTGCATTTTTACTATTCGGAAACAATATCGCCTCATGATTTAGAATGGGAAATTTGGAGTAAACAGCATTGATGGCATGTTTTTGGTGCACTCCGTACTCAAAATCTATTATTTTGTAGGGATAGATCTTGTCCAGGGATCTTGAAGACTTCATGGTATAATGAGATTCCTGAAGACAAAGAATATCCGGGCTTTGTTTTCGTATAAAACCAATGATAGCACTATCTATGCCCGCCTTTGGAATTTGCCGGTACTTGTTAAGAAATCTAACATTGAAAGACATTATGGAAAAATCCGTACTTCCGACAACATCCTCTTCCCCGGGCCCGAACTTGTAGGCATTCTCAAATACCACCAAACTAACAAGAAGAAGAATTAAGGATACAAAAACAAACTTGTCTCTAAGAAACAGCCAAAAAAGTAAAAAAAGTAGATTACCAAGTATAACTAATGGGGTGATTAACCCAAATACAGATAGGTAGGAAAAAGTATCAAAGGGAAGGGAATAACTAATTATGGCAAATACCAAAGCTAATGCAACAAGTATGTTTAGGAATTTGAATGTCTTTATAAAAAGTGCCTTCATTTACCTCAATCCTCCTTACCCGCCTTAAACAAAAAGTCCTTTTCTTCTTTAGAAAGGCTTTCATAACCCGATTTACTGATTTTATCTAATATGGCATCAATCTTTCGTTGCCGGGTTTCTTTGTCATAGTTAATTGTACCCTTTCCAGAGCCGGTTCTTTTTTTTCGATAAACCGTCTTCAAGGGTGGTTTCTTGGGCTTGGCTTTAAAAATAGTAGCAATTCCTTTCCATAATCTTGAAAACCCTTCTCCAATATCTTTGCCGTTTAATAGCTGCCTGGCATATATATAGCCAAGGAAAGCTCCTCCGAGGTGCGCCAGTCGGCCACCAATGTTACCGCCATATGCGAGCTGAACGAGATCGACCAAAACAACGAAAGCGCCTATATGCCACAATTTGACATTAAATAAAATGATGCGAACCTCCTGATTAGGAATGTACGCACAAATGAAGATCAACACTGCAGTAATTCCCGCAGAGGCTCCGATCAAAGAAGAGTTGATCGCTAACAAAGTGGGAAAGATATTATAGCTTAACAGGAAAACCAGTCCGCCCAAAATAACCCCCAAAAAGTAGACATTAAGGAAGCGTTGATCGTCAAAGAGGTTTAAAAAAATTCGGCCTGAAAAATACAGTATGAGCATGTTCCAGAAAATGTGTCCAATTCCGGCATGAAAGAAGGAATACGTAATTAATGTCCAGGGCTTTCCCAAAAAAGAAAAGAAATCTTTGGGTAACTCAAACCAAGATAACACACTATCCGCAGACAGCCCTAACAAGGCAGCCGAGATGCCTACTAAAATAAAGATCCCCACATTGATCGCAATCAGCTTTTCCGAAACACTCAATCTCGCAAAATAGTACTGTAATCCTCCGTTTGCCATTTAGCTATCCCATCTGTTTTGGTTGAACTGGTTCTTTTTCCAATACCACATCATAATAAATCCTATCAACGCTCCACCTACGTGAGCAAAATGTGCAATTCCTGTATTCACATTACTGAATCCAAAAATAATATCTCCTAATATTAAAACCGGAACAAAATACTTGGCTTTTATAGGTATGGGCAAAAAGATAAGCATGAGCTCTGCTCTTGGGAACATGAATGCAAAGGCTACTAAAACACCGTAAACAGCACCTGAAGCGCCCACCGCAGGAGCGTTAAAAGCACTCATAAAACGATCAATAGTCCCCTGAGAAGCTAAGGTGTACCAATCCGGACTATATTTTCCACCAGAAAGAATTTCAATAATTCTTGCTTCTGATAGCCCTGTAGCCTGAATAATCTCAATGCCCTGATTAAAAAAGTAATAATTGGCCACTGTATGTATAAGGGCGGCGCCTATTCCAGCAGAAAAATAAAAGAACAAAAACTTATTCCGCCCCCACATCCGTTCTAAAGGTGATCCAAACGCCCAAAGCGCATACATATTAAACAGAATATGAAAAAAGCCAGAAAAATCATGTAAAAACATATGGCTTACCACCTGCCACCATTGGAAATTCGGGTTTTGTGGGAACCACAGCGCCAAATATTGGTATAATGTATCTCCCAAACCGGTTATCCCCGCTATAAAGAAGAGTACATTAATAATAATCAAATGTTTTATCGCTTCCGTGAGTCTTCCCATGTACTAGAATTTATTCGCTATTTCGTTTTCCCCAATAATCACATAGATGGTTTTCTGGAAAGGACTCAATTTTGGCTCTTTGCAAGCAAAAAGGTCGTTCACCAGGGCGGTTTGCATTTCGGGGGATAGGTGCTGGCCGGTTTTTATGGCCAAGGATCTACATAAGGTTTTGGAGAGCCATTCCGTTTGAGAAAAATGCCCCTCAAGTGTCTTTTCTTCGGTGTAACTTCCCAGTAGATCTTCCAAAACGCCAGCGATTTTTGCTTCCGGTAAACCGTTTGGTGCACCATTTACGGTTAAGGTTTCACCGGACTGAAACATTAAGTCAAAGCCCAAGCCTGATAACTCCTCCTTAAAAGACTGTAAAACCGCTATTTCCGATGCTGGGAATGTAAGGGTCTTTGGAAACAATAGCTGCTGTACAATCCCCTTTTTCACCGTGATCTCAGCCAGAAACCGTTCGAAAAGAATACGTTGATGGGCACGGTGCTGATTAATGACCAGTAATCCCGATTTCACAGTACTCACGACATATTTTCGCTGCAGTTGAAAAGTAGCCTGATGTAGCATTAACGGTTCATCTTCGTTTTCAAAGACTTCAGGGGAGGCTGCATCCGATTCTACCTGTAACATATTTGTATCGGGAAGTGTGATATCCCCAAAATCGTAGAGGTCTTTCCAGTTTTCCACATTTGATGAGGCTTTGTAATTCTTCGCGGTGGTGGAAAGGTTTCCTTCTTGAAACGGATTAAAACTGGCATCCACAGTAATTGTGGGCGATTGGGCCTCTTTGTTCCGGTATTGATAGGGCGTGTCCAGATTCTGGTCGCGCTCAAAGTCCAGCAGCGGTGCAATATGAAATTGTCCTAAACTGTGTTTTACTGCTGCACGAAGAATAGCGTAAAGCGTGTGTTCGTCATCAAACTTAACCTCTGTTTTTGTAGGGTGAATATTAATATCTATGGATTGGGGATCTACTTCAAGATTTAGAAAATATCCAGGGTGAGTATCGGGTTTAAGTAGGCCCTCAAAAGCGGAAACCACTGCGTGATGCAGATAAGGACTTTTAACAAAGCGATGGTTGGTAAAGAAAAATTGTTCCCCCCTACTCTTTCTGGAAAACTCAGGTTTGCAAACAAAGCCGGTAATGGTAACCACTTCGGTTTCCTCGGACACCGGAACCAGTCGTTCCTTCATTTTGCCTCCAAAAATATGCACAATGCGTTGTCGTAGACCCTCCTGAGGTAAATTAAAATACTCCGAACCGTTGTTGTACATTTTGAACGCCACCATCGGGTGTGCTAGGGCAACCCGTTGAAATTCATCTATGATATGCCGTAGCTCTACTTGATCTGATTTGAGAAAATTGCGCCGAGCCGGAATGTTAAAAAACAAGTTCTTCACCGCAATAGAAGTCCCTTTAGGTGTGGCAACCACCTCTTGAGCGACTACCTCGCTTCCCTCTATTCTGATATGGGTACCCACCTCGGCTTCCAAAGTCCTGGATAAAAGCTCTACATGAGCAATAGCGGCTATAGAAGCTAGTGCCTCTCCGCGAAATCCTTTGGTATGTAAATTGAACAAGTCTTCCGCAGACGCGATCTTGGAGGTAGCATGACGCTCAAAAGACAATCGAGCATCAGTTTGTGTCATACCACTGCCATCATCCACAACCTGAACAAGGGTCCTGCCCCCATCCTTAACGATCAATTTGACGTTCGCAGCACCCGCGTCAATCGAATTCTCCAACAATTCCTTTACAACGGAGGCAGGTCGCTGAACTACCTCTCCTGCCGCAATCTGGTTGGCCACATGGTCGGGCAACAATTTAATGATGTCTGCCATTAGGATCCAAAAAATATGGACAAGTCAAAGTCTATGATATACAGAAATATCAAAATCAAAACACCCAGCACAATGAGAAACCGAGTTTTCAAATGCCGATCACCCTCGGTCTTCAAATCTTCAAAAGCATTGGAAAACTTATTTTTTAATCCTTTCTGATTTTGGGTGGTGGTCCTGAATTTGTCCAGTTTATGTTCAATTTTATAGGGACTGCCTTCACCCTTGTAAAATCTGGGTTTGTAGTCAAAACTGCGATTTTTACGAAGTCTTAGAAAATTACGCATACTCCCTTTTCAAGTAGCTTCAAAGGTACTTAAAAACCGAGGAAGCCTTGAGGCCAACGTCACAAAAAATGTTAACACAACTCCTTTGCCTGGAAAGCATCCCAAGCACTAAAAAAGCAGAAAAACATTTTGCTATTTTCCCAGTACCGCCATTTTGATAGCCGCGACAGCAGCTTCCGTTCCTTTGTTGCCGTGCTTACCTCCGCTCCTGTCCTTTGCCTGCTGCAAATTATCATCTGTTAAAACACAAAAGATCACCGGAATTTCGCTGATCACATTAAGGTCCTTAATCCCTTGAGCAGTAGCACTGCATACGTAATCAAAATGAGCTGTTTCTCCTCGAATTATACTCCCAATGGCAATAATTACATCTACACTTCCCTTTGCGATCATTCTTTTACACCCGTAGATCAGTTCGAAACTCCCGGGAACATTCCATCGGGTAATATGCGCTTCTTTTGCACCACAATTCAAAAGAGTACTGTGAGCACCTTGACATAGACTTTCGGTGATATCTGCATTCCATTCAGACACCACCAAACCAAAACGCAGTCTGTTGGCATCCGGGATATCTTCCGGATTGTAAAAGGAAAGATTCTTATTCTCGGTAGCCATGCTACTGTGTTTGAGCAAAGCCTATTAAGGCATCAATATTTCCAGCCTCGGTTGCCTCTGGAAATTCTTCTTTTATCCGATTGAAATACGCCAACGCTTTATTGTGATCTCCCAATCCCAGTGCAGCTACACCGCCTTTATATAAAAATTTAGGTGCAGTGAATCCGTTTTCCTTGGCGGCGGAAATTGCACTTTCGTAGTATTCTAAAGCTTCTTCCGGCTGTTCCAATTGTGAAAAAGCATCTCCAATTCCTCCTAACGCCAGCGGTTTATAGACATCGTCATCAGATGAGAAATCTTCAAGAAACGCAATGGCTTCATCATATTGTTGCAAGTTAAGGTATGCCATACCCGCGGAGTACTTTGCTAAATTTGAAGTAGGCGTTCCACTGTATTCCTCGATAATATCCAAAAAACCAAACTTGCCCTCTGCCCCATTGAGCGCCAGGGTAAACAAGGAGTCCTTTTCTGCTTCGCTGGTCAGAGCTGCATTGAAGTGCTGCATAGGGTAGGAAAACTCATTAGCCGCATTGGCATCTTTTGGTTTCACAATAAACTGGTTATAGGCCAGATACCCTAAAACACCAACTGCTATCGCAATGATGCCTCCCAATATATAATTCTGATTTTTAGATACCCACGCCTCTGTTCTTGAAGCACTCTCATCTAATGTGCTAAACACCTCCGCAGTAGTACTGCCTTGAGTCTCCATCTGTGCTCCCTCAGCTTTGTTTTTGGGTTTATGCCCTCGCTTCTTGTAAGTGGCCATCGTTCCTTTTTAGTCGCGCAAAAGTAAACGTTTTCAGCTAAAAACGAAAGGCAAATTAATCCTTATTTTTGAAGTCTTTGCTACGGCAGGCCCCCATAAAGAGATAGGTTAAGGAAAATTAATAATGTTTATAAAACGCTTATCCTTAGTAAATTACAAAAGTTTCGATGCCCAGAACTGGGTGTTTGAGCCGACAATTAATTGTTTTGTAGGTGATAATGGCGTGGGGAAAACCAACATTCTTGACGCTATTTACCACTTGTCATTCGGGAAAAGCTATTTTAACCCGGTAGCTACTCAAAACATTACCCACGGTGCCGATTTTTTTATGTTGGAGGGAGAATTTGAAAAAGATGGGCGTATCGAGAAAATCGTTTGCAGCCTGAAGAGGGGGATGAAAAAAGTGATCAAACGCAATAGCAAGAGCTACGAAAAACTCTCTGAACATGTGGGGTTGTTGCCTGTGGTCATCATTTCCCCGGCAGATCGCGATCTTATTCTTGAGGGTAGTGAAACCCGGAGAAAATTTATTGATGGGGTAATCTCCCAAGCTGACAAGAATTATTTACAAACGCTAATCAAGTACAATAAAATCCTGGCGCAACGCAATTCGCTACTAAAGTATTTTGCACTTAACAGTACCTTTGATGAGGATACCCTTGCTGTATATGACGAGCAGCTTCACGAGTATGGTACCGTCATTTTTAACAAAAGAAAGGTTTTCCTGGAAGCCTTCATCCCAATTTTTAAAGCGCAATACGAGCTTATTGCTGCTAAAAAAGAGGCAATTGATTTGAAATACGCCACCAAGTTAGCGACCCAAGAGTTATTATCCCTGCTACATCAAAGTATTGAAAAAGATCGTGCGGTTCAGTACACTACAGTAGGGGTTCACAAGGATGATTTGGACTTCACAATAGATGGATATCCAATTAAAAAATTTGGTAGTCAGGGGCAACAAAAATCGTTTTTAATAGCGCTAAAACTAGCCCAGTTCCATTTTGTTAAGCAACAGTCAAAGACCACGCCTATCCTACTGCTGGATGATATTTTTGATAAGTTGGATGAAAACAGGGTATCCCACTTAGTAGCTATGGTAAAAGACGATCAATTCGGACAACTATTTATTAGTGACACTCATGTGGAGCGCACGGAAAAAGTAGTTAAAAGTACCCATCAGCATTATAAAATCTTTATTTTGTAGGTATGACCAGAACACTCGTTATACTGCTAGTACTAATTGCTGGATGCAAAGAAAATATCAAGGAAGCGGATTTGGATCATCTTAACGGGTACTGGGAGATTGCTGTGGTACGATTTCCCGATGGAGGGGAAAAAACATATAGCGTTAACACCAGTGTCGACTTCATTGAAATGAAAAACACAAAAGGTTTTCGAAAAAAAGTGCAGCCTAACCTTACCGGTACCTATCGCACTTCCAACGATGCTGAGCAATTCGCTATTGTAAAGAAAGGAGGATCGTTTTTGATCCAATACAGCAATGGTCCCAATCAATGGGAAGAGCAATTATTGGAGATTTCCGAAAATCGTTTTTCGGTCAAAAACCAAGAGGATATCACCTATATTTATCACCGTTTCCAACCTCCTAAACCAATCCGGTAATGCCAAAGCGCCATAGTGAACATTTGAATCTTGGGGAAGCCTTACGGGAATTTGTAAAAGCAAATAAACTTCAAAAAGGCCTGGACCGGGTGGATGCCCGAAAGGCCTGGAAAAAGCTTATGGGTAATGGTGTTGACAATTATACTACAAATGTGGAACTCCGTGGGGAAGTGCTTTATGTATCATTATCCTCTTCGGTGCTTCGGGAAGAACTGTCGTATGGAAAAACTAAGATTATTGCAATGCTAAATGAAGAATTGGGAAGAACGATAATCAAAGAGTTGAGGTTACGTTAAAAAAAGCCGCTTAAAAGCGGCTTTATATCTCTTTGTTGTGGTTGTGATGCTTTTAGAAAATTTCCCTGCCTGAAAAATGAAAAGCCCCCTCAATTGCGGCGTTTTCATCGCTATCAGCACCGTGAACTGCATTCTCAGCTACGCTGGTGGCATACAATTTTCTAATAGTCCCTTCTGCCGCCTGTTCCGGGTTCGTAGCTCCAATTAACGCCCTAAAATCTTCCACAGCATTATCCTTCTCCAAAATAGCTGCTACTATTGGTCCACGTGTCATAAATTCCACTAATTCTCCAAAAAAAGGCCGCTCTTTATGTATAGCATAAAATGTCTCCGCATCCCTGCGGCTTAATTGGGTATATTTCATGGCTACGATTTTAAATCCCGCAGCAGTAATCTTTTCCAAGATGGCGCCAATATGCCCGTTTTCAACGGCATCGGGTTTGATCATGGTAAAAGTTCTATTTCCTGTCATAGTCTTAAAATTTGCGCAAAAGTAAGTCTTTTCCTCAAAGCGGCAAGCATTAATACGCCTGTTTCAACTCCTGCAATACCTTCTGGTTTTCCTCCATGATTCTAAACACGACCTGGCGGGTATTTAAATCTAACTCTACCACTCCAAAACTGGTTCTAGCAACTACCTCTCCAACGCGAAATGGATTAGGTTCACCCTTAAAATCGGTATAAGAATGTGTTAATCCGCTACTGGTAAAATCTATTATGGGGTGTCCTAGTGCTTCAATAGGCATTCTGGAAAACTCGGAAATATGGCGGTCCCCTGACAGTAAAATGACTCCTTTTGCTTTTGATTTTACTATGACTTGTTTCATTCGTTCCACCTCATGGGGATAATTGGCCCATTTTTCAAAGCCGTGAGCGTTGGACAAAAATTGAATGCTGGTAACGATTAGATTAAAATCTGCAGTTGAGTTCGTTAACTCTTTAGCAAGCCACTGCCATTGCCCTTCTCCCAAAATAGTCCCCTCCCCATAAACGTTGGGTTCGTAGCGCATTCCTTCCCTTTTGCTGTCGGTCAAAGGAGTTCTAAAATAACGGGTATCCAAGTTGATGATCTTTACGGTACCTTCCGGTTTACTGATCAACTGGGTTGAATATATCCCTTCCCTTGTTCTTCTGGGGTGATTTTGGGGGACCTTCATGAAATCCAGAAATAATTGCAAACTTTCGTCCTTTTTTGCAAATTCTTGCCCTCCATCGTTGACACCGTAGTCGTGGTCATCCCAAGTCCCTGTTACGAAAACAGCTTCGGAGAGCGCAGCATATCCTGGGACATCCTGCTG
>JANQHL010000156.1 GCA_028277085.1 Flavobacteriaceae bacterium
AATCTTCGAAAGGGGTCCAACGGAAATCCTTTCCCACCCCTTTTGCCAGAATACCTTCAAACGTTTTTTCCGTTCTTATGATCCCGGCTTTAACCGCAACAGCCTGTACATGTTCCACGCCATCTACCGTTTCAAAATCCGGATAAAATTCCTGGTTCAGCGAAACCGGTTGTACAGAAACATCTGAGCGATTATTGTCGTAATTATAGATCTGGACATGCCCGTTAAAAGCGGCAATCTTCTCCCGAATCTTGAGCTTAAGGCCTACTCCTGTTGCAATTGCAATAAGCATCATGACCAAACCAATGGCAATAGCCGCGATAGCTATTTTAATTATAGGAGCGGAAATACTACTTTTATGTTCCTTCCCTGAAATCAGGCGTTTGGCAATAAACAATTCTAAATTCAACGGATGCCCTTTTTCTTGAATCTCAAAAGTACGGTTTTATGGTTTAGCGTCTGTCTGGTCGCATGTGGACAACAAACCAGTATACAACCCAAATCTCAAAATCCAAATTCCAAGGAGGCAACGGAAGAAGTTATTGTTGCGGCGAATCGCACATCGGCTTACCTACCTCTTTTGAAAGGCAAAAAAGTGGGTGTTGTCGCCAATCATACTTCCGTTATTTTTAACGAAAAAGGGTACGCTCATTTGGTAGATTCGCTGCTAACCCTGGGAATTACTGTTGAAAAGGTCTTAGCCCCTGAACATGGATTTCGAGGTCAGGCCGATGCAGGAGAAGCGGTCAAGGATGGCAAGGATGCGGTAACCGGACTGCCCATTATCTCGCTGTACGGAAAAAACAAGAAACCCTCCCTGGCACAATTGCAGGGCCTGGATATTGTGGTCTTTGATATTCAGGATGTGGGAGTACGCTTCTACACCTATATTGCTACACTCCAATTAGTAATGGAGGCCTGCGCAGAAGCAACTATTCCAATGCTGGTACTGGACCGTCCCAACCCTAACGGCCACTATATAGACGGTCCGACCATGGAAAAGGCGCATACCAGTTTCCTTGGTTTGAACTCTATTCCATTGGTCTATGGAATGACCATTGGCGAATATGCGCAAATGGTGAATGAAGAGGGATGGCTCGAGAGCAACGTAAAAGCCCAACTGACGGTAATTCCATTGGAGCACTACACCCATAATACTACCTACGTCTTACCCATTCGTCCTTCCCCCAACTTACCAAATGCAACAGCAATATCCCTCTATCCCAGTTTAGGGCTTTTTGAAGGTACTACCATCAATGCCGGCCGAGGTACGGAATTCCAGTTTCAACGCTATGGTGCTTCTTTTTTGGATAGTACGGCGTTCGATTTTAGCTATGTCCCACAACCTAATTTTGGAGCAAAGTATCCCAAGGAAAAAGGGAAAACCTGTTTCGGTGAAGACCTGTCTTCGCATCCCAAGATGCGTGCAGTCTCTTTGGAATGGTTGATCAAGGCCTATCACAACTGCAGGGACACATCCAAATTCTTCAATACCTCAGGATTCACCAAACATGCCGGGACAGCGCAATTGCAACAGCAGATTGAAGCAGGGGTTTCCGAAGCTGATATCATAGCCAGCTGGGAGAAGGATCTTAACCTCTTCAGAGCGATTCGGAAGAAATATTTACGCTATGAGTAATGCCGTTATATACGAACATCGATATTGAAGCCTACTCCCAAACCACCATATTTTCTAAATTTTGATTGACTGGACGCTTTATAAAGTGTACCATTGGTAAAAAGCCCCAAAGGAAAAAAGATAGCTTCGCCTTCTTTGGTATCTCCCTCGTTTGCCACCCATTCTAAGGCGACAATCACATCGTCTTTCAAAACAATTCCGTAAGGCTTTAGATCTACAGAGATCGGACCTGTTTGTTTGGGCGCTATGGATATAAGTATATTTTCGGTCAATATGTTTTCATAAGGCTTCCCTTTTTGTACACTATAAAAGTTAAGCCGGAATATAGCTTTTGCACTTAACCGGTTTTGGGAGACCGTAAAATTAAAAGTATCGACCAATGTTGGGTTTTTGCGTATGTTGATTTTAATCCCCATTTCAGCACCCAACTGATCGTAACCGAATCCCGCACCAAGGAATTTAGATTCGGTCTTATTTCCCAAGGTTCTTTTCTTGATGGCTTTGGCCGTTAACACGATTTCATCCAAAGCGCTGATTTGTTCCTCTAATTCTATTAGCAATTTATCTTCCGTCTGCCAGATATCCTTTACCAAAATTTCAACAGGGTGATATCCTATACTGGAAATCCTTAAGGTATCATTTTTTAAGCTCTCTTCTACCGTTAATTCAAAATTCCCAAGGGTGTCGGAAACAGTTCCCACCTCCTGGTTTAATATCCCAATGTTTACATAGGGCAGCGGTTGATTGGACTTGCGATCTACGATAGTTCCCAATAGTTCGGCAAACCGTTTATTCGTTGTCCCGAGATCGCTAATATTGTAGGGTTCAGTAGTGGTATATTCCAAGGCCGTAAGCCCAGGCCAGGTTGAATTGAATGCATTACCCCCTTTGAGCATCTGATCAAAGAAAGTAATTGTCCCTTTTTCCAAATGTTCGTAAATCGCTACGGCGTCATTAGAGGCTCCTACTGCTGACGGGATGACACTAAAATTTGCATGCTCGCTATTTTTAAAGCGTAAATAATGCTTTTCGGTATTCAACTTCTTGTAATAATGGTATTCTTCGGTAGGTGTAAATTCATTCAGTTTATCTCCACTCTCAAAATACAGGTAGGTCATTTTTTGATTCTCTACATCAAGTAGCTTTGCCTCATAGATTTCCCGTATAAATCTGTCGTTATCCGCTCCAGTAGCTCCATTGGCATAAAAATTGAAATCCTCTTCCCCGTAGTAATGGGTTTCGCTCCCATCCAATGATACCATTGCCTTGATAATGGGGTTTCGATTGGCCAATATTGCTGCAGCCATACCACCCCAACTACATCCAAGCACTCCGATATTTGAGGTGTCTAAAGTAAACTGACCATATCCCTCGATACATTTGATCGCAAATTCCGCGTCGTACACTTGTTCCATAAGATCTCCCATTTCATTGGTCATATCTCCGGGATACCTTCCAATAGAAGAAATGGAAACAACTATAAAACCCTGTTCGGCCAAACCTTCCAAAATGGCAACATTCTCAAATCCCATTCCGTTAAATCCCGCCATGTAAAGGATAAGCGGAAATGTCCCCTTTGCAATTCCGAGGTTCTCGTAACTGTCAGTTGCAACATCCAGCAGCGCTTTTCCATCCACCCCAACCCCTAACTCGGCAACAAACAATTGTGCCAATTCATTGACCATCCCGGTATAATCAGTTTCATCCTGATAAGCCGTAGCCCTTTGTTCAAATAATTTAAATAGATCTCCAAACTTTAATGCACGCACTTTTTGCACTGTTGAAGGATACCAAATATCCAAATCCAGGGGTCTGTAGTGAAGTTTATCTGTTTTTAAAGACCCAGGTTTGTATACGCGTGAAGAATCTTTGATATGTAGGGTCATAAAACCAGCATGATACGGCCTCTCAGCTTTTTCCTGACCGAATACAAAAAAAGAGACTGATAGTAGCATGAAAAAAGAAACAACTGCGAATTTCATGGCAATAGGGATATCGGGTATTACTAAAATGCAGGGGTTATTTCATAAAATAGTTGTCTCCAAAAAGATGTAATATAGTACAGGTTAGGCACTTTACTGTTAGGAGACTACCCTTTAAAACAAAATAAACTATGTATAGCCTACTAGTCATTCCTTCCGAAACGCTTATTTTTTGTCTTCACTCTTCCCTTATGGGTTGAACTTCTACAGTGGTTGGCTTTCTGTATTTATGGAATGGCTGTTTTAACAACCCCAAAATACTGGCATTTTCTTTTTTATCCGGGAAGGTATCCACCCCGTAGGTGATCTTCTCCGGTGCCAAGTACATATACGTCCCAAATAATCGGTCCCAAATAGAAAAGATATTGCCATAATTAGAATCGGTGTAAGGGAGTACGTAGTGGTGATGTACCTTATGCATGTCCGGAGAGACAATGACCCAACTTAACGCCTTGTCCACATTTTTGGGTAATTTAATGTTAGCATGATTAAATTGGGAGAGCACCACAGAAAGGCTTTGATATAGCATAATTATCCCAATGGGAGCACCTACCACAAAAACACCTATCAGGGTAAAAACATAACGAATAACACTTTCCAAAGGATGATGGCGATTGGCTGTTGTAGTATCCACATTGTGGTCGGTATGATGGACGAGGTGAATCATCCACAGCGGTTTTACCTTGTGTTCGACCAAATGTGCCGTATACGCCCCTATTAGATCCAGTAAAAGTACACCGAGTACCACGTATAGCCATAGTGGCATTTGCGGTAACCAGTTGATGATCCCAAAATCATTGGCCACAGCCCAATCTGAAGTTGTTAACAGCAAAAATGCCAGGGGGAAGTTGACAATAATTGTAGTAAGTGTGAAAAAGAAATTAGGCACGGCATGCCGCCACTTTTTGTATTTTACAGAAAAGAGCGGAACAATGCCTTCTAAAATCCAAAAAAACGTGATGCCCCCTACTAATATAAGTGTTCGGTGTAAGGGGGGAAT
>JANQHL010000174.1 GCA_028277085.1 Flavobacteriaceae bacterium
AAGCTTATCATGCCAGGAAGGATGCTCTCTTTCCAGCATGACCAGCATGTCCGGAATTTCCTTTTCGATACTCTCTCGCAAACCATCGGCAATACGTTCTGCTTTTTGCAGGCTGAACACAATTTCAGGATAGTGGATGCTATCTTTGACGGCCTTTTCAAAACGTTCCATTTTTTGGACCGTGCCCTCCTCGTTTTTTGAAGGGACGTGTACTACTTTGATTAGCGCACCGTAAGGGGCAGCCAGTGTTGTGAGTTTTTTAAGCGCAAAAAGATCAACTTCTTCAAAATCGGTTGCGTAAAGCAGTGTAGACAAGCCGTGGTAGTAGACCTGATAGGGTAATATTAATAAAGGAACCGTAATAGTATTCAGTAAGGTGCTGGCAATGTTTCCGGCAAAAAGACCACGTAGCGATTTTGAGGTCTTTGCCCCTACCAGGACAAGATCTGCGGTGAGTTCATTGGCCGCGGCTACAATGGCTTCAGCTACAGAATCGTTTTCTTTTATAATATAAGTAGGGGTATGAGATTTTAGTTCATGTTCCAATTGTTTCCGGCAGTAGTTTTCCAAAACCTTATGTTGTTCGGCTGCAAAATTTTGCTCCAATTGGCCACGGGATCTCACTGATGCCGTAACAAAAGGATTCAATTCATAAACATGTAGGATATGCAATTGGGCGTCCATCGCGGAAGCCAGGCGGTAGGCATAACGCAAAGCTGATGCCGCGGTGGGGGAACAATTTGTGGCGTAAACTATATTTCTCATGATATTTTCCTTTTCGATCCAAAATTAAAATAGTAGCCTGCAAGGGGCAATGACCTTCGTCAGGAAGGGAAGGATAGCAATAGGATTTTGCTGTTTCGACAAGTACTATTACAATCTCGTCCGTTTAAATCAAAAAGGGATATTTTTTTCAATGCTAATCAATGGGATCTTTCCTTTGGAAGCCATTAATTTTACACGATCACTATGGGTTAACGATTTAATAAGGCCTTCATGTTCACGCTCTAACATTACTACAAGGTCGCTCCCCGTATTTTCCAGGTGGGATTGTAAACCTTTGAAAACCTTACCGTCCGCTATGAATTCATAACTGATGTTGTTATAAGCGATTTTTTGCTGTAGCATTTCCTTAAACCATTCCATTTGCTCTGCTCCTGCATATTCCTCTTTAGTGCCGATATGAACAACATTTAAGTGCGGGTTAAAAGACCTCCCAAAAGTCTTTACAACCCAATCGATAGCATGAATATCCCGCTCCTCAAAATCCGTAGCATAGGTGATGGTTTTAACATCATATCCCTTTAATACGGAAGGAACGGCCACTACAGGACAGGGACTTTTCCCTATCATGTTTTGGGTACTGCTCCCCATAATCGTATCCTTCAAGGCATTAACACCCTTCATGCCCATAAACACCATCATAGCATCAGATTCCTCAATCGCTTCCCGGATAGCGGCTATGATCAGGGCGTTTTCTTTGACCATGATCTTTAAATGTTGATCATCAGGCAAGAGCCCCAAATGATTTTCGCAGAGTTGGGTTAACCTCCGAAGATGTTTTTCAAAAGCCTCTTTCTGCATCCTGGCAAAAGTCATACTCAAAGGCGTAACAAGGGCTACGTTGATATCGAAAACATGCAGTACTACAAGGGGAACCTCCATTTTCTTGCTTAAAACATGGCCTAACTTTAGGGCGGGCAAGGAATTTTTCGAATAATCCGTAGCACAAAGTATGGGTCTCATCTTTTTTAGGGGTAAGCTATTCGGAAGAAGTAAAATATAAAATGACTTTTGTCAAAAAGAGGGAATTATCGGAAACTGATCCAGGTCATTGTAAAAAAGCCAATAATTGAGTATCCCAATTGTTTGAGTTCATTTTTTGAAGCTAACTAAAGCCAAAACAACGTTGATATGTTACAGACCAGAATTGTGGTAATAGATTTTGGGGAAATGTATACCAGAGGAGCTATCATTAAAAGGCTCAATACTTTGGGCTATTTAAGGAATACAAGGATTCATCCGAAACAGAAAACGATCTATTTCGAATACACTTCCTTCAGAGATATGGACGCTGCTTTAATGGAATTGAGAAAGATGGGGGTGCTCTTTAAAGCGGCTAAATGTGACAGTGAAGAGAAACTAAAGATTAAAAAGATACAAGATTAAAGCTCGTCTGCGTTTTTACGGTTAAATGAATTCATCAAAAGCGTTCAAACGGCGTTTTACAACCAGTAATTCTTCTTGTAAACCCTGCACTTTTTGCAGTAAGAGATGTATGGCCTGAAGGCCTTCCAGATTGATGTTTAACTCTTTGTTCAAGCGAACCATTTTCTCCAGAAGGGGCAATGCATCTTCATGAAGTAGTAGTTCTTCCTGTTCTCGCGTAAGTTCCAAAACATCATATTCATATAAGGCGTAGACAAATGTTTCTTCAACCTTATGGAGTTTACAAAGGGTTTTAACTGAAATGAATTTTCCGGAGCGCCTGGCGTTAAAGTTTGGTTTTTCGTAATGCTTCAAAAAGTTGCTTTTGTTCTTCCGTTAAGGTGGTGGGAATTTCTATGGTATAGGTTAGGATCAAATCCCCAAATTCCCCCTCTTTTTTATACCTGGGGAATCCCTTCCCTTTTAGTTTTACTTTGGTACCGTTCTTTGTGCCGGGTTT
>JANQHL010000260.1 GCA_028277085.1 Flavobacteriaceae bacterium
CTGTCCGTTTTCCAGTATACCACCTTATATTTCAAAGGAGTAATAGAAACAATATTAAGCTGGAGTTTGTTCATTTCCATAACACATCAACTTGGATATGCTTCAATCGTAGCTGTTGTGTTGACACTTCCCTTTAATTTTTGGGAAAATTATCGCCCTAAGTGGGGGTTTCACCTGATATTTGTTTTACTGGTATTGCTGTTGATCATAGAGGTAATGCTTATCAGCTATTATTGTACAGCATTAGTCCCGCTTGGTGCTGACCTCCTTGGCTATAGCCTTGCAGACATCAAAGAAACTGTTTCCAATTCAGGTGGGGTTTCCTTTGTTATGATTTTTGGGTTGCTTGTTGTTATTGCGCTATTCTTCAGCTTTTACAAAGTCACTTCAAAATACTATCACTACATCATAAAGATGTACCCTTTTACGATTGTCCTATTTAGTCTTTTTATAGCTACCCTGTTCCTTGAAGGAAAACCCATCAATCAAAACAAGACCCATTACCTGGCAGTAAACCTGTATCAAAGTTCCACCGAGGACACTGCTTATGAAGCAAATGTGGAGTACCCTTTAATTCAAGATAAGCCTATTAGCAATGTCCTGGGCGACTATTTTGAACTAAAAGAGGAAAAGCCCAACATCGTGGTTTTCATTGTAGAGGGTTTGGGAAGGGATTTTGTTGGTAAGAACGCAGAATTTGAAGGGTTTACTCCATTTTTAGATTCACTATCCACGAAATCCTTGTACTGGGAGAATTGTTTGAGCAATACAGGAAGAACATTTGGAGTATTGCCGTCTTTAATGGGATCCCTTCCTTTTGGGAAAAGTGGTTTTATGGAGTTGGAAAAGTATCCCAATAAGCTTACCCTGTTTAGCATTCTGAAAAACAATGGGTATCATACTTCCTTTTACCAGGGAACGAACAGTTCATTTGATGGCGTGGATCGATTCCTCCAAAGCGAAAATGTAGATTTTGTTTTAGACAAAGCGGGTTTCGGACAAGAATATACCCTTCAGGCAGAAGATGCTGCCGGTTCTACCTGGGGGTACCCGGATAAGGAGTTATTCCGCAAAAGTATGAGTCTTTCCCGGGAAAAAGGGCAGTCCCGACTGGAAGTATATATGACCATCAGTAACCACGAGCCGTTTATCCCGCCACAACAAGAAGTGTATGAAAAACAAGTAACTAAGATCCTTTCTGAGCAGAGTTTTGACACCAAGGACAAAAAGATCATTCGCAAGAACAGCAATATTTTTGCCACCCTGTTGTATACGGATAGTGCTCTGCAATATGCACTGGAAGCCTACAAACGGCAACCGGATTACAACAACACCATCTTTGTGATCACCGGGGATCACCGTTTGATCCCAATTCCGCTGCGTAACAATCTAAGCAGGTTTCATGTCCCTTTGATCATTTATAGTCCTATGCTAAAATCACCCAGGAAAATCAGTGCAGTTTCCTCTCATATGGACGTTACGCCATCCATTTTAGCCCTTTTAGAAGGAAAATACGAAATGAAAATGCCCAAAAAAGTAGCCTGGATAGGGGAGGCCCTGGATATGGAAACACAATTCAAATCTGCAAAAGACATTCCGCTTATGCGGAATAAAAACGAGCTTAAGGAGTATATCAGTGGCGACAAGTTTTACACGGACGGGAAGGTCTACAGCCTTGAAGAAGGCATGAACCTGGGCAAATCGTTTTCCGGGGGTAACATTGAGAACAAATTGAAAACCTTTAAATCTATCAATTCCTATGTCACTCAAAATGACAAGATCATTCCTGACAGTCTAGCCATTTTTACTGTGAAGAAGGAAAAATTCACCGAAAGCGAGTTGGTTTGGATTAGCAGCCTGTATAACGGTTTTAACTCCGATACCTATTACAAGATTGCCCGGAAGCTAGCCTTTGACGATGAATACGACAAGGCCTTGTTGTTATGCCGGTATATTCTTTCAGAAAGGCCTAGCCATATGGATACCCGGGTGCTTTCCGGTAGGATCAATGCATGGCAGGGAGAACGTGAAACGGCAATAGCTATTCTTAAGGAGTGTATTACCCTAAATCCGAATTACATAGATTCCTACTCGGCCCTTTTTGACGTCTATTATTGGGAGGACAGACACAAGGATGCGCTGGAGTTAATTCAAATTGTAAAACAAAACAGTTCGGGTGCGGGTGAAATAGCAGACAAAATTGAAAGAGCAAAAAGACTAGCCAGAAAGCACGGCATTTCTTATGTGGGAGACATAAAGAATGTGCTTGCTCAAACCGACCAACAATGACCAAAACCCAATACCTATATCTGCTGTTTTTCGTCTTTTCCCTGTTTTCAGGCTTTGGGCAGGATTTGGCATATGTTGGGTCAGAAAAATACCCAACGGCCTACAGGCTTGCGCATCAAGGGGAGCATCAAGCCGCTCAGGAAATGTTGACAGCAATGGCAGCCACTACCCCCAGGAATATGGAAGTTTTGTTGCTTTTAGCCAAAGTTCATAGTTGGACCGGAAAGTATGACAGGGCAAGAAGGGAGTTTAATAGGATTACCTCCAAAGAAAGAAACAATAGGGAGATCTGGATTGCAGCAATAAAAAATGAATTGTATGCCGGTAAAGAAAACACAGCTCTTGGACTTGCCAACAAAGCGCTGAAATATTTACCGGATGATTCGGAAGTCATGCGACTTAAAACCGTTTCCCTGACTCGCATTGGGAAAAGGGAATACCCAAACTATTCGAAACAAACTACAGGAAAGATCCGGCCTAAATCGAAGGCAACTAACGAAACAATAGTCCAGAACCGTGTGGTTCATGAACGGCAGGAATTGCCCAATAGACTCAATCTGGGAAATACAATCACTGTATTTGACGACCGTGATCCCATGGTCTTTTCAAACCTCTCTTACCGACATCTTATACCTTCTTTAGGTAGCGTAATTCCCAGAATTAATTATACTAATAGAGAAGGGGCGGGTGGCATACAGTACGATCTTGATTTTTACCCGAGATTCCTTAAACGATTTTATGCCTATTTGAATTACGGATATTCGAACTCTGAGGTTTATCCTAACCACAAGGCCGGAGCAGATATCTATGTTAACCTTCCAAAGGGGATCGAGTTTTCGGGTGGAGGACGCTACATCAAGACGAACACTCAGGATATTATTGCAGTTACTAATTCCGCAGGGTACTACACAGGCAACTACTACTTTTCATTGCGGTCCTACATTACACCTCGTCCAAATGGGTTAACCCGTTTTTCAGCCAATCTATTAATTCGGAAATACGGAAAGGATGCTGAGAACTTTATGGGAGTTACCATAGGTATGGGGGTTTCACCCGGCTTGCGTCAATTTATAGTTGACAATGAATTACTTGCGGAAACCATTTTTTACACTGAGTCACAACGCATAGACTTTGGGTATCAATTCACCGGAAAAAAGCATGATAACGGGTGTCGGATAAATGTTGGCGTACGGCGACAGGAAGTAGCCTTTGAATCCGGCAACTTCTTTTGGGCGTTTACTACAGGAGTAACGTATCAGATCAGACTGTAGGATCCACAATCGCTATTGTACAGGTTGGCCTCCATATTCATCAAAGATCCATTTGTCCGCGTACATACCATAAATCAAACCCAATTCATTCTCCTGAACATACTTTTCATCCTTTCCAGGATCAAAATTTACGTTGTATGCATACACTTTTATCCCCCCTTTTCTAAGTTGATCAAGAAAATCAGTTTCACGGCTGATAATTCTTCGAGAGACGGCAACATGGGTAATATTATTGATCTCAAGGAAATCCATTTTATTGCCCTTTAATCCCATAAGAACTTCCTGAGAGATAATTACGGTAATGCCGTTATTCACCGCTTCTTCTATGGCCATTACGCTGAATAGCTCCATGGCCAAACGATTCTTATCTACAAATTGATTTCCAAATGCCAGCGGGGTATTGAGTTTATCCGTAATTAATAGCGCATCCGGATGATTTTTGAACCATTTATTGATCCCTTCCATATCCAGCGTAGTATAGGAGCCATAGATCTTATGTTTTAAAAACTCCTGGTGGGTAGGGGGTAAGGCACCTTCATAGTCGGTAAAACGGGCCCACATTTTCCAGTCGTGTGCCGCTACAAATTTGTTATCCGATGTGCTAATAATATCTAGTTCAAAAAGTCGAAAGCCCTTTCGGTAGTTCTCTTCCAGGGCTTCCAGGGAATTTGTGGAAGCCACTCCATCAATTTCCCCCGCAGCATGTGCGATGTATCTATCGTTGCTAGGGGTAAATTCATAAGTGATCTTGGGAAAGTATTCTTCCGCTGTTAAAGGACTTTTCGCAAGCGAAATTTGAGTCGCCACTGTGATATCTCCAAATGCTTCATAGATATCCCCGTTAAGATTGTGCATTAGATAGGCTTGCCGGCCTTTTAGCGCGGCAAGTTTCATTATACCCAAAGCTTTTAATTCGGAAGTGTGTCCAAAGGTACCGGAAGTGGCAGAATCATGAGCAAGTAATGCAAAAAGAGCATCATCGGCCAGCATTTTCTGAAGTAGCACAATAACTTCGGCTGCAGCCGCTTTATCGCCATAGGTATCAAATGTTTTGTGTTCAAATGCTCCTGCCGGCAGAAAATGAATAAGGGTCAATCCCCGTCCGGGTTGCTCTATCTGACCGTTAATAACAAAGCTACTTCGTTGCTTTGCGTTAAAACTGTTACTGTTAAGTTCCACCTTTATCTCGGAAGGATTAGTAGTTTGCGACAATAACAATCCCGCTAAAAGCAAAAAAAGTGATAGATGAAAAGCCCAGGTTAATCGATATTTTGTATTCGTCTTCCGTAATCTCATCAGAATATCCAAAGTACTGCTTTTAAAAGTTCATTACTTAGAAAACGCCGTAT
This sequence comes from Flavobacteriaceae bacterium, assembly GCA_028277085.1. GTDB lineage: Bacteria > Bacteroidota > Bacteroidia > Flavobacteriales > Flavobacteriaceae > Croceivirga. The sequence goes on from JANQHL010000260.1 coordinate 4,910, forward strand.
TAACACCCTTATTGCCAATTAATTACATAATTTATACCAGAATGTCAAAAGGCGTTTTCTTAACATTTTCACAACACTTTTTTGCAAGTTCACCACAAAATATTGTGGTAACATAATCTTTGAAATATGTTAGCGTTAATCAAAGTAGCACCCGAATTAAAACCTAATCTACAATTATGTTATACGATACGTACGGAGAAGAGTATCTCGCCTTTTTGCAGGAACTCAATGAAATTTTGAGCATGAACGAATTAGCAGAATTAGATTACCTATAAACTTAGCGCTATGGACAAGCAGAATCAGGAAAACAGTGCCTACACCAATTTCATCAAGGATTTAAATGAAATTCTAACGAACTACAATATCAACCAGTTGAATTGTTCTTAAGTTTAAGTGTTTATCAAAGAAAAGGGCTTCATTTTGAAGCCCTTTTTTTATCCCAAATAGGTTTTCAGTATTTTGCATTTAGAGCTATGTCGCAATTTCCGAATTGCCTTTTCACGAATTTGCCGAACCCGTTCTCTGGTGAGATCAAAAGTACTACCAATTTCTTCCAGTGTCATGGACGGCTGTTGCCCAATACCATAATACAAGCGAACTACATCTGCTTCCCGAGGCGATAAGGTATCTAATGCCCTATTAATTTCGGTATTTAAGGACTCATGCATCAAATCCTTGTCTGGCCTTGGTGACTCTCCCGCCTTCATTACATCGTAAAGATTGGAATCCTCGCCTTCTTTTAATGGGGCATCCATGGACACATGTCTTCCGGTATTCTTCATAGACTGCTTCACCTCAGTAACCGTCATATCCAGTTCTCTTGCGATTTCCTCTGCTGAAGGTGGCCGCTCATGGGCCTGTTCCAGGTAAGAAAACGTCTTTTTAATCTTATTGATAGAGCCTATTTTATTCAACGGGAGCCGCACTACGCGTGACTGCTCGGCAAGCGCTTGTAAAATAGATTGCCGAATCCACCAAACAGCATATGAGATAAATTTGAATCCCCGGGTCTCGTCAAATCGTTTTGCAGCCTTTACCAAACCTACATTACCTTCATTGATCAAATCCGGAAGGGTGAGGCCTTGATTTTGATACTGCTTTGCTACGGAAACCACAAAACGAAGATTGGCATTGGTCAATTTCTCCAGGGCTGCTTGATCTCCGCTTTTAATTCTTTGCGCCAATTCCACCTCTTCGTCTGCAGTAATCAATTCAATTTTACTAATATCCTGTAAGTACTTGTCAAGGGACTTGGATTCGCGGTTAGTAACCTGTTTAATGATTTTTAATTGCCTCATTCGTGTTTACGGTTTATTATGGATATAAGACCTCATTATACATTTTTAAACCCGTAAATCCAAATAGGTATTTGTAATATTTTACAAAAAATATCAGCACTGTAAACACCTGTGATTTGTTAATAGTATCTTGATATTAAGGGTTTCTTAAATTTTCAAAGCGGGCCAAAAATCTACTAATTTTGTAAGGTTTGCTAATTCATAGCCATAAGCTGTATTACTTTGGAGATTCAAAAAGAAGTTGTTAGGAAAACCCTTTATGATTATCAACAGGAGGATTTGCAGAAGATTTTCTCCGTCATAGATGAACTCCCTCAGGGAAGTAATCTGTTATACCAGCTTCCCACAGGAGGAGGAAAGACGGTGGTTTTTTCTGAAATTACCCGAAGGTATATCCAAAACACTAAAAAAAAGGTCGTCGTACTTACACACCGGATAGAGTTGAGTCAGCAAACCTCAAAAATGCTACGAGGTTTTGGAGTGAGCAATCAGATTATCAATAGTAGTGTAAAGGAGCTTACCGATCAGGACGACTATATGTGCTTTGTAGCCATGGTAGAGACCCTGAATAACCGGCTGCAGGAAGAAAAGGTCCAAATAAACAATATTGGCCTGGTAATCATTGATGAGGCGCATTACAACTCCTTTAGAAAGCTTTTTAAGTATTTTGAGAACGCTACGATTCTTGGCGTTACGGCCACTCCTTTAAGTTCTAACATCAAACTACCCATGAAAGATCACTACAAAAAGTTGATCGTGGGTAAATCCATAAAATCGTTGATTGAGAAGGGTTTTTTGGCTAAAGCCCGGCTCTTTAATTACGATGTTAGCTTAAAAAGCTTAAAACTGGGTATTCACGGGGACTACACAGTGAAATCTTCGGATGAGTTTTACGGGAATCAAAATATGCTGGGAAAGCTACTGAATGCCTATGAACAGGTTGCAAAAGATACCAAGACCTTAATTTTTAATAACGGGATCAACAGCTCCTTTTTTGTGTATGAGACGTTTAAAAAGGCGGGCTATAATATTCGGCATTTGGACAATCGAAATACAGCCACCGAGCGTAAAGAAATTTTGGAATGGTTTTCCCAAACACCAAATGCCATTCTCACTTCGGTAAGTATCTTAACCACAGGTTTTGATGAGCCCACCGTTGAATCGGTAATACTCAATCGTGCTACCCGGTCCCTTACACTCTATTTCCAAATGATAGGAAGGGGATCACGTGTACTCCCCAACAAGGACGAATTTAAGGTTATTGATCTGGGAAACAACATTGCCCGTTTTGGCCCCTGGGACGAGCCGATAGATTGGCAGGAGATTTTCCATTTTCCTGATTTCTACCTTGAAAACATCAAAAACGATGAGGAAATAGAACGGGAATTCATCTATGAAATGCCGGAGGAGTTGCGAAAGAAATTTAGCAAATCCAAGGATATCCATTTTGATGTAAAAGCGGAGTATAAGAAGGTTTTTGCAGAAGGGAAAAAATCCAAAGTTGTGTTGGAAAGAAGCATAGAACAACACGCGCGAATATGTGTGGAGAACAGCGAGGATGTTTTTGATGCTCGTATATTGGCGAAGGCCTTAAAAGAGGAGATTTCCTATCGTGTGCGGCAGTACTCTTACTGCATAATGAACAATACCAAGAATTACAAGGAATGGCTGGAAGAGGACTACGAGCGTAAATTGCGTTCCAGCATTTCCAAAAAGTTTGCAGAACTCCTGTAAAAATGCCAGTATATTGTATTAGGTCATCTATTTTGATTTGAATCCCGGAAGCCCAAAAAAAGTCCTGGTAATCGGTCATCTTTGGCCTGAACCTGCCACAACGGCTGCTGGGGAGCGTATGCTGCAGCTAATCACCGTTTTTCTGAAGCAGCACTATCAAGTCACTTATGCTACTACGGCCGCAAAAACGCCACATACAGTCAATTTAAAAGCCTTGGGGATACAGGAAGTAGCCATTCTACTGAATGATCCGGAATTTGATCGTTTTGTGGGTAAATTAGCCCCTGATCTGGTGGTCTTTGACCGATTTATGGTGGAGGAACAATTTGGATGGCGGGTGGCGGAAGCCCATCCGCAAGCCGTTCGTATTTTAAATACCGAAGACCTCCATTCGCTTCGAGAATATCGTGAACGCTGCGTGAAACAGGGGATGAATTTTACCCCCAAGGAATGGCTGCAACAGGACAAAACAAAACGGGAAATGGCCAGTATCTACCGTTCAGACCTCACCTTACTCACTTCATCTTTTGAAAAAAAACTACTGGAGGAACAATTACAGCTCGCACCCGAATTGCTCCTGTATTTACCCTTTATGCTAACCACACCCGGCAAAGGGACAATTGCAGAATGGCCATCGTTTTCAGAACGAATAGATTTTGTATCCTATGGGAATGGGAAACATGCTCCGAACATTGATTCGTTTGTATATCTAAAAACCACAATTTGGCCCTTGATTAGGGAAGCCCTACCGACGGCCAAACTCCATATCTATGGAGCCTATTTTCCTCAGCAACTTCAACAACTGCACAATCCTTCGGAGGGTTTTCTGGTGCAGGGATGGGTGGAGGACCTTGAGCGTGTTGTAAACCAGGCCAGAATCGTTTTGGCCCCGGTCCGTTTTGGAGCAGGAATAAAGGGTAAACTCACTTTTGCCATGCAACAAGGTACTCCCAGTGTGACGACTACCATAGGAGCAGAAGGCATGCATGATAGTTTTCCTTGGAGTGGGGCAATTGCCGATACCCCGGAGCAATTTGCAGAAAAAGCTTTAGCACTTTACACCAACGAGCAAAAATGGAAAGAAATGCAGCAGTACGGCCTGGATATTCTCAAGGGGATCTATTCCGGGGAGAAATGTGCTAAAGCGTTTTTGGAAACGCTCCTATCCCTTAAGGATTCACTGGAAAATCACAGAAAACAAAACTTCATTGGGGCCTTGTTACAGCATCAGACCATGGCTGCTACCCGATATATGGGGAAATGGATAGCCGAAAAGCATAGGAAAAATAGTCCTTGACGTCCCTGGCTGCCGAATCACATTTTCTCTACTGATTTTCCCATTTTTTGATTCTGGGCACCAAAAATATTGCGAGCATAATCAGTAGTGCTAAAAAGATGTTTAGTAAGGTGTAGTCTGTCTGATTGAATCCAGCGGAAAAGACACCCAAGGCAAAGTTTACTCCCGTGTGAAAGATGATACAAAGCAATACGCTGCCTTTTGCACGGTTGTATAACCATGCAAAAAAAATACCGAAGGCAGAAACCATGGGGATATAATAGCCTAACGGAAGTTCGGCAACAGCATTTGGAAAAAAATAAAACAACGGTAAATGCCAAAGGCTCCAGGTTAGGCCAATTACAAAACCTGAGATTTCTGGCCCAATTTGTTTTTGCAATCGAGGTTGTGCGTAACCCCTCCATCCCAGTTCCTCAGCTATTGGCCCTCCAATGAATGTTGCGAGAAAAACTAAGGGAGTTAGCAGAAAGAAAAGTACCGGATCATCTTCAGGTAGTCCAAAGCGCTCAGCTAAAACAGTTGTTGTTATCCAAGATCCATTAAAGAACAGGCTATTTATAGCAATTGCCAGCAATACAATACTAAGTAGCCCAAAAACTGCAATCAGGTAATTGCTGATCTTTACCCGCCACAAGAGCAATGTCGACAATAATTTCCGGACACCCTTTTTTCCCTCGTTACATCCTGTAACCAAGATGGCAGAAATTGTCGGTGCAAAAGCGCCGATAAGGATCAAAAAATAGTTTTGCGGGGCGTACATTCCCAGGGGTATCCACACCGCCCAGGCTAGGGCAAAACACAAACTGAAGTAAGTAAGCAGGGAGATTCTTTCGGTTTTATCACGCGTCATGCAGGTGGTTTTGATTCCTTTATGACGATTGATCTGTAAAGTTGTTACGTGAATTCTTGGGGCTCACCTTTTACTATCAAATAAGAAGTAATGTGCCGCAAAAACAAAATTAACCTTTGCTCACAGTTACCTTTTGTAATTCAGGTATGCTCTTAACGCCTAATTGTACCATATTGTTCTTTAAATCATCAATTAGGATATGAGCCGCGTGATCTCCTCCATATTTCCCTAAAGCGGCCACCCCCCAAACAAAAGGTCTACCCAGCAAGACGAAATCCGCGCCCAGGGAAATTGCCCGCATAACATCTAGTCCGCTTCGAACCCCACTATCAAAAAGTATCGGTACTTTTCCTTTAACGGCTTTAACAATATCTGGTAAGGCTTCAATACTGGTAATCGCTCCATTGAATTGCCTTGCCCCGTGATTGGAGACGTAAACACCATCCAATCCTATTGCCACAGCCTGTTCGGCATCCTTTGGATGCAGTATTCCTTTAAGTACCACGGGGCCTTTCCATAGCTCTTTTACTTTCCGGCAATACTCCCAATCCAAAGTACCACCAAGACGATTCCCCACAAAACCACTAACAAATTTCATGTCGGTATTGTTGGTGTAATGTTCTACGGATCGTAACCTGGGTAAACCCCGAAGCAGTGTGTGATACGACCAAGCAGGATGGGTAATCCCTTGCCACAGCATTTTGGGGGTAATTTTTGGCGGGACCGATAACCCGGCTTTTCTACTCCGTTCCCGTCTGCTGGCCATGGGAACATCTGCGGTGATCACAAGGGTATGAAACCCTGCATTTTTTGCGCGCTCCAAAAGGGAATCCCGTATGTCAGTATCTTTTGGTGGGTATAATTGAAACCAGCCCATCTTGCCTGCAGCAGGCCCAACGGTTTCCGGAGTTTCAGTGGCCACAGTACTCAGGCAATAGGGAATTTGCATCCGTTTTGCAGTAGCCGCCAGATAGTGTTCGATACGGGGCCACATCAATCCGGTTAATCCTACAGGGGCTATCCCGATAGGTGCGGCATAGGTGTTCCCAAACAATATGGTAGTAGCATCGGCATACAACTCCCCTTTGCAGAATCTCGGTAAGAAACGGATCTCCTGAAAAGCCTGCGTATTGCGATACAGCAAATGTTCATCCCCTGTGCCCGATTCCAAATACTCCCAGGCGACCTTCGGGATCCTTCTTTTGGCTTTCAATGCTAAATCATCAATCCTCGGGTAATTATTAGCAAAGTATTCTAGCTTTTTTTTTAGCATAAGTGTTGGTTGGTAATGCAGAGGATTCTCAATTGTATACTTATGATCTCCTTACCATTGTCAAGCCAGTAAATTTAACAAATCCGTATTTGGAATAGTAATCCAATAAAATAGGATTAGCGTTTAGAAATATTTCTTCAATGTTTTCGCCAAGTCGTAACAGTTCATTTATTATAATTGAACTATAACCTTTGCCTCTGAAAGCGGTATCTACTATAATATCATCCAGAATTCCACGGAAACAACCATCTGAAATAATACGTCCAAAACCGATTAATTTGTTTGAATGGCGAAGGCACACTATTAGGTCATTGTTGTTGAGCATTTTTGAGACACTTTCATGACTACGCCTGTTGGCCCAGGAAGTTTGTAAAAAAAGCTCCAACAATTCTTGAGCACCGGGTTTCATGTTTATTTCTACTTCCATATTTTAATCTTAACAAGGCAAACATCTGTGATTCGAATTAACATTAATCCACTGTTGTGTTAAACTCCGTGCTTCAAAACTATTTTTGGCCACATCCATTCTCTTTATCTTTATCAAAAATTAAATATGACTCAACCCGACTGGCAAACGGCTATCGATTTTGATGATATCACCTACAAAAAAAGTAACGGGGTAGCACGTATCGCGTTTAATCGCCCGGAAGTCCGAAACGCCTTCCGCCCAAAAACTACAAGTGAATTGTACAAAGCCTTCTACGATGCCCAGGAAGATACTTCCATAGGTGTAGTATTACTTTCAGGGGAGGGGCCTTCCCCAAAAGATGGTAAATGGGCCTTTTGCAGTGGGGGCGACCAAAAGGCCAGGGGACATCAGGGCTATGTTGGAGAGGACGGCTATCATCGCCTGAATATTCTGGAAGTACAACGTTTGATCCGGTTTATGCCAAAAGTGGTGATTGCTGTAGTGCCAGGTTGGGCAGTAGGAGGGGGGCATAGCCTTCATGTTGTTTGTGATATGACCCTTGCCAGTAAAGAACATGCTATCTTTAAGCAAACTGATGCTGATGTAACCAGTTTTGACGGTGGATACGGATCAGCCTACCTGGCTAAAATGGTGGGACAAAAGAAAGCGCGCGAAATTTTCTTTTTAGGAAGAAATTATTCTGCCCAGGAAGCCCTGGAAATGGGTATGGTCAATGCCGTAATTCCCCATGCTGAATTGGAAGACACTGCCTATCAATGGGCACAGGAAATATTAGCAAAGTCCCCAACTTCCATTAAAATGTTAAAGTTTGCCATGAACCTTACCGATGATGGTATGGTAGGACAGCAGGTTTTTGCCGGAGAAGCTACCCGGTTAGCCTATATGACGGATGAGGCAAAGGAAGGGCGAAACGCGTTTCTTGAAAAACGAAAGCCGGAATTCGGGAAGAACAAGTGGATCCCTTAAAACTAAAAAGAGCCTTGTCTATTGATCAAGGCCCTTTTCACGAGAACACTATATGAAAATGAAAAAATTTACTTGTCTTATTATTACATGGTAAATGTACTACAGGACTTGGGTGCAGTGAAATTATTGTTGTGAATTGCCTTTGTTTTGTGGTGAGGCCTAAAAAAGCTGTAATTATAACGACTTCCGAAGGCTACTCTATGGCTTCCGATAAAGCAGCCAGAAACCCATTGATATCAAATTCCGGGTATTCTGCCAGGCCCGTTCGTACCACCACCAACTCTTTAGAAGGAATAATAAACACATATTGGCCCTGGTAGCCATTCATGGAATAGAGGTCCTTAGGGATATCTGGGTATTTACCCCCGGCATTTAACCAGAAATGCGCCCCGTAAACGTCCTCGGAGTTTTTAGTAGGTAGGCATATATAGTCCACCCATTCCGGCGCGAATACTTGTTCCCCGTTCCAATTTCCCCGATTAAGATAGAGTTGTCCTAACCGGCCCCAGTCACGGGTACTGCCCCATCCGTAGGAAGAACCTACAAAGTTGCCTTCCATATCCGCTTCAATGAGCATGCTATGCGCCCCTATTTTATCGATGAGTTCGGTATATGGAAAGTCTAAGTACTCCTGGTGTGTCCTAAACTGTTGTCGTAGTATCCCGGACAAAAGATTTGTGGTGCCGGACGAATAATTCCATATCTCCCCAGGGGGGGCGACAGCTTCTTTGCTGCTTTGCCCTTTGGTCATATCACTTTCCAGGAACAACATTTTAGTGACATCAGAAATCTTATCATAGCTTTCATCCCATTCCAGACCACTCTGCATCCGCAAAAGGTGATTAAGCGTTATTGATTTGCGATCATCTCCATTCCATTCCGAGATAGGAGCCGGCCAATTAACTTCAATCTTACCCATATGTTCCAAGACGCCATAGCAGGTAGCGAGTACGCTTTTGGTCATCGACCAGCCCAAAATAGGAGTGTCCTGGTCAAAACCGTCTGCATAATTTTCATGTAGCAAATGCCCTTTATACAGCACTAGTAAGGTTCTTGTTTTTTGAATTTCAGGACGATCGAAGGGTAGGGCCACCGCTTTACGCATCGCATCATAGTTAATTTCCGGGAAAAGGGTGTCTTTTGAAGGTAAATGCCCCATAGGATAGGGAAAGGAATCAAATCGGACCTGTCGATTTGGTTGAAGATACTCCTTATCCGCTTTGTAATCCCCATTAACCAGCACCGCTCCCAGGCCTTCGCGATTAATAGTCTTTCGTTCCAACAATCCGTAGACGTTGGAAACCGCCAGGTCTTCATCATCATCAAACTTGGTAGTAGCAAGATTCACTAAAGGAATATTTAAATCATTAGCAACAATATCCGGAGGGTTTCTTTCCCCAATTAAAACACTCGAAGCCATGTATTTGGACGCATATCCTGAGATAATATTCAATTTGGGATAATTTTCTAAAGCTGTTATTACAATGATTATTAGCAATAGCAGCAAGATTCTCTTTAACCATTTCATAGGTGGGAAATAACTATTATTGTACCTTTCTTTGGATAAATATAACCATTTGAATTATGTCAAACATTGGGTTGATCATTGAAGAGCGCAGCAGGGATATCGGTGATTTCTTAGTTGGTCGTTTGATTCCTTTTCGAAAAAAGAGAATGATAGGCCCTTTTATTTTTATTGATCACATGGGGCCAACAGTATTAGGCCCAAAGAAATATATGGATGTGGATCAACACCCGCATATTGGACTTTCAACGTTAACCTATATGTTGGAAGGGGAAATCATGCACGAAGATAGCATAGGTACGCGGCAGTTGATCCAGCCAGGAGCGGTCAATTGGATGACGGCTGGAAGCGGTGTTTCCCATACCGAGCGGACACCGGAACACCTCAGGAATGGAAAACAATCTACGGCCCATGGCTATCAAATTTGGGTAGCATTGCCGAAAGCGTTAGAGGACATGGCCCCGGCTTTTCACCATGTCCCCGCTGAGCAACTACCAAGGTGGAAAGAGGGTAGTGCATCCTTTACCCTTATTGCGGGAACCGGATATGGAAAAGTGTCGCCCTTGCCGGTATATTCCCAATTATTCATGGTGGAAATCAAAAGCAAGGAAGTGTTTTCACTAAACGTACAAGGAAAATTACAAGGTGAGATCGGGGTTTGCATTGTTGAAGGAACGATCCAGGCCTGCGGAGAAATAATAGGTAAAGGCAATATTTTGGTTTCCAAAGTTGAAGATACCTGTACGCTGACACTGCTTCCCAATACACACGTATTGTTATTTGGAGGGGAACTTTTTCCAGAGGAACGCCATATCTTTTGGAATTTTGTAGCTTCTTCCCGAGAAAAAATTGAAAGTGCAAAACAACGCTGGCAGCAGAAGACATTTCCCATGATTGCTCATGACGGTACGTATGTTCCACTCCCATAATACATTAATCCTAATTTTTGATCGCTTTAGGAAGAAGCAAATGAAACGCATTTCAATACTTTGGATCCCGGTGCTTGCCTGCTTGTTTGCCTGTAAAAAGGATAAGGAACCCAAAGAAGTTGCACTATACAACAACTATTGTGCAAGCTGCCACATAGCGCCAGGTATTCAGGAACTTCCCAAGCATATTTGGGAAACCTCGGTACTTCCCGATATGGCCGCTCGCATGGATATTGCCGAAATGCCTGACGATCCGAATGACCCGCGCTCTGGGTTTAGGCCAAAGATTACCTTATCCGATTGGATCACATTGAAAAACTACATTGTATCGCTGGCGCCTGATAGTTTATCATCAAATTCCTTGCCCGATTATAGTCCCCTGGAGGGTTTTAATTCGCATATGCTCAAGATAGATCAGGAAGTTGGCGCTTACTTTACGTTTATGCAATACCGTGATCAAGAGGCAAAACTATTTCTAGGAGATATCTATGGCGCGCTTAGTACGTATGACTTTCCAACGAGAAAAATGCAAAAAATATATCAAGGGCTTACACCCATAACCTGGTATAGCCGAAGTGCTGCTATGGAATATATTTCTGAAGTAGGCATCCTGGACCCTTCGGAACAGGAAAAGGGGAGTATCATAACACGGAAGGAAAAAGATACTGCCACTTTTCAAACCTCCCTTCATCGGCCGGTACATCATTTGGTTGCAGATCTTGATACTAACGGCACAGAAGAAGTGGTTATCTCAGAATTTGGTAATGAAACCGGACGTTTGTCGCTGCTGGAACAGAAGGATACTGTCACTGTTGAAAAGAAGGTACTATTAAACCAACCTGGCTGCATTAGGACAATAACAAAGGATATGAATCGGGATGGGAAACTGGATTTGGTAACGCTGACCTCTCAGGGCAATGAGAGTATAACCATACTGTATCAGCAGGATGAGTTACAATTTAAGGCAGAAAAAGTGATCGAATTTAGCCCTGTATTTGGAAGCAGTTGGTTTGAGTTAATAGATTACGACATGGATGGGAATGACGACATCATTACGGTGCACGGTGATAACGCGGACAAATCCTATGTACATAAACCCTATCACGGGATGCGGATTCATCTCAATGATGGTAACAACAATTTTATCGAATCTTACTTTTATCCCTTGAATGGCGCCACACGATGTCTTGCCAGGGACTTTGATCAGGATGGAGACGTAGACATTGCGCTTTTAAGTACTTTTCCCAATTATGAAGATGCTCCCCAACTCAGTTTTGTGTACCTGGAAAATAAGGATAGTGAAGCCTTTACATTTGAAAGTCAAATTTTGGACAATCCCAATACAGGGCGATGGTTCTTACTGGATGCTGGGGATGTGGATCAAGACGGGGATTTGGATATCGTATTAAGCAGTTTCACCTACACCTTTACCCCGGTTCCGAAACAGTTGTCCCAGCTATGGAAAGAAAGGGAGGTTGATCTATTACTTTTGGAGAATACGTTACATTAGCGTTCATGAAAAGGACAGTACTACTTTTTTTTGCATTGGTATTTCTGGGGGCAAATTTGGGTAAGGCGCAAGGTATCACAGACCAGCTCTACGCCACTTATGAAAAGTACAAGGAACCTACTTTACAAAAAAGAAGAATAAAATATGCTGATTTGCAGCCACTGATTGCACAGGTAAAGTCCAACCCAAAATTTGAAGTGCAAAAAGTAGGCACATCCATCGAGGGCAGGGACCTAACCCTAATTTCCCTTGGCGAAGGAACTACTGACATCTTTTTATGGTCCCAAATGCATGGGGATGAACCCACTGCAACACAGGCCATTTTTGATATTCTCAACTTTTTTACTGCTCCTGACTTTCAGGAGGAAAAGAAGGCAATACTCTCCCAGCTTAAACTGCATTTCTTGCCAATGCTCAACCCAGATGGGGCGGAGGTCTATCAAAGGAGGAACGCCCTTGGTATAGATATTAACAGGGACGCGTTGCGATTGCAGTCCCCTGAAGGACAGACCTTAAAAAGGATACGCGACAGTTTGGAGGCCGATTTTGGGTTTAACCTGCATGACCAAAGCCGGTATTACAATGCAGAACGTACTCCGAAACCAGCGACGATATCGTATTTGGCTACTGCCTATAATTATGAAAAGGATGTTAATGAAGTCCGTGAAAATGCGATGAAGGTTATCGTTTTTATGAACGATATCATACAAAAATACGCTCCAGGTCAGGTGGGTCGCTATAGCGATGATTTTGAACCGCGAGCCTTTGGAGATAACATCGCAAAATGGGGAACCAGCCTTATTCTTATCGAATCCGGGGGATTTGTCAATGATCGTGAAAAACAAGGGATACGAAAACTGAATTATGTTTCCATGCTTTCGGCTTTATATACCATCGCCCAGGGAAGCTACAAGAGCATTTCGATCGAGGAGTATGAAAAGATTCCCAGGAATGACCGGAAGCTATTTGATCTGAAAATCACCAATATGACCTACGAACTTTTAGGGAAAAAGTACATTCTGGATTTGGGAATTCAACAGCAGGAAATTGATTTGAAGGATCATTCCGATTTCTACTTCAAAAGTATCATTGTAGATCAAGGCGATCTTTCTACCTACTATGGGTATGAAACCTTTGATGCTACAGGCTATACTATTGTACCGCCATCATCTACAGAGAGGAACACCGGATCACTGTCATCATCAGCAGCTATGGCGCTTCTAAAAAAAGGTATTGCTTACCGGGTAGGCCTGCTTCCGAAGAGAGGATTTTTCACTACGGAACCTGTTCACCGGGTCACAAAAGCACCAAATACATCGGATTTTCGTCTGGCAGTTGGGCAGAATCCTACCTTCTTCCTCAAAAAGGACGGTAAGATCACACACGCTGTGATCAACGGATTCCTTATTGATGTAGCCCAGGAATTGTCCGGGCAACGCTTTGGGAATGCCCTGATCATCAGGTAGACCTAGTACCCGAATTGCAGGCTAATTTCAGAACCATATCGCATTAAGAAAGCAAACATGGTAACCAACGTTGTTACAATTGCAGAAAACAACAGCAGTACCAGGCTTTTGCTCCAAATCGGGAGCAATCCTAAGGGACCATTTTCCATAATTTCTTTAATAACACCCATAATCGTGAGTTTTAGTTCAAGTTTAGCGCTTGGATGCTGATAGCTGTTGTTTATTGAAGAACAACGATCATGCCAAAAACCCTACCTTGCTGCATTACAGGGTAGTAAAGAAATTATAATGGGAGCAGCAACTCCCACTACAGTTTTCATCCAATTAATACCTCAGAAGTGGTATAATCGTAGCGCGGTAGACCCAACGGTCATGTATTAAAATATTCCCATAATGTAGCGTGGAATGCGGTCTGAGAATACCAATAACAGGGGGTGTATTATTTTAGCGTACTTACCTCAAACTTTCGGAACTCTACCGGTCCATGATCGCCCTGGATCATGAAAGGTCCCGGAGCTGCTTCATTGCTATCCAAGGCTCCTCCGGTTATACCGGGAATGGTCTGATCCTGAATTATCGTCTTGCCGTTGGCCACTATGGTGACTCGCCGTCCAATTAAGGTAATTTCATAGGTCTGCCATTCTCCTGCCTTTTTAGCTGCGTTTTCATTCGGTTCTAAAAAGCCATAAACCCCGCCAAAATAAATATCCATTGGGGGTAATCCATAATTGTCAGCAATCTGAACTTCGTAGCGCCCTCTTAAATAAACACCACTGTTACTGCCTTCGGGATACCGAAATTCTATATTGGCCTTAAAGTCGGTGAATTTCTCATTACTGATAAGATTAGCACCGGATTTTGGGTTGGTAAGGATCCCATCCTCAATCACCCACTGGTTCTCTGCTTTGTCCGCCTGCCATCCGTCCAGGTCCTTGGTGTTAAACAGGGCGACAGGTTTACTCCATTTCGGATCTGAGGTATATGCCAAATCTGGGGCCGGCTGGCCGGTCCACGGAACCACTGAGCCATCCGTATAGATCATGGTTCCTTTCAATTTTCCATCTTCCAGCGTGCCGTGGAAAACCATATCATTCCCTTCCGGTTCCCACTGTCTCGGTAGACTGAAATTAAATTGGTTCTCGGCGGTTTTTACTTCGGCAATAGGTCTGGCGCTCCCAAAGGCAAAAACAAAACGTCCAACCAAGGTTTCATGGCCGGAGTGACGCACTTCGAGCCAGGAGGGTACGGTTTTCCCCATGAACTCCATTTCCAAATCCCATCTGCCTTCCAGAGGATGCCCTTCCTGCCCCAAAAGGCTAAAAGGTGCGAAGCTACAAATGGCAAAAAGTAGACCAATGCTCAAGTTTTTCATCGTATTCCATGTTTAGCCATGGAAGATACAGAATATTCCAGAAAGCTTTTGAACTATTCGCAACCGCCGGTGAATCCATCTGCCCTAAATCGTGTTTGGACAGCCCCCTGAAGCGCACCATTAGTCAATTGAATGACCAGGTTATTTTCCCCACTACCATCGCGCTTTGGTGTGCAGTATTCGAAAAGGTAAAAACTGTTCGCCTGTTCGGAAACCCTGGCGGATATTTGGTTAAATGTAGCTTCTAATTCAGCGGCATTTCCGGCAACAACGCTGGCTGTTTTTCCGATGTCCTCCAGAATTTGCTGGTCGATTTCGGATCCAAGTCCTATCGTAAAGAACGAAATGTTGGGATCGGCATCCTCTACCGCATCCAATGCACTTTCTTCGCTAAACCGAGAGGCCTGGTCGGTACCATCTGTAAATAATACAACCGATGCAGCAACAATAGGGGACCCTTCAGTATCCCTGCCTTCATCAATAAGATCCTCTGCAATATCCGTTGCTTTGATTACGGCTCCATACAAGTCTGTAGACGGATCGTTACTAATATTTTCATCGATCCCTGCAATCGCATTACTCAACTCCGCAGCGGAGGAAGAAAATGGGTTTAGTTCATGCAGGGTATCTTCCCCGTCAAACCAATAAATACCAATCTTAAAAGATTCCGTTTCTGGCGATGGCATTACATTGGTTATAAAACTGGTCGCTGCAGTTTTGAGTTCTTCCAGGCTACTTTCCAACACGGAATTACTCAAATCCAACACCAGAAGCGTATTGTTACTAAATACCTGACTATTCGGGGAGATACGGGCCAAAGACTCTGAGGAAGAAATGGTGTTAAAACAATCGTCATTCCGGCCTTGTTCATAAATCGTAAATTGATTGGCAGTAAGATCAGAAATCGGATTTCCTTGTGTATCCGAAACCCTGAAAAGAATAGATACCTTGGCGGGCAGCGTCACAAATTGGTCTTGAATAGAAAGCAACAACTCGTTGTCGCCAAATTCCAGGCAATCGTCGGGTTCTTCCCCCTGACCGAGTTCTCCCTGATTCGGATCAAAATTAACATCATCGTCTGCGTTCCCACAGGAGACACAAAGAAATACAACTAAAAATGCCGAAAAAACAATTGAGATCGCAGCTTTCATTTTCATAGGTTTAAGGTTCTTTTCTCCAAACGCAAAAACCAAGCCAATAGTATTCTCAATGAAAAAATTGTATTTTCCCTTAGTAACACGAGATATCATGAGATGGGTTTGTTTTCTTTTTAGTCTTCTCACTTTTTTGCAGTGGAACTGGTCACAAAGCCTGGCTGAAAAACTGGGATATCCGGAAGACTCCAAGTTGTTGATCATTCATGCCGATGACCTTGGGGTAACCCATTCGGAAAACCGGGCGAGTCTACTGGGCATGCGCCAAGGTTGTGTCAATTCAGCTAGTATAATGGTGCCTTGTCCCTGGTTTTTAGAAATTGCCAAAGAAGCTGCAGCCCACCGGGCAATGGATTTTGGCGTTCATCTTACGTTGAATAGCGAATGGGACAACTATAAATGGGGGCCGGTAACCCGTAACAACCAGGTAAGTAGTTTAGTGGACAGCAATGGGTATTTTTTTGATAACGTCCGGGAGTTAGCGGAAAAGGGGAAGCCGGAGGAAGTACAACTCGAACTCAGGAATCAGGTGGAAATGGCCCTTGCTAACAAAATTGATATTACTCACCTGGATACTCATATGGGAGGGGCTCGGTCTACCACTGAATTTCTCCGCGCGTATCTTGAAGTGGGTAATCAATACCGGTTGCCGGTACTTTTGGATAATCGTATCCTTTCAATTACCGATCCCACGATAACTCAACTCATCCGGGAAGGGAATCAAGTGGTGGCTGATAATGTGGTAAGTGCATCACCGCAACATTTTGCATCGGGTATGGACACCTACTATAAGGAGGTCCTTGGTAATTTGGACGTAGGACTTAATGTATTGCTTATTCATTTGGCTTTTGACGATATGGAAATGCAGGCGGTAACCATTGATCATCCGAATTGGGGAGCTGCATGGCGACAGGCTGATCTTGACTTTTTTAGTAGTGCCACATGCGCTGAGTTAATAACACAAAACAACATCGTCCTGATAGACTGGCGCGAAATCCGGGATACGATTATTAGAGCGGAATAATGCAACCTTAAACCTTTGTTAAATACCGTACTTCTCTGTTAAAAATTCAAAGCCTGGAAGTATTAATTGTTAACTTCAACAAGAGAACATAAACAAACACATTATGCCAACGTATCAAATTGAAGTCAATGGAACCACAAGTTCTGTTGATGTTTCTACGGATACCCCATTGCTATGGGTATTACGCGATCATTTAGACTTAGTGGGCACCAAATATGGCTGTGGGATAGGTCAATGTGGTGCGTGCACCGTACATGTAGATGGAACAGCCATGCGAAGTTGTGCCTTAACCCTGGAACAGGTCCAGGGCAAATCCATAACCACAATAGAAGGGCTTTCGGAAAATGGGGACCACCCGGTTCAGGAAGCCTGGAAGGAAGTTGATGTACCGCAATGCGGCTATTGCCAGGCGGGCCAGATCATGACCGCCGCTGCTTTTCTGGAGCAAAATCCGACTCCCAGTGAGGAAGACATTAAAAACGCTATGCACGGCAATATTTGTCGCTGCGCAACGTACAACAGAATTCATCGTGCGGTTGAGAAGGCCGCAGAAAACATGGGCTAACCTAAAAATCGCAAGAAAATGTCTAACAATCCTAATATAAGATTTAGCCGAAGAGCTTTTATGCGTACCACCGGACTAGCCGGAGGAGGCATGTTAATCGGCTTTAATTTGTTTCAAGCGTGTAAACCACAAGTGAAACCTCCAGTTGATCTTTCGCAATTGGATTACAACGATTTCAATGCCTTTATAGAAATAGCAGACAACGGTGCGGTAACGATTTTTTCTCCCAACCCTGAGATTGGACAAGGGGTAAAAACGTCAATGCCGATGATCATTGCTGAAGAGTTGGATGTTGCCTGGAAGGATGTTTACGTTAAGCAAGGTATTTTGGATACGGAAAACTACACAAGGCAGGTAGCCGGGGGAAGTCAATCCATCCGTTTTGGTTGGGATGCACTGCGCCAAACCGGAGCTACCGCTAAGCAGATGTTGGTGAACGCCGCCGCTGCTCGTTGGGGTGTGGAAGCTTCTGACTGCACCGTAAGCGAAGGTGTAATTACAAATACAAAGACCGAGGAAACACTGGGATACGGTGATGTAGTGAATGAGGCGTCGCAGCTGGAAATTCCCGAAGATGTTGCGCTAAAAGCACCCAAAGATTATAAAATTATCGGAACAGAGCAGCGCAATGTGGATATAAATGAGATCATTACAGGTAAACCACTCTATGGCCTGGACTATAAAGAAGACGGAATGGTATATGCCGCTGTAGCCAGGCCTCCGGCATTCGGCCAAAAACTGGTCTCTTTTGACGATAGCGAGACCCGGGCAATGCCAGGGGTTATTGATGTCATTCGTTTTGGGGATAAGGTGCACAAAATGGCCGAAGAAAACCCTCGAATTTCAGGGATGATGGGAGAAAGTGAAAAGGTGGCGGTGATTGCCAAGACAACATGGCAAGCCTTAAAGGCGAAAGAAGCATTGCAATTGGAGTGGGAAGATGGCAACCTGGAAAGCACTGAAGATCATGACAAAATTCTTGTGGATCTCCTGGATGGCAAAGAATTCAGGACAATGCGGTCCGATGGCGATGTGGATAAAGCTTTTGCAGGTGCTGATAAGTTATTAGAGCGCACCTATGAATCCCCATTCCTCCCGCATAATTGCCTGGAGCCCATGAACTTTTTTGCCAATGTGACCGATGAGAAGATTCATATGGTAGGCCCAATTCAGACGCCAGAAGGAACGGCCAATATGGCTGCGGGAATACTAGGAAGGACTCCAGAGGAAGTGCATCTGGAAATGACCCGAATGGGCGGGGGCTTTGGAAGAAGGCTGTACGGTGACTTTGCTTTGGAAGCAGTGGAGATTGCAGATCAGATTAGAAAGCCCGTTAAAGTGGTCTTCTCCAGGGAAGATGATATGAATGACGGAATCTACAGAATGGCGATAAAATATCGTATCAAGGCAGGAATCAAAGATGGAGAGGTAGTAGCGTATCACCTTAAAGAAGCGGCTGTTAATTCCAACATGTACGGACTAATTCCGCACTTTTTCCCAGCTGGAGCCATAGAAAATTACAAGGTAGATGTGGCCAGTTACGACAGTAATATTACGACCGGTGCGTGGAGGGCGCCCTATACCAATTTCCTGGCCTATGCAGAACAGAGTTTCTTTGACGAATTGGCCGAACTTATGGATGTCGATCGGGTGCAGTTGCGGCTGGATTTGTTGAAAAAGGTGGATGCCGAAGCCGACGAAAATATCGCGTATTCTCCGGAACGGATGATCGATGTGGTGAACAAAGCTGTGGAACTGTCCGACTGGGGGAACAAACCCAGCAATGTCTATCAAGGCTTTGTGAACTATTATTGTCATAATACACATGTAGCAGAGGTTGCCGATGTTGAGATCCAAAACGGGGAAGCTGTTGTAAAGAAGATCACCTGTGTGGTGGACTGTGGCATTATTGTTAATCCGCTGGGAGCGTTGAATCAGATTGAAGGAGGAGTTATTGATGGGGTAGGGCATTCTATGTATGGTGAGTTAGGGTTTGAAAATGGAAGGCCTATGGCGACCAATTTTGACAAATACCGCTTAATCCGTATGAAAGAAGCGCCGGAAGTGGAGGTACATATGATGCAAAATGAGTACTCTCCCACGGGGCTTGGAGAACCTACACTTCCTCCCGCAGGAGGCGCTATTGCTAATGCGTTTAAGGCAGCTACAGGAAATCGCTTGTACAAGCAGCCCTTTGTAAAATATCCCGAATTATTGAAACCAAAACAGCAGGAAATAATAGGCTGAAAACTATGACCGTATTATTGTTTGGGGTTGCCAAAGATATTGTTGGCAGCCCTTCACTTTCCATACCTACCACCACCAATGGTAAACGGATTCCAAGGACCGTAGGAGAACTGCGGACTTTCCTGGGAAAAAGTTATCCGGAACTGGAGCAACTTTCTTCCCTGGCTATTGCCGTGAATAATGCTTATGCACAGGATACCAAAGAAATCAATTCCTATGACGAAATAGCACTTATTCCTCCGGTAAGCGGGGGGTAAAGGGGAGTAGTGAATTGTTCAGTTTTAGAGGATACTATGTTAATCGACAATCATAATAGGAAAATCAATTATTTACGTCTTGCGGTTACGGACCGTTGCAATCTAAGATGTAATTATTGTATGCCGTCAGAAGGGATCAACTTCGCAAAAAATGAAAAGCTACTGACTATTCCGGAGTTAAAGCGCGTTGCCGAAATTCTGGTGGAGCAGGGAATAGATAAGATTCGGATTACCGGGGGAGAGCCCTTTGTTCGAAAGGATTTAATGGTTTTATTGGATCATCTTTCCAGGCTTGATGGCCTTACCGATATCTCCGTGACAACGAATGCCAGCTTAATAGGTCCGCATATTGACCGACTCAAGCAATTGGGCATACGGAACGTTAATGTTAGCCTTGATGCCATAGACCGTGAAACCTTTGAACGAATCACCCGAAGAGATCAGTATGATACAGTGCATGAGAATTTGATTCGATTGATTACGGAGGGGTTTAATGTCCGCATCAATTTTATCGTGCTGGATGGACAAAATGAACAGGATATCCTGCCCATTCTGGAGGTGATGAAGCACTATCCGGTTGCGGTTCGTTTTCTTGAGGAAATGCCCTTTAACGGGGGGTCACGTAGTTTTCAAAAGATCAAATGGGATTATAAGACCATTTTGCAATACATTACCCAACACTATCCGGACTACAAAAAACTGCAATCCCCTCCCACATCTACTTCTATTAACTACCAGATAACCGGACATAAAAGTACCTTTGGATTAATCCCTTCGTTTAGCAGGACATTCTGTGGCACTTGTAATCGCTTGCGCGTAACAGCAACAGGAGATGTAGTGACTTGCCTTTATGGAAAACCAAAAACCAATTTACGGGATATCATCCGGGGGGAAGACTCCGAGGAGAACGTTAAAAAGGCCATTATTTCGGCAATCGGAACTCGGGCTAAAACAGGTTTTGACGCACAGCGGGAACATACCTCAGTGTTCCAGAGCAGCATGACCTCAATTGGCGGATAAGTCGTATTTTCATCTAACAATACAAAGCAACAAAATGAGCGACATTCCTGCACTTTACGGCCTTGTCCTGTCTGGGGGAAAAAGCACCCGAATGGGAACCGATAAAGGGGTGCTTGAATATCATGGTGTTCCGCAGCGGGAATACTTTTATACCCTTTTGGAGGAATTATGTGATGAAGTGTATTTAAGTCTTCGCGGCGATCAACTACAAGATGTTTTTCAAAATTTCAATTACATCATAGATACGGACCGCTATCAAGGTCCTTTCAATGGAATACTGAGTGCTCATGAAAAATTTCCGGAGATGGCTTGGTTGGTTTTGGCTTGTGATCTTCCCTTGCTTGATCTGGATACGCTTAGGACATTGGTAGCAGAAAGGAATGCGATGTTGGGGGCAACAGCCATGGCTACAAAAATTACCGGCCTCCCAGAACCGTTGGTAGCTATTTGGGAACCTCAAGGCTTGTCGGGGGCCATGGAGTACTTACTGTCCGCAGAGAGTTCCTCCCCGAGAAACTATTTGATGAATTCCCATATTAAAACAGTGCACCCAAGGGAAGATAAGCTCTTATACAATGCCAATTCCCAGGAAGAATATCAACTTGCAAAATTGCAATTAAAGTAATGGAATCTGCCTCTCGATATATTCGCCAAACAAGTTTTCCTGATTTTGGTCCTGAAGGCCAGGCCAGATTACAGCAGGCCAAAGTACTGATTGTGGGTTTGGGCGGATTGGGTGTTCCTGTTGCGCAATATTTAAATGCGATGGGTGTGGGTACGTTGGGACTTATGGACAACGACACCATAGCACTACATAATCTGCAACGACAAGTACTGTACACCGAGAACGATATCGGAAAACCTAAAGTGTCCGTAGCGGCACAAAAATTGGCGGCACAGAACAGCAACACCCGGATCACTACCTATGCCAACTATTTATATCCTGAAAACGCACTTGAAATCATTAAGCAATACGATCTCATTGTAGATGCCACGGATAATTTTGGCACACGCTACTTGATTAATGATGCCTGTGTAGTATTAAAAAAACCATTTGTCTATGGCGCGCTTCAGGGGTTTGAAGGACAGGTAGCAGTTTTTAACTATGACGATGGCCCGACCTATCGTTGCGTTTTTCCGGATCCTCCGAAAGCCCGGGAAATTCCCAATTGCAACGAAAATGGGATTTTAGGAGTGCTCCCGGGTATTATTGGCACACTTCAAGCGTTGGAAGCTGTAAAAGTGCTTTCCGCTAAGGGGCAGGTGTTATCAGGGGAATTGTTGTTGTTTGATGGTAATACACAACAAAGTCGTAAAATCGAATTGGAGGTAAACCCAAAGAATAAACATATAACTACATTGCAACCGAGCTATGAAATACCGGCTTGTGAAATTGAAGTCCCCGTAGTGAATGTTACTGAATTTTTGCAGCTGTCAAAAGATCCACGTTTACAGCTAATAGATGTTCGCAACGCTGAGGAGTTTGCTGTTCATGCTGTTCCATCTGCCATCAACATCCCTTTACCACAGTTAGTGGATAAGTTGTCAAGTATCGATTTTGAGGTCCCCGTTTATTTTATATGTCAGAGTGGAGCACGTAGTAGATCAGCGGTGCGAATCGCACAAGACTTCAAACCCGGAGCGCAGGTCTACTCAATTGAAGGTGGTATGACCGCACTTCCGGACCCAATCAAAATTTCGGTATGATTACATTCGAAGCGGCCCATAGAATTGTCCTCGAAAACAGCGTTTCTTTTGGCGAGGAGCGGGTTCCCCTAAGTGAAGGCTTAGGTAGGGTACTTGCAGAAGATATCGCTGCAGATCGCGATTTTCCACCCTATGACCGGTCTACAAGAGATGGTATTGCCATTCGTTTTTCGGCATGGGAAGCCGGAATCTCTTCCTTTACGATCCAAGGTGTCGCGGCAGCAGGCGCACCACAAATAACGCTTCAAAATGACCGTTTCTGCGTGGAAATTATGACGGGTGCCATGGTGCCGACCAACGCAGACACCGTAGTGATGTATGAACAACTGAACATTGAAGACGGACATGCCACTGTATTGCAACCGGTTCGCTTGGGTCAGAACATTCATAAAAAAGGAGGGGATACGGAAAAGGGGGAAGTCGTCCTGAAAAAAGGAAAAAAAATTGGCCCTTCCGCTATAGGCGTACTGGCTTCCGTTGGAAAAACCGAAGTGCTGGTTAAAAAATTACCCAAAATAGCGGTGGTTTCAACCGGAAACGAGTTGGTGGCGGTTCATGAGACACCCGAGCCCCATCAAATCCGAACATCGAACAGTTATACAGTAGCAGCGGCCCTGGAGAAAGAAAAGATTGTTGCTACCAGGCTTCATTTTTCGGATAACAGGGAAGAGATAAAGGCAGGAATTGACAAAACATTTCAAAATTTTGATGTGGTTTTACTCAGTGGTGGCGTCTCCAAAGGAAAATACGATTTCTTGCCGGAGGTGTTCAAAGAACTTGGCGTTGACCAACTATTTCATAGGGTAAAACAGCGTCCTGGAAAGCCCTTGTGGTTTGGAAAACATAGGGCTTCCGATACCACCATTTTTGGCTTTCCGGGTAATCCGGGATCGACATATGCCAATTATCATGTCTATTTTCTGCCTTGGCTGTTCAAATCCTTAGGATTGAAATGGGGATTGCCTAAAATCCGTTTGGCCGAGGCCTTCCAGAACACCACAGATCTTACCCGTTTTATTCGGGCAAGTACGTATTTAGAGGACAATGAATTATGTGCTACCTTAGTAAAAGCCAATGGCTCGGGAGATTTGACAAGTTTGGTAGCGACCAGTGGTTTTCTGATAATTGCTCCAGAAAAAGAACATAGCGCAGGGGAACTGCTGCCTTTTATTCCAACTGAAAAGACATTACCGTAATGATGCATGAACTAAAAAACATAATGAGCGCTTACAGGGATGCTGCAGGACAGGGAAAATCCTGTGTGCTGGCAACGGTGGTAGCGCTAGAAGGATCTTCGTACCGAAGACCCGGGGTACGGATGTTGATACTGGAAGATGGAAAAATGATCGGTGCTGTCAGTGGGGGATGTGTGGAAAAAGAAGTATATCGGCAGGCGGAGAGTGTCTTTAAGAACGGAATACCTAAAGTAATGACCTACGATGGTCGGTACCGTCTGGGTTGTGAAGGTATTCTTTACATCCTCTTAGAGCCCTTTCAGCCAGCACACCAGACATTGGAGCAGTTTTGGCATTGGGCAGCACAGCGAACACCACTCCATATTCACAGTCATTTTGAACGGGCACACGAAACGAACCATAGTTTTGGCTCCTACATTACTGTTTCGGGCAAACAATATCCTTTTCGCGAGGCCTTTCCCCTGGAAGCAACCCCTCCTGAGGTATACGAACAGCACTTACCGCCGTGTTTTCGATTGGTACTTATTGGCGGCGAACACGACACCGTACAACTGGCCAACTTGGCGGCTGGAGTAGGGTGGGAAGTTACCGTAGTGACGGAAGCACGGGAGGAAAAACATATAAAAGACTTTCCTGGTGTAACCCATTTTATTGCCAATGATAGCGATACCCCTGAATTAGATGTGGATACGGAGACAGCAGTAGTACTCATGACACATAGTTTTGTCAAAGACCTCAAGTATCTGATTGCGCTCAAAAACAAATATCCCGCCTATTTCGGTCTTCTGGGCCCCAGCCGAAGAAGAGAAAAACTCTTTAACGAACTGCTGGAGCGGGAACCAGATGTGGAAGATGCGTTTCTCTCACAGATTCATGGCCCGGCCGGTCTTGATGTGGGAGCAGAAACCCCTCAGGAAATTGCGGTGTCTATCCTGGCGGAAATCTTGGCGACTACCCGTGAGAAAACTGTAATTCCATTGCGGGAAAAATTAGGGACTATCCATGCCCGCTAAAAATACGATTACAATAGCAGGTCTGCTCCTTGCGGCGGGTAGCTCAAGTAGGATGGGAAAACCAAAACAATTACTACCCTGGAAGGATACCACCCTGTTGGGTCATGCTATTCAACAGCTACAAAAAGTACTCAAGGACCTTTTTGTAGTATTAGGTGCGAATACGGAAGAGATTCTGGCTAGCCTTGCTGATTCCCCTGTTCTTCCGATCCACAATCCAGAATGGAAAAAAGGGATGGGCACATCGATTGCTAAAGGGGTGTACCATCTCTCGAATACCAGTGATTTTGATGCAGTACTGGTGGTTTTAGCAGATCAACCCCTTCTTGAAAGTGCCTATTACGAAAAAATGATGGCCCATTTCCGTAAGGGTACACATTCAATTATCGCGACCAACTATGGAGAACGCTGTGGAGTGCCGGCAATTTTTGATCGATCATTTTTTTCGGCGCTGCAGGAATTGGATGCCGACTTCGGAGCAAAATCCCTTATTAAAAAACATAGGAAAAAAGTATTCTGCTTAGACGCTGAGGGCAAGGAGCTTGATGTGGATACACCGGAACGGTATGAACAACTTCGTAAGCGTTGGGGGTAACAGAAAAATACTACAGTTCAAAAATATACCGGTTGTTGCTTTATAATTTGCCCCTTAACATAGTCCAATATGGACATCCAATTCATTTTTAGAATAAGTGCCGCGGTAGGGAGGTTATCTTCCTCAATAGCGCGAATGATAGCCTCATTTTGATTATCGGTCTGTTCGTAAAACGCAGCATCTGTGATCAATACTTGTTCATAGAACAATATTCTGGATTCCAGATCCTGCAAGAGCTGTAACAAAATAACATTAGGACAATTTTTGACCAAACATCGGTGGAAGGCTACCCGGTGTCGTAGGCGCGCATGATCCGTATGCGCCTGCTGTAATCGTAACAACTCTTGGGAGAGTTGAGATACTGTCTCCGTATCAAAGGTGGAGTGCTCCAGCGCCATGACCTCCAGTTCCGCCACGGTACGATATAAGTCTGTAGCCTCTTGCAGCGAAAGCTCGGGAACAATAAAGCCACGGTTGGGAATAGCTTTTAATATACGGGATTGTTCCAATTGGCTCAACGCTTCACGGACTGGGGTGACGCTAACTTTTAAATCCCGGGATACCTTTGCCAGGTTAATGGTTTTTCCAATTTTCAACCTTCCCTTAAGAATTTCTCTCTGGAGGTGTGCTTTTACCCTGTTTCGAAGTATCATCTTAAATCGTATACGATTACAACCTGCAATCTATATTTTTATTGCCTTATATTTAAGTCCAATACCCAATTTACAGGCAATGAAATTGAGAAATTACCTTTTTCTGATCGTTTTAAGCATCGCAATAGCGTGCAGAATGGAACAGCCTAAAACGGCAACCTCCATTTATGAAACACAATTGTTTAAAGATGTCCAACTTGCAGCAATCTATCCAGATTCTAAGACTTTTGTGGATTTGGTGCCCAACACACATTTCAATACCCTGGAAGAAAAATACCTTACAGAACGTCAAAAGGAAGGGTTTAACCTGGAAACTTTTGTGGCTACAAATTTCACGGACAAATCAATGAAGTCGCTGGAGTTCACTACCGACACTACCAAGACCATGTATGAGCATATTGAACTGATGTGGGACAAACTTACAAGGGGCCCTGATGAACCTATCGAAAATGCATCCCGGATACCCCTTCCGCATAAGTATGTGGTACCCGGAGGACGATTTCAGGAGATCTATTATTGGGACAGCTATTTCACCATTGAAGGGCTATTAGCGGCAGGCCGAAGGGATTTGGCAAAGAACATGGTGGACAATTTTGCCTTCCTTCTCGATTCTATCGGTTTTATTCCTAATGGGACAAGAGATTATTACCAGACGCGTTCACAACCCCCTTTCTTTTCGCTTATGGTGGGCGCCCTGGCACAGGATACTTCGGATATGTCCCTATACTACGCACCGGAACTGTCAATAGAGTACGAATTTTTTATGGATCGTGATAGTATTGACGATGCTTATGGCGCCAGTAAACATACAGTCCAAATAACTGAAGGCGGATATCTCAACCGCTACTGGGATGCAGCCGATACCCCCAGGCCTGAGGCGTATAAGGAAGATCTTCATTTAGCCGCGGGGCTTCATGATTCGACGGCCAAAAGGCAATTATTTCGGGATTTGCGCTCTGCAGCCGAATCAGGTTGGGATTTTAGTTCCCGATGGTACGGGACGCCAGGAGAATTTTCCAGCACAACTACCACTTCCATTCTCCCGGTTGACCTCAACTGCTTGCTATATGACCTCGAACGACAGTTGGAAAAGGCGGCCAGGAAGAAAGGAGATCAGCAGGCGGCAGATCGTTTCCGCAACGCGTATGTACAACGTAGGATACTGATCAATGAATACCTTTGGAATGAAGTGGAACAATTCTATATCGACTATGATTTTGTACGTACAGCTCCAACCGGCGAATTGAGCCTAGCCGGGGCGTTTCCCTTGTTTTTTGGGATAGCCTCCAAAGAGCAGGCGGAAGGCATTAAAAATGTGCTGATGGATAAATTTCTAAAGGAAGGAGGATTAGTAACTACCCTGGTGAACTCCGGGCAGCAGTGGGACGCTCCTAACGGCTGGGCCCCATTGCAGTGGATAGCGGTAAAGGGATTGCTTACCTATGGCTATGAAGAAGAAGCCCGGGAAATCATGGAACGCTGGTTGGCTTTGAACGAAAAGGTCTTCAAGAATACCGGGAAAATGATGGAAAAATACAATGTAGAAGATTTGTCCTTATTATCCGGAGGCGGGGAATACGAAACACAGGACGGATTTGGATGGACCAATGGGGTGGCGCTTGGATTTAAGAAAATTTTGGATGAAATGGAGCTGAAATAGCCCTACCTTTAATTGTAAGCCGAATCAATGTCCAAATCCTTGCTTTTCATCCCAGATATCTCGGGGTATACCCAGTTTATTCAAACTACAGAGGTAGAACATAGCCAGCATGTGATTGCGGAGTTGCTGGAGGTCCTGATTGCGGCTAATACGGAAAACCTACAGCTAGCGGAAATTGAAGGGGACGCCCTGTTCTTTTACCTGGAAAATGCTATTCCCTCCCAAGAGCGCCTTTTGGCATTGATCGAATCCATGTTCACAGCCTTTTATAGCCATCTGAAGAAATTTGAAACGCATCGCATTTGCCCTTGCAATGCCTGCGCCACAGCGCCTAATTTAAAACTGAAAATTATCGCGCATTCAGGAAAACTACAGCATCTGGAAGTGCAAGGCAGGCGAAAGCCCTTTGGGCAGGAGGTCATAGAGGCGCATCGATTGTTAAAGAACTCGATCGAACATGATAATTATGTCCTGATCAGTCGCTCTTTGGCCTTGGAAATTCAACTATTGTACTCGTATTCCAGCAAATTATTTCGGTTCCGAAAGGGGGAGGACCACTACGACGGAAAAGGCATAGCATACCTGTATTCGCTAATCGAAACAGACAACCTCAGTTTAATCGAAATACCTCCGGTACCAAACGTCGAATTTGAATTTTCGCCACAGTTGGTAGTTTCTAAACATTTTCAAGTAGCTGCCTCGGAGCTTTATGAACTGATCGCTAATTTCGGATATCGGGAAAGCTGGGTAAAAGGGGTGGATAAGTTTGAGTACGATCACAACCAGGTCACACGTGAAGGGACCATGCATCAGTGCGTAATTAATGGCAATGTCCTGGACTTTGTGACGGTTGTTAAGCCGGTTGAAGATAATCAATTGATCTATGGAGAATTGACCCATAGTTTACCTATTTTTGACGAGCTGTGTCAATTTTTTATATTCGATCCCATCGATGCGAATAGCTGTCAGGTGCGGATTGAAGTCTTTTGGAAAGCGAAATCGATTTTTAAAAAGGCAGCAATTGCGCTGTTTGCAAAAAGCACTTTTCGTAAAGGGCTTCAAAAATCCTTAAACGTCTTAGAGAATTACCTGCTTCAAAAACAAGTAAATGTGACGACAAGTGTATGAACTCCCCGAAAAATCCTACACTTCCATAGGCCCAAAATGAAAACTGACTCAGGCTATTCCGGAACTCCCCTCGCTAAGAAACTGGGCCTTCGATCCGGGTTTCAGATATTCGTGGAAAATGCCCCCTTCGAATACCCTTCACTTTTTAACACTTTCCCGGACGAGGTGACGCTACAGGACTATCCGGAAAAAGAAACCCTGGATTTTGTGCATTTGTTTTGTACTACCTATGTAGAGTTGGAGGCCAAGGCTTCTAAATGTAAATCCCTGCTAAAAAAGACTGGCATGCTCTGGGTGAGCTGGCCCAAAGGCAGTTCTAAAATTCCTACAGACCTAAAACGGGACCCTATTCGCGAGTACCTGCTTAAAATTGGTTTGGTAGATGTAAAAGTAGCAGCGGTTACTACCGATTGGAGTGGGTTAAAGTTCGTCTACCGTACAAAAGATCGTTAAGATTTTATACCACTTATCGATTAATCGCTTAATCAGGCACTAAAGCATCTTACCGTGCGTTATGCCTGCGTAACCTCAAAAAACTTACTAAAAATGAAAAAACTAAAAATAGGTTTTTACTTTGCCCTAGGCGCTTTGATTTTTACTTCTTGTAGTGATGACGCGGAAGACAACAATGGCGCTATTGAGCAAGAACTAACGCAGACCGAAGTGCAAAGCATCCTGGAGACTGATGAAGTTACCAGCGTAGTAGATAATGCGTTGTCTGAGCTCTATGAGGCGAACACCACTACCGGCAAATCTTCCTCACCTACCGCTAGCAGTAACGAATGCTATAGTGCCGAGTACACCGAAAATGGGTTTACGGCTACATTTAACAACTGTGTGTTAAATAGCACGGATAATGTTAATGGCACATTAGTAGTTACCTATGGCGTTGAAGGATCAACTGCTTCCTATACCGCTACCTACGAGGATTTCTTTGTAGGGAGCATAAAAGTGAATGGGACACGGACCTTTACTCTTATCGGTTCGGAAGAAGAAAGTTCGGTATCCTTCAGCATTACCAGTAACATTTCTATTGAATTTGAAGATGGTGAAACCATTTCCGAAAACGGCACAAAAACGTTCGCCATCATTTTTGAAGAAGGCCAGGATACACTTTGGAACCTTTCCGGAAATTGGACGGTTCAGGTAGATGGAAATACCTATGCCATTTCAGGCGACGTTTCCAAGAACTTTATTTGTGAGTATTGGACACAAGGTACAATGACCGTTACTAAAAACGGACTGGCCATAGATGTAGACTTTGGTGACGGCACTTGTGATGACCAGGCTACGGTAATTTACCCTAACGGCGCAACCGAGGATATTTCCTTGTAAAATATAAAATAGTACGAGCGTTAAAAGCCCCTTAAATAGGGGCTTTTTTTATGTAGGAGATAGGCAAATTTGCCTATCTTACCGGGTGAGAATCACTAATAACCCATCTAATGAAAATCATTTACCAACTCGCATGTTTCGCTTTAATCACTTTCTGCTTTGTTACACCGTTGACCGCCCAGGAAAAGGACGACAAAAAAGAGGATATCTACAGTGGACTTGAGTTTAGAAATTTAGGTCCGGCCCTTACTTCCGGTAGGATTGCGGATATTGCTATACACCCCAACAACGAAAGTACCTGGTATATTGCTGTAGGATCAGGGGGGGTGTGGAAAACCACTAATGCCGGAACCACCTTCACCCCGATTTTTGATAAGCAAAAAAGCTACTCTATTGGTTGCGCTACCATCGATCCGAATACCCCCAGTACCATTTGGGTAGGGACAGGCGAAAATGTCGGGGGGAGACACGTAGGTTTTGGAGATGGTATTTACGTAAGCCATGATGCCGGTAAAACATGGAAAAATAAGGGATTAACCGCTTCCGAGCACATTTCCAAGATCATTGTGCATCCGGACAATTCCCAAAAACTATATGTTGCGGTGCAAGGCCCTTTGTGGAGTAAAGGAGGAGAACGTGGCTTTTATACTTCCGAAAATGGAGGGAATACCTGGACAAGGACCTTAGGAAATGATGAATGGACGGGAGTAACAGATATGATTATGGATCCTACCAATCCTGATGTGATCTATGCAGCCACCTGGGATCGACACCGAACAGTTGCCGCTTATATGGGCGGCGGACCTGGTTCCGGCATCCATAAATCCACAGATGGCGGTACCACCTGGAGCAAACTTTCGTCAGGTATTCCAAAATCTAACCTCGGTAAGATTGGATTGGCCATTTCTCACTTTGATCCGGAGACGATTTATGCGGCTATCGAATTGGATCGGAAAAAAGGAGGGGTCTTCATTTCTAATAATGGCGGGGCTTCCTGGAAAAAACAATCCGACGCCGTTTCCGGAGGTACCGGACCGCATTATTATCAAGAACTGTATGCTTCCCCACACCAGGACGGACGCCTGTATCTAATGAGCAACAATGTTCAGGTTTCTGTTGATCACGGGAAGACGTTTACCACCATGAACGAAAAGAACAAACATGTGGATAGTCACGCCATGGCCTTCAAAAAGGACGATCCCAACTATGTGTTGTTTGGTACCGATGGCGGACTTTACGAATCCTATGATCTCACTAAGACATGGCGTTATTTTGCTAACCTTCCCGTTATCCAATACTACAAAGTTGCCGTAGATGACGCGGCGCCATTTTACCATATCTATGGTGGTACTCAGGATAACGGATCCCATGGTGGCCCTTCACGTACGGATAGGGCAGATGGAATCCTAAATGAGGACTGGTGGATCACCCTAGGCGCTGATGGTCATCAATCCGCCACAGAGCCCGGTAACCCGGATATTACCTATGGGGAATTCCAACAAGGTTGGCTCTGGCGTATTGATCAAACTACCGGAGAAACGGTTTTCATTCAACCCCAACCGGCGGCGGGGGATCCTCATGAACGCTTTAATTGGGATGCTCCAATTCTGGTAAGTCCACATAAACCCACACGTTTATACTTTGCTTCCTACAGGGTTTGGAAATCTGAAAATAGGGGAGACGATTGGACTGCAGTATCTGGAGATCTTACACGAAACGAGGAACGCATTACCCTTCCTATCATGGGCCGACAGCAAAGTTGGGACAATCCATGGGACGTAGGGGCAATGAGTGTATATAACACGATAACGTCACTTGCCGAATCCCCGGTTCAGGAAGGACTGTTATATGCAGGTACGGATGACGGTATCCTTCAGGTTTCTGAGGATAGTGGTGCCAACTGGCGTAAGATCGAGTTGGGCAGCATAAAAGGTGTCCCAAACAGGGCTTTTGTCAACGATGTCCGCGCCGATCTTTATGATGCAAATACCGTGTATCTGGTGTTGGACAACCATAAAGAAGGGGACTACAAACCCTATCTTCTGAAAAGTACGGATAGGGGTCGGAACTGGAGTTTTATCAATGGAAACCTTCCGAAAACCTTATTGACCTGGCGCATTGTGCAGGACCATAAAGAGCGGTCGTTGCTTTTTGCAGCCACAGAATTCGGTGTCTATTTCACCAAAAACGGCGGGACTAACTGGACGCAATTGAAAGGAGGGCTTCCCACGATTTCACTTCGCGATATTACCATACAACGCAGAGAAAACGACTTAGTCGCCGCCTCCTTTGGCCGTGGGTTCTATGTCCTTGACGACATCTCTCCTTTACGGGAATACGATGCCTCAAAGTCCGGGGAAGCCCAGTTGTTTGCCACTCGTGATGCTTACTGGTTTGTTCCCAAAAGTGCTATTTACGCGCAGGGGGATAACAAGTACAAAGCGAAAAACCCTGCTTTCGGAGCACTATTGACGTATTACTTACCGGAGAAATTGACAACACTCAAAGAGAACCGTACGAAACGCGAAAAAGAGCTGAACAAACAGAATACTTCAATTCCCTTTCCCGGTTGGGAGGCGCTGACGGATGAAACGAATCAGGAGAAACCTGGTACCATCATCGTCATCACAGATGCTTCCGGTACTATGGTGAATACCGTAAAAGGCAGCAACAAAAAAGGATTCAACAGGGTGAATTGGGACCTGACCTATGCGAGCAGGAGTGGTATCCCATTAAAGATGCCCAAGCCCAGCGATGAGGAAGATTTCTTTGGTTCACCTTATATGGCTACACCAGGAACCTACAAAGCGGAATTGTATCAACGCGACGGTGGGACTTTAACGAAACTAGCCGGCCCGATTTCTTTTGAAGTGAAACGGCTTCGGGAAGGAGCGCTTCCGCCCAAACCCACTTCGGAAATTGTAGCGTTCCGGGAAAGCTTCCAAAACTTTCAGCAAGACCTCATGGCCAGCAATACCACGCTTAAAAAGAGCTTGCAAAAGGTCAACGCCATGAAGCGGGCCTACAGCCAGGCAAAGACCCCATCTCCGGATCTATATGGTCAAATTTATGCGGCAGAAAAAACACTAAAAGCAATAGATGAGAAAATGAATGGTAACCCTGCTAAAAACGAGATTGGTGAGCGGAATCCTCCGTCACCGGGGAATGGCTCTTTTGTGGGTTATGTTGCCCTCATAAACACCTACGGTCCAACAGGTAATCATACCAAGGCATTTAATAGAGCCAACCAACAACTGCAACAAGTGAAGGCCGAACTTCGAACCGTAACCGAAACTACCTTGCCGGCCCTGGAAGCAGCGTTAAAGGCCGCAGGTGCACCATGGATTGAAGGACAACCTTTACTAAAAAATTAAAATATTGAAACTATTGTCCAATTGACGGAATGGTAAAACGTCATCCAAAAAAAAGAATGATGATACTGAAATACACCTGTTTTCTATTAGTCCTGGCTTGGACCCCGATCGCTTGTATTGCACAGGAAGCAACGGAAAGCAAGTTGTTTACCATGATTTACACTCCTGGGGAGAAGTGGAATCACGCCATTACTTTTGACCAGCAACCGTTTTTTAAGGAACACTCCTTACATCTGCAAAAACTCCGAAAAGAGGGCAGAATCGTCATTGGGGGAAGATATTCCGACAAAGGGTTTATGCTACTCAAAGCAAAAGACAGCCTGGAAGCCGATGCTGTTGTCAAAATGGACCCTTCGGTTACTCATCAAATATTTGAAGTAGCGCTATTCGAATTCAGCACCTTTTACAAGGGCTGTGTGGAACAGTAACAAATCGTTGCCACTGGTTTTGAAATGCTAACGGCAATTCTGGACAATGGGTTCCGGGAAAAGAATCGTGAAAAGTCCATACGGCTTGCAGTAACTGCGGTTACCCGAATCACGGCAAAAGTTTGAGGCTACCCTTTGGAAAGGGTAGTGGGTAATTCGTAAATTTCCAGATCAAAGTAGGGAACGGCCGCTATAAGATGGTCAAAGATGTCGGCCATAATATACTCATAGTTTTGCCATCGTTTGTCACTGCTAAACG